>DBPO01000084.1 GCA_002304915.1 Verrucomicrobia bacterium UBA1418
AACCATTTAACGCAAGAGACGCAAGGGACGCAAAAGAAACAAACGCCGGACAGGGAGAAGGATTTGAGTATGAGCAGTCAGCAGAATCAGAAGCAGCAGCCGGCGACGGCGGCGGATGGGATTACGCCGCGGGCGCAGGATTACGGGCAGTGGTATTTGGATATCGTGAAGCGCGCGGACCTGGCGGATCATTCGTCGGTGCGCGGGTGCATGGTGATTAAGCCGCACGGTTATGCCATTTGGGAAAAGTTGCAGCGCGAGCTGGATGAGCGCTTCAAGGCGACGGGGCATGTGAATGCGTATTTTCCGCTGTTTATTCCGTTGTCGTTTTTCCAGAAGGAGGAGGAGCACGCGGCGGGGTTTGCCAAGGAGTGCGCGGTGGTGACGCATCACCGGCTGAAGGCGGTGGATGGGGTCGTGGGGGTGGACCCGGACTCGAAGTTGGAGGAGCCGCTGGTGGTGCGGCCGACGAGTGAGACGATTATCTGGGCGCAGTACAAAAACTGGATTCAGAGTTATCGCGATTTGCCGCTGTTGATTAATCAGTGGGCGAATGTGGTGCGGTGGGAAATGCGTACGCGTTTGTTTTTGCGCACGGCGGAGTTTTTGTGGCAGGAGGGGCATACGGCGCATGCGACGGAGGAGGAGGCGCGCGAGGAGGTGTCGCGGATGCTGGAGGTTTACGCGGATGTGGCGGAGAATGTGATGGGCGTGCCGGTGGTGCGCGGGCACAAGACCGAGGGCGAGCGTTTCGCGGGGGCGCTGGATACGCAGTCCATCGAGGGCATGATGCAGGATGGCAAGGCGTTGCAAATGGGCACGAGCCATTATCTGGGCCAGAATTTCGCCAAGAGCGCGGATGTGAAGTTCCTGAACAAGGACGGGCAACTGGAGTATGTGCATGCGACGAGTTGGGGCGTTTCCACGCGGCTGATTGGCGCGTTGATTATGACGCATTCGGATGACAACGGGCTGATTCTGCCGCCGAAACTGGCGCCGATTCAGGTGGTGATTGTGCCGATTTACAAGACGCCGGAGGAGCAGGAGCGCACGACGGCGGAGGCGCAGGCGGTGGCGGCGGAGTTGCGTCGGCAGGGGCTGAGCGTGAAGGTGGACGACCGCGAGGGGATGCAACCGGGCGCGAAGTATTACGAGTGGGAGCGCAAGGGTGTGCCGGTGCGGCTTGAGATTGGTCCGCGCGACTTGGAAAAGGGTTCGCTGTGCGTGGTGCGGCGCTTTGTGATTGAACAGGATGGCGAGAGCGAGCAGGACTTGCGCAAGCGCAAGAAGCAGTTTTTGCCGCGCGCGGAGGCGATTGCCGGCATGACGGCGCTGATGGGTACGCTGCAAAAAGATTTGCTGGAGCGGGCGCGGATTCAAAAGCAAAAGAAAACGCGGATGATTGATACGCTCGAAGAGTATGAGGAGTTCTTCAAGGGCGGGGGCGGCTTTGCCTGGGTGCATTGGGCGGGCACGCGGGACGACGAAGACACCATGGCCAAGCGGTTTGAGACGAGTATTCGCTGCATTCCGTTCGCGGATCAAATCCCGGAGGAGGGGCGCGGCGAGGGCTTGTGCATCTTGACCGGCAAGCCGAGCGCGCAGCGGGTGTTGATGGCGAAGGCATATTGAAGAAGAGGCAGAGGTCAGAGGTCAGAGGGCAGGGGCCTGATGGTTAGAAAGGGCACGGGATGGGAGCGGGAGGCAGGCCGTTGAAACGAGTGCTGGTGGTGTGTACGGGGAACACCTGCCGCAGCCCGATGGCGGAGGGGTGGCTGAATGCTAAGCTGGCGGGGAAGGGGTGGCTGGCGGAGTCGGCGGGCGTGGCGGCGTGGGGGGGCAGTCCGGCCAGCCCGGAGGCGGTGGAGGCCATGCGCGAAATCGGGGTGGATATTTCGGGGCATAGCAGCCGGGGGTTGTCGCGCGAGCGGATGGCGGCGGCGGATTATATTCTGGTCATGACGCATGGGCATCGCAGTGAAATGGTGCGTCGCTTCCCGGATGCGAAGGATAAAATATTTTTGGTGCACGGATTCAGCCCGGACGGCGAGCGGGACGTGATGGACCCGATGGGGTTTGCAGTGGAAGTGTACCGGCGCACGCGCGACGAAATGATTGCGGCGCTGGGGGATTTTCTGGTGCATCTGGCGGAGCGGGGAGAGCTCTCGTCAGAGTAGCGGCGGATGGGGGCGCGGGTTGGGGTTACGGCAGGAGGCGGACTTTCAGGCGGAAGAAGCGGGTGGGGTCGAGGGAGATGGCGGGGATTTCACAGGTCACTATTTCCGTGAGGCCGTCGCCGGTGGGTTCGGTGGCCGGTTCGCCGATGTCATCGGCGGTAGCCCAATTTTGGGTGTTCATGTCCGGGGCTGCTTCCACGATATATTCGAGGCCGCTATCCAAGGCCAGCAGGCGGCGGAAGTGGAAGAACACGCGGGATTCGTTGACTGAGCCGGTGGGTTTGCAGGCGTCGTAGTCGTCGGTGCGAGACATGCCGAAGGCGTAACGCAACAGGTTGGGGATGCCTTGTGCGTCGGTGGCGGTTGGGCCGCTGATGGCGGGGGCGGCAAGTTCTGCGGGGGAGAACTGATTCAGTTGCCAGGCGGGGAAGCCGGCGAGGCGGTTGTTCACGCGGATGTTATCGAGGCGGAGCTGGGCGCGCGCGCCTTTTGGGGGATCCGGGTTGGCCCAGTAGTAGCGCCAGAGAACCTGAACGTATTCCTGTCCCAGGGCGGCGGCGGGCAAAAGGACGGGGGGCATGGTCTGAGAATGGCCTTCCGTTTCATTGCGCAGGTATTCGATGGGCGCGTCGTTTCCGTCGAGCACATCCACAAAGTTGCCGGTTGCGCCGATGCGATATTGCAGGCGGATGGCGTAGATGCGGGCATTGGGCAAAACGGTGCCGCCCAGCCAGGTGACGGGGGCGTTGGAGACGCCGCGGGTGTCGAGGGCGACGAGCGCGCCGCCGAGGTCACGGCCGCGGCCGGTGTTGATGAAGGCTACGCCGTTTTCGCCGAGGCCGTTCATGCGCGTGCCTTTGACGCCGTCGTAGGGATAGGCATCGTCATTTTCCGGGTCGCCCAGGTCGCCAACGGGCAGGTCGTAGGCGTGGATGAGCGGGGAGGTGAGTTGCGAGTCATTTTCCGTGCCTTGCAGGAAAATCATGTGGGCCGGATAAGCGCCGTGCGGTTCCTGCGCGCTCCATTGGGTGAAGGTGTAGGGGGCGTCGGCGAGCGTGTGCGCTTCGGGATAGACGAGGACATAAAAACTGCTGCTGATTGGCGGATTGTGGCCATCGTTGGCGGTGAGGGTGACCGTGGCGCCTCCGCGTTTGAGGGGTGTGACGGTGAGTGTTGCGCCTGTGCGACTGATTTGCGCGACGGTGGCATCCGTTACTTGCGCGTCATAGGTCAGGGCGTCCATGTCGGGGTCGGTGAATACGTTTGCGATGTTGTATTCGGCGGCTTCGCTGCCCGCCACGAAGGACTGGTGGGCGATGGGGGCGATGACCTCCGGCGGCAGGTTGAGGCCATCGAGGGCGACGCCTTCGACGGTCCAGTTGTCGAAGCGGTTGTTTCCGGCGGTTCCGCCCGCGCCTTGGGCGAATTCAATCCGAATGCCGAAGTTGGGATTGTTGTTGGCTTCGGCGATTGCGCTGAAGTCCAGTGTATAGACGAGCGGGGCTCCATCCACCGGATAGATGGTGGTGAAGGCGGTGTAATTGGTGCCGTCCAGCGTGTAGGACACATATTCTTCGCCCGCGCCTTTGCCGGAGCGGCGGGTTTCGAAGCGGATGACAATGTCCTCGAAGCCAACCGTGGGGCTGGCGACGTTCAGGGCCGCGCCGATGGGGTTGTTGATGCGCAGGTGCGAGCCGGCTTCATCGTTGAAACGTGCGTTTTCACCGGCGAAATCCTGGCCGGTGCCGGCCAGAACTTCGGTGGTGGCACCCAGGTCCACCTGGATGTTTGCGCCGGCCTTGAGGGTGTAGGTGGGTGTCAGCAAGGCGGCGGCGTCATTAAAGTTCCAGTAGTGGATGAGGGCGGTTTCCTTGAGTTCGCCTTCTTCATACACAGCCTCGAACAGAGTGGGGCCGTCGAGGGTGACGGTGATGGCGGGGTCATTGCTGTAGAAGACGGGTTCTGCGCTGCTGGCGGCTGCGGCGATTTGGAGGTTGTCCACGAACATGTCGGCTTCGGAGCCATCTCCAGCGTGGGCGTTGCGCGCTTGGAAGCGCCGAATGGAGGAATCACTTTGGCTGATTAGGTTGCCGGTCAGGGTGGTGGCGCCGCTACCTGAGACTGAGGGCGTGATGCTCGCGGAAAACGTGGTGGCGGAGGTCAGGGTGAGCGCGATGGCGATGGACGCATCCGTGTAGGGGATTGCTGTCGCGGAACCGTTGAGGCGGTAGTGGCCTTCGCCGCCGACAAAGACGAAGGTCCAGAGGTCATTGCCGGCGGAGTTTTGCAGGGCGATGCGCACCTCGCCGCCGTTTTCGATGCTGCCGTGGTCGAGGCGGACGGAGAAGGTCTGGCCGACGGCGAGGGCTTCGCTGAAGGGCCGCGAGGCGGTCGCGGTGTCGCCGCTATTGGCCCACAGGCCCCAGCCCGCGCCGATGAAAAAGCCGGCGTTGGAGCCGTCGGCGTCAAGGGCCCAAGCGCCAAAGCCGGAGCCTTGGTTGCTGCCGTCTGTCCAGTTGGAATAGTTGGCGGCTTGGTCGGCGGCCAGAATGCCATCTTCCACGACGGCTTTACGCCACTCCACGAAATGGTAGCCGGGGAGGGTTTGGGCCGTGAGGGTGATGGGGTAGTTGGTGAAATAGGCGCCGGTCCAGGGGTAGCCGGAGAAGCCGGCGGTGGTTTCGTTCAAGTCCAGATTGTTGATGCGCACGAAGCCGGCGGCCGCGTTGCTCACGGCGAGGGTCAGGTTCTTGGGCGCGTTGAGCTGGAAGAAGCTCTGGAGATGTCCCCAGACGGCGGCGGTGCGCTGTTCGCCGTAGGAGCGGATGCGGTTGCATTCGGCCGCCCAGTCGGTCGGCTGTCGCCAGCGCCGGACGTGTTCGTCCATTTCGGGGGCGACGGTGGCGACCATTTCGGCCCAGCGGCTGGTGACGTTGGCGCGCGAATAAGCGGTGTTGAGGTGGTCGGCGAAGCGCACGATGAAATTCTCGCGGAATTCATCATTTGCCAGAAGCTTGTGGAACATGATGGTGGCGTCCGGCTGGTTCAGGTCGCCGCCATTGGTGGCGGCGGCGTAGGCGAGGGTGTTGTGCTGGGCGAACTCGTCGTAGCCGGGCACATAGAAGAAGGGGAGGGCGAAGCCGAAATCGGTGTCATACAGCATGTAGCGCCACCGGGCGTCCAGATAGGCAGGCGCGCCTTCGGTGCGGTTGGTGGCCGCCGAGCGCCAGATGCGGGTATTGTTGCCGGGCCAGTCGGTGTTGCCGAAGAAGATATTCGCCTGGTAGAAGTCCATGAAACTGTCGAGGTCGAGGCGGTCGGCCACGGCGGCGTAGTTGGCGGCGTCGGTCAGGTCGTGGGTCTTGACGAAGTGCCACAGGTTGGAAAAATCACCGCCGAGGTCCGGGTTGCCGTTGTCGTACACGGGCACGTTGGGGGAGGGGGTTGTGCGGTCAATTTCCACCTGCACGTATTCGGGTTCATCGAGGCCGTGGTTGTACTTGTGATAATCGTCATCAAAGCGCTCACGCAGGTCGTGGATGCCCCAGTATTCGCCATCGAGAAACACCAGCACCGGGCGACCGTACTGGCGCTCCATGTTTGCATTTTCCGCGAGGGATTGCAGGAAGAGGTCGCGAATGACGCCGTTGCCCCAATCGTTGCCGCCATTGCGCAGGATGAAGGTGCCAAATTTGTTAAGCGGCTTGTCGGGAAAGATTTGGTATTCAAACGGGCCGCTGCCGCGCGAGTAGACTCGGATGGCCTTGCGGGGACGATTGCGGGTGGTGTTGCCGTGGAGGCGCAGACCGACCGGGCCGCTGAACGCGAGAGTGCCGTCCGGCTCGAAAAATTCGATGGAGCCGGGGCGTTCCCAGGCGCTGCCCGATTGCCACATGTTGTCGTTGACCGGGGTGTAAATGCCGATGTCGTCATCAAACAGATTAGCCTTGCCGGTTCCAATGGAGACGATGGGGAGCGTGAAGCGGTTGGTGCCGGCCGCATCCACGATATAGGAGTGGCTGACGGATGGGCTGGTCATGGCACCGTCGCGGAAGGCGCGCGCGCGGACCACGCTGAATTTGAAAACTTTGCCGTCGGGGGATTGCCAGCCCTCGTAATAAGGCGGGCCCGGGTCCTGATAATTGGTGGGAATATCCGAAAGGTCGTTGGGGACGCGGGTGCGATTGGTCAAGATTAATGCGCCGGAATAGATGGGCGAGCTGGCGGTTGGCTCAGAGCCATCAAGGGTGTAGCGGATGGTGACGCCCTCATCGGCAGAGGACAGTTCCAGAGAAACATTCGTCGTGTAAATCCCGCCGGGGACGGAGAACAGGGGCGGCTGAAGCCACGCGTCAAATCCCTGCGTGGTATTGGCGGCGCCGGGGGTGGGTTCCGCAAAGAACAACCAGTTGGCAGCGCCATCCGGGAAGCGCCCGCGGGAGAAATCGGTGGGAATGGCGATGGGTTGCAGTTCATCCATGAGGGTGCCATCCGGACGGGTCAGGGTTACTTCTTCGCCGCCCGCGCTGATGGCGAAGTTGGCGTGCAGGGCATTGGTGGCGCTGGGCACGCGGCGATCCTTGCTCGAAGCCCAGACAATCAGGAATTCGTTCGGCTGGATGGTCACATCGCCAAACGTCCATTTGAAGGGATTGGAATAGCTGTCGGAGAGGCCCCAGCCCGCGAGGTTCACGGGGGAATCGCCAGCATTCCAGATTTCCACCCAGTCGGAATAGTCGCCGTCTTCATCCTGAGCGCCGGTGTCGTTGGAAGAGAGTACCTCGTTGATATACAGTTCGGCCGCGGAGGGGTCATCGGGGGGAGCTTCGCCGGGAACCAGATAGGAGTAGTTTGCGCCGTTATGGTCGTCCCAGGCGAGCGTTTGCAAGGGGGCATCGGCGTGGGTGGGGGAGGTGACCGTGGTGGTCAGCACGTAATAGGAGCACGTTTTGCCTCCGTCCGCCGCGCCGAACGTGATGGTGGCTGTCCAGTTCGTGCCGGAGCCCGTTGCCGCAACAAAAGAGGAAGTGGCCCAGTTGTTGAGGGAATAACGCACATAAATTTTTTCGCCGTTGCTTGGGGTGGCGGACGTTTGCACGGAAACGACCGCCTGGGTGTCGTCCAATTGATGCGCAACCGCAAGAAGGGAGATGGGCGCAAGGGGCGTTTCCTGTACAATCATGCGGCTGGCCACGCCATAATTGGCATTTTCCATGGCGAAGGTGTAATGGCGCCCGCCGGTCGCGTTGATGGAGCTGTTTTCGCCCCACGTATGGGCCGTTTTGATTTCAGCCAAGGGCAGGTTGTCCCCGAAGGTCCATTCGTTGCCCCAACTGTCATCCGCCAGCTTGAAATTGCTGTCGCCGACGTTCGCAGGGGCTTGCACGGTGACGCGCCACACGTCATCGGCGGCCAGTGTCATAGAGATATAGCCCCAGTCGTTCCATCGGCCTCGGAATCCGCGCGGGTCCAGAGCGGTGGCAGTGAAGGTGAGGGCCGACAAGGTGAGAGTCGTGATGAGTGAGCGCATAATGCTAAAATATCGCCCTACCTTGACTGTATCAACTATTTTCGGGGAAATACTCCGATTTTCAGGTGCTTTCTTTTAGCCAGTTCTTGCCGAAATTCGGGTTGCCTGAGGGGGGGGGGCTATGCCATACTAACTTGGACAATTTGACAATTGGGAACAACAGTGGATTAGAACAAAACCATGGCAGAAACAACATTAGACATTCAGATTGAGGAGCTCCAAGGGGTCCACGTGGTGACGGTGACGGGGCCATTGGATTCCGTGACCTATGACCTCTTCAGAGAGAAGATGGAGCCACTGGTGGGGACCAGTTCCTCCCGCGTGGTGTTGGACTGCACACATCTTTCCTATGTGAACAGCCGAGGGCTGACGCTTTTGGCGCGCTATCAGCGCTTGGCGGCCGGCACGCTTTCGTTTTTCGGCATTGCCGCTTTGAGCGAGCGAATTATGCGTGCGATTGAGCTTTTGGGGTTGGCGAAACTGCTGACCCTCTATCCGACCGTGGACGAGGCCATCGAGGCCGCACGCTCGGTGTGAGCAGGGGACAGGGGAGAAGGCCGTGAGCCCAACTGTCTTTACGACACAAGTGGAGGAGCGCGGCGATGTGCAGATTATCCACCTGAAGGGGATGTTAGGCTACGACGCCTATTTCCAGCTTAAAGAGCTTCTTGATTCCTTGGTGATCGCGGATGGTCCGCGGCTGATTCTCAATTGCACACGGCTGGACTATGTCAACAGCAAGGGGTTGATGTTGCTGGCCCGCTGTCAGCGGATGGCCGAAGCCAATAATTCCTTTTTCGGGATTGCCAGCTTGAATTCGCGGATTATCCGGGCGGTGGAAATTTTGGGGATGGGCAAACTCGTCAAACTTTTCCCCACGATGGATGACGCTCTGGCCGCCGCTGCCGACGTTTGACCGGCCGCCCGATTTTTTTAGGGCTGTACAAACACACCTGCCCGATTATATCCTCGTTCAGAATCAGGTGCGGGGCGCGTCCCCGCGAATCAAGCCGGAGAAAACATGGCCGAAGCTGTATTGACAACCCAAATTGAGAACCGCGATGGCGTTCAACTGGTCCATTTGTCCGGGCCGTTGGATTCCGTGACCCACGACCAATTCAAAGACTTGCTTGAGCCGATTGTCAACCAATCCAATGTGCGTCTGGTGCTGGATTGCGAACAGTTGAGCTATATCAATAGTAAAGGTCTGGCCCTGCTGGGGCGTTACCAGCGTATTTCCATGCAAAATCTGTCTTTCATGGGTATTGCGGCCCTGAACCGGCGCATCACCAAGACCATCGAGTTGCTCGGCATGAGCCGTTTGGTCAAGCTCTATGACACAGTCGAGGAGGCCATTCAGGCGGCGCGCAGCGTGTAGGCCGCGGACTCGCGATTGAGGCACGGGCGATGCGGGAACCCGATCACTACAGAAAATACGCGGCCATCCTGATTGGCGTTGCCGTCGTCGTGTGTGCCGCCGTTTTGGTTTCCTGGTGGTTGCCCGCAACCGCCACCACGCATTCCGACCGTTCGGCGTCGGTTGCATCCGCCACATCGCCGGAAACATCCCCGCCGCCAACACTCGCCGCCGCGCCCGCGCCGGAGGAGTCGCCCCGCGCCGCGCCTGCCCCCAAACCCGTTGCGCCAGCATCTGGCCCGTCGGCCTCAGAAGAGGCTTTGGCGCGCAAGGCCTTCCAACTGGAGATGGATAATGCCCGTCTTCGCGGTCGGTTGGAGGACATGCTGAATTGGATTGTCGCAAATTTAAAGGGCACCTTTCCACTGCCGGATAACCAAATCGCCAACTTGCGCCTGCTGCCGATGGATGAAAGCCTGGAGGGTGTAAGCGAGGACCTCATTCGGCTGTTGCGCCTCAACGACACCGAAATTGACAGTCTGGACACCGCCTTTATTGGTACGCACACCCTGTTGCGCGACTTGGAGGAGGCGGGCATCGCGGTTGCAAGTCCTTCGCCCAATCAGGTGGTTTTGAACATTCCGGCATTTGCCGATGAAGGGCACGAGGCGCGCGAAGAGCTATATGCCGAATTGAGGCGCGCGCTGGGGACGCCGCGTTTCAACCTGTTGCTGCAAGTGGCCGAAGATGGGCTGGACGAGCAATTCGAGAACTTTGGCGATCAGGAGCGGATTCTGGAGTTTGAGGCGCTGACCGATCCCGCGGGCGGCGGCGAGCAATTATTCGTGCGCGATGAACGCGCGCGGCCAAGCAAAAAAGACCCGTTCCGCGTGGACCTCACCACATCGGAGCGCATCGTGACGGAGCTGCCGCCCGAATATTACACCTATCTGCATTGGTTGCCCGCATCCATCATGCGCTTTGCGCGGAGTCATTGATGGGCGCGCCCCTGCCGACATCCCGGCCGCAACGGAAACTCCGGCCCTCCTATTCCCACCGCCCGCCACCGCCATCCTCTGCCAAGATGATTTTGCGCTGGGTTTGGCTGATAGGGGCCGCCATTGCACTCATCGCGCTTTTTGTGGACATGAAGACGGTCACGAAGCGGATGCAGCAGAAAAAGCAGGTTGCGCCGGCGCGGCGCAGGGGGGACGCGACCGATATTCTCGCCGGCCTAAACAACGGCCCGCGCTATGAGGATCCCAGCGGCCTGTTCAGCTTTATACCGCCGCAACACTGGGTGCCCTTTGTGCCGGAAGGCAAGTTTTACAACGTGGGATTTCGCGGGCCACATCAGATGGATATGCAAATTCACGCCGTGGTCACAAATGGCGCCACCTTTGACGGGCTCGTGGCGGCTCTGCGAAAAATCGAGCGCAATTTGGCCGCTGATACGCACATGGACATCACATACATCGGCCCCCACCGCGCCGTGAAGCGTTCCGTGCAGCTTTTCAAATCAAGGGTGTTGCTGCTGGATTTTCTCACCGGCGACATTGCCCACCACATCCAATTCAGCACGCCGCCGCGCCTGTATGAGCAATATGAGCCGATTTTCCTGCGCGTGATGGAAAGTTACACCCCCGGCCGGATTCTGCCGCCCATTGAGCCGGAAGTGCCGGCGTCCGACCCGTGAAGGACCCATCCGCGTCCGTCGGCGCGCGGGTTCCGATTGATTTTTTCCGCCGGTAACGGGATGATGCAACCTTATGACAGACCCTCGAACACACACCATTGCTTGTCCGCATTGCGCTCAGGAGCAGGATGTCGCCTTGTGGGACGTCCTCGACGTGGATGCCGCCCCCAAGCTGCGGCAGGCGTTGCTTACCAACCAGATTAACCGTGTCACCTGCGTCGGCTGCGGGCAATCCTTCCGGATTGACAAGCCGTTGATTTATCGCGACCGGGAGCAGGGCATTTTTATTCACCTTGACCCGTTGACCGGCGGGCGCACGGTGGAGGACATCGAAGCGACCTTCCGCGAGGCCGTCGCCGAATTGAGTGACCTGCTGCCGTCGGATGCCCCTGCGCCGGAGATTCACCTTGTGGCGGAATGGAGCGAGCTGATTGAGCGGATTTTTGTGTTGGAAGAGGGGCTCGACGCCCGCCTGATTGAGCATGTGAAATACAATTTATACCGCCAAAATCCGAGTAAACTGCCGGCGGAGCGCAAGGGGCTTCTTTTTAACGCACAGGATTCGACGGAGGAACAGTTGTGCTTTGTGGTGCAGGACCGCCTCACGAAGAAGCTCGAAGCCATGCTGCATTTCGCCCGCGCCGACTACGAGGCGTTGCTGAACATCTTTGATTCCGGCAGCCAGTTGGAATTGCTGAAGGAGCAATTCCCCGGACCCTACTTGAACGGCCGCTTGCGGTTTCTGCAAGATGCCGCGGAGGAATAGCCGTGGCCAAGGAAACCCAAGCCCAGCAAAAAGCGCGCGCGAAGGAAATTCTCGCCCGGCTGAAGAAGCAGTACCCCAACGCGCAATGCGAGCTGAATTGGAGCACGCCCATTGAATTGACCGTGGCGACCATCCTTTCCGCGCAATGCACGGACCGCCGCGTCAACATGGTTACCCCCGCGCTTTTTAAGAAGTATCGCACCGCGCGCGACTGGGCCGCGGCGTCGCAGGCGACACTTGAGCGTGAATTTCATTCCACCGGATTCTTCCGCAACAAGGCCAAAAACGTGCGCGCCCTGATGGCTCGCTTGGAGCAAGAATTTGGCGGGCAACTGCCGGATGACTTCGATGTGCTGATTACTCTGCCGGGCATTGGCCGCAAGACGGCAAACTTGCTGGTGAGCACGCTGTTTGACCGACCCGGCCTGGTGGTGGATACCCACTTCATCCGGCTGTCCAACCGCCTGGGGTTTGTCCACAAGATGACCGACGCCGTCAAAATTGAATATGCGCTCCAAAAAATCGTGCCCGAAAAAGAGTGGGCGCCCTGGTCGCATGTGATGGTGTTCCACGGTCGGCGCTGTTGCTACGCGCGCAAGCCGGATTGCCCCCAATGTCCCATCGCCGCGCTTTGTCCGTGGCCCGAAAAAACACCCGCCGGGAAATAAGGGCGGATGGAGAATCGCAACGTCATACGATTTGCCGCGAGGGTGGGCGGGTTCACGATGTTGAGCCGCATTCTGGGCATGATTCGCGACATCCTGACCGCCAACCTGTTCGGCACGTCGCTGGCCATGTCCTCTTTTGTCGTGGCCTTTCGCATTCCCAATTTGTTCCGCGCGCTGTTCGGGGAAGGGGCGCTGTCATCTGCGTTTATTCCGGTATTCATGGAATCGCGTCGCCATGAGGGCGAGGGGGCGGCCTGGCGGCTGGCGCGCCGAGTCAGCACGCTGGCGGGTGCGGTGTTGCTGGTGGTGGTGGTCGTTGGCATCGTCGGCATGGGGATTGCCCGGCGGTTGCCCGGACTCGGCGAAAAAACCGCCGCCGTGCTACCGCTGGCACAAATCATGCTGCCCTATGTGTTTTTCATTTGCATGGCGGCGCTGGCGATGGCCGTGCTGAATTCCTATCGCAAATTTTCGGTCTCCGCCTTCACACCAGCCCTGCTGAATATCACCTGGATTCTTTCCATTTCCTTCATCATCCCGCAGGTGCGCGGCGGGCCTGGCATGCAGATTCAGGCGCTGGCGTGGACGGTCTTTGTGGCGGGCATGGTGCAATTGCTCTACCAAACGCCCGCGCTTTGGAGCGTGGGCTGGCGTCCCGGTCTGGATGGCGACTGGCGCGACCCGCGCGTGAAGCAGGTGTTCTTGCTGATGGGGCCATCCACCCTTGGCCTCGCCGTCAACCAAATCAACGTCATGGTCAACAGCATGCTGGCGCTGTGGGTCGGCACGTGGGCGCCCTCGGCGCTCTTTTACGCGGAACGCCTCATTTATCTGCCCCAAGGCATGCTGGCGGTTTCTTTGGGCACGGTGCTGTTGCCGGTGCTGTCCGATTTTGCCGCTCAACGCAAATACGATGAAATGCGCGCCGCCATTCATCACGGCCTGCGCACCCTGCTGTTTGTGATGACGCCCGCCGCCATCGGCCTGTTCGCCCTGGCCCGCCCCATTGTGCGCCTGCTGTTCGAGCGCGGCACCTTCGACCCGATGAGCACCGAACTGACCGCCCGAGCGCTGACCTTCTACGCGCCGGGGCTGATGGTGTTTTGTCTCGCCAAGGTTTTCGTGCCGGCTTTCTACGCCCTCAAAGACACGCGCACACCCGTCAAGATTGGCCTGTGCTCGGTGGCTTTGAATTTCTCCTTGAACGTGACATTTGCGCTCACCCTGCCCGAATACTGGCGGCATGCCGGCATGGCTTTCGCCACTGTAATCGCGGAAGGGTTTAACGGCCTGATGCTTGCGTATTTCCTGCGGCGGCGGCTCGGACCATTGGGTCTGCGCGGCATTTTGGGCGGTTTTTCGCGCGCATTTGTCGCCGCCATTCTCATGGCCGTCGTGGCCTTCACCGCCGAACATTTCCTGACCGATGGACTCATGACCGGCGCTCATCTGTCCCGTAAAATCTCCCATCTCATCGGCGTTCCGACGGCGATTGTCCTCGGCATGGGCGTGTATTTCGGTTCGGCCCGCCTGTTCCGCGTGCCCGAACTGGGCTTTGTGCTGGAAGCCCTGCGCAGTCGCCGCAGCAGCCGCGCGTCCGTGCCCGCCTCTGACGCCGCGCCATGAAAAAAGTGATTCTCACCGGCGCGATTGGCAGCGGCAAAAGCACCGTTCTCCGCGCGGCGATGCAGCGTTTGGGGTGGGCGACCCCCGCCGGCTATTTCACCCACTGGGACGGCCAGCCACGCGGCGCGCAAACCCTCTATGCCGAAAGCTGGCGTGGCGAAAGAATCCCGATGGCCCACCGCCGCGCGCCCTGCGGCGGCCCCGATGCCATGCCGCCGTATGTTCTGACGCCCGACTTCATCCCCTTTGCCGCAACCCATCTGACCGTAAGCGAACCTGGCCAGCCCGTCGTGGTGGATGAACTCGGGTTGATTGAGCTTGAAACAGCGCCCATCATCACCGCCGTTTCGGCCCTTTTTCGCGCCGCCAACCCCGTTTGGGTGGTCATTCAGCAACGCGCACTGGGAAAATGGCGGTTGCATGTCCCGGAGCTTTCCGCCGCGACCATCTTCGCCGTCACCCCCAAAAATCGCGCCGATTTGCCAGCCTCAATTGTCGGCGCATGAAGGCAGGGGAATATCCCGTTTGCGACTGATTAACGGGACCCGACCACTAAGTTTTACTCACTGGCATGAACAAAAACCCTTTTTTGTTGACTATTTCTGACATTTTTGTTCTTTTGAACCAATATATGAGAAAGCTGAACAACTTTGGCATGGATTCTGCTCTCTCTCTCTCTCTCTCTCTCTCTGTTTAATTCATAGAAACGCTGCTCAAAAAAGCAGCGGTTTATTACGCAAACGGTATCACACCCCCGCGAACAGGCAGGGAACTGTTTGGTTGCTTTTTGCATTGTGTCTTTGCGTCGTGTTGTGTTGCGGCCTTTTAAGTGCTTCGGCGGCAGAACCAATACCTGTCCAAAGTGTGCAGATTGCCTTTTCGCCCCGGGGCGATGGCGAACGGATCGCCTTGCGCCTGATTGCTCAAGCCAAACAGCGGGTGGACGTGGGAATGTTTGTGTTTTCGCACGATTCGTTTGCGCAGGCATTATGTGATGCCGCCCAGCGCCGGCGACTTCAAGTTCGTCTGTATCTTGATAATCGGATGGTTAGTGCGGCAACCCGGCCATTTTTTGAGCGGATGGCGGCGGCGGGCGTGGATGTTCAACTGGTTCGCTTGCCTGCCGGCGCACGATTCCATTTGAAGACGATGGTGGTGGATTCCCGGTGGGTCATGACCGGCGCCGCCAATTGGACCCCACAGGCATTTGGCTCCAATGTCGAAGACTTGCTTGTGCTGGATTCACCGGATTTGGCTGCTCACTACTTGGCGCGCATGGAAGGAATGCCGCAAATCGCCGAACTGGAAGGTTTGCACGTTTCCACGTCGGCAGGCAGCGGAAGGAGCGCCGGAAGGAATCGCCTGATTTTGCCGCCGACAACACGGCCCGGCCGCAATGTATTTTGTGCGCCAACCGCACGAACGATGCGTAGTTGCCGAGAGGTACATGCATACTTTTTGCCGGATCCCGAAGGGTTGGAAGCGCTGTTGGTATATTTGCGTTCGGCCCAGGAAAGCATTGCGGTGGGCATGTACCTGCTCAATCACCCTGATATCGTGGGGGTGTTGGCGGAAAAGGCCAGAGTTATTCCTGTTCGTTTGCTTGCCGATCGGATCATGACCGATCCGGCCAATGCCGAGGTGTTGCACACGTTGCACCAAGCGGGCTGTGAGATTCGGCTTTTTGGGGATGGCGACCGCGAAACATACCACATGAAAACCGCGATTGTGGATGGGAGCCAAGTCTGGACAGGTTCCGCCAACTGGACCCGCGCAGCTTTCGCTCAAAACATCGAGGACGCACTCTGCTTTGATTCGGCGGAAATAGCGTCATTTTATGCCGCCTATTTTGATGCCGTGTGGCAAAATGCAGTTGCTTGGACGCCAGTGGATGGGCAAGTGCAAACAGACACAGCCGGTTCGCCCCGGCGTACAACAGATACCCGGCAAGTTCAGTCACTGCCTCCGACCGGGCCACGAACAGACTACGACAGCCTGACCGTGGAACCCGTTTCTGAGTTTCCCGTTTATGCCCAAGTGGAATACCTCCCCGACGACACCTATTTTCCGGCTTTAATCCGATCCATCGACACCGCCAAACAAAGCATTTTGGGGTTGGTCTACGTGTTTTCCGAAACACAATCCGATGCTCCCCATCAGACGGCTCTTATCCAAGCCTTGGTTCGGGCGGTCAACCGGGGGGTATACGTCTATCTGGTGCTATACACCCCTGCTTCACCCGTGGATCGGCTGATGGAGATGCACTCCAACCAAGCGGAGCGCTTGCGTTCCCAAGGCGTGGATGTTCGTTTGGCGCATCCGGCCCGCCCTTTGCATGCCAAACTCTTCGTGGTGGACCAACACCGGGCTTTGCTGGGATCCCATAACTGGTCGGAAGGCAGCTTGTCCGGCGCACGGGTGCGAGAGGCCAGCCTGATGCTGACCCTGCCGGAGCCGGAGCCCCGCCTGGCGGAGTATATCCTGTCCCGTCCCGTTATTGCCGACATGCGGACAAAGGAGTCTTGGGATACGGAAATTGCCCGCATTCTTCGTCTGCAGCAACGCCCCAAAGCCCAACGAGAAGAACTGATTCGGGAATGGACGGCAGAAGAACCATGAAAAAAATGTGGCTTTGGTATTGGGCATTCATGCTGGCCGGATGTGTCGGGGCTTCGGAATCTTCGAGAGCCGATCGCATCGAAATGCGCGATGGGTCCCAACTGGAAGGCCAGTTTCTGGCGGAAACCCGCATGGGATGGCAGTTCCGGGAACGGAATGGGACGCTTCATGCCATAGCTCCATCAGCCGTTCGTCTGATTCATTTCGCCGATGCCAACCGCGCTCGATCTTTTTATGGCATTCCTGCCCGTTCCGTAAGCGAACGAGACGAGGTGATGCTATTGCCGACCGAGAGCTTCGGGCGGGATTTATTGACGGGATTGCGCGGCGCCGAAAAGTCCATCCATATCGCGGCCTACAACCTGAGCAATTGGGGAGCCGCACCCATGGCCGACATCTTCGAAACACTCAAGCAAAAGGCCCAAGCCGGCTTGCAGGTGCGCATGATTCTGGAGTTCGGCAGTGGCACCAGCGAACGCTTAAAGAATCTGGTGCTTGAATTCGCTGAATATCTCGCTGGTTTTGGGGTCGAAGTCCGCTATATGCAGGAATACAAGGTGCAGCACAAAAAACTTGTGCTGGTGGACAATCAAACGCTTTGGATTGGCAGCGCCAACTTGACGACCTCCGCCATGGCTCAGAACGAGGAATTCAACGCCCGAACCTCGGCCCTGCGGGTTGTGGATGCCGCCAACAAGGATTTTCAGGGTCTGTGGAACCTTGCCCGGCCCGCAGGAGAGCTGAACAAATAGGTTGACGAAAGGAGTGCCATTCATGCA
>DBPO01000029.1 GCA_002304915.1 Verrucomicrobia bacterium UBA1418
CCGCCGTACAGCTCTTCGTAATCCTTGCTGTCCCACCACGAGCCAAAAGCGCCGATTCCCGCCTGCGCCGCCGATGCCATCCATACGCTAACCATCAAAATCGCTAACCATTTCTTCATGAGGGGCTCCTTGTGTTTATCCTTGAACGATACATCCATCGTCACCGGGGAGAATAGCGCAAGACCACGGGGCGTGACGATTAAAATCAAATTCCGCTTGTTGGGGGGCAAGATACTGCGCCAAGCCAGTTGAATGAACCAGGTGATCCGGCAACGGCAATCGCTCCAGAGCGCGGGGCTCCACCTTGATGGCTCCGCCACCATAGGATTTGCCCACCTTTTTTAAATTTTGGATCGTTTCCGGATCCGATACAACGGCCCAAAGGCTTGCCAGAAATTCAGCGGATGCCTGATGGGGATACACACAAAGCAGGCAAGTCAGCGGAACGGCTCCGGCCCGATTCCTGATGAACCGCGTGCTTCTTCTGCCGAGATATGCAAACAGAATGGGCGGGATTTTACGAGTTTCCATTCGATACCATGGGTTGCGCGTTCGAATGAGCGTTTTGGACGGCAATCCCTTTTGTTCTCCACTCTTAAGATATTTCTGGACAGACTTTGGAAGGCGGTCAAATGGCACTCCATTGACGTTTAATAATCGAGTGGGCCGGTTTTGATTTTCAAGACGAAGCAAGTCCTGTTGAGTGAACTGATCGCCGATGATGTCACGTGTCCGGCCGACCGCCGTGACGAGCAAGGCATCTGGTATGCCCAGCTCTTGTGCGCGGGCAGATGTCATAAAGAAAAAATCATTGTCTCCCGTGACGATCCCCCGCATGACCGATGCAAACTGACTCAAGGTGTAGCGCGAAGAAATAGAGTTTGACGGGGGGCGCGACAGGCCAGTGGTTAATCCTTCCTCCAGCGAACGCTGATACACCTGGAGCCCCGGATATTGCTTGTGTGAGAGGTTGGTCGCCAGAGCCGCCAATCCTGATGAGTTGCGTTCCTTGCACTTCGCCCAGATAAACGTTTGCGCGGGCGAGGCGTTGCGGATCAGCAAGACCAAGGCATTGGTGTCAACCTCCGGGAACGGCGCGGCTTCCGGGGCAAAGGTGATGACGGCGTCCAGACGGTAGCGCGAGCAAATCCACTGCCACAGGGCAGGCGCAAAGACCCCTTCACAAATATCTGCGGAGACAATAAAGGCCAGTCGGCCTTTGGGCGCCAGAGTTTGCAAGGCGCGAATCAGAAAATAAACATGCAGGCCGGCGCGAGCATCAATGGTTAAGCCGGTACTTTGGCAAACAAATTCGCGCAATCGTTGTTTTTGAGAGGGTGGCAGGCGATGATGGCGGATGTACGGGGGGTTGGCAATAATGGCCGGGAACAGAGTGGTCGGCGGATCGAGGACAAAATCCCGTAATTCGACATGACGCAGATCGTGAGGGCTCAGGCCCGTGGCTTGTGCTTGGGCAATTACTTTGGCGTCAATGTCTCGCCCAAATAGGAGCGGATTCACATTGTGACGTTGGGCATGGCGTCGAATCGCCCGGAAAAAAGCGCCTTCTCCGACGGCCGGGTCCAGGATGCGATCCGGCTTGTCCTGCAACACATATGCCGCCATAAAGTCTGCCACCCAATCTGGGGTCCAGAACTGTCCTTTTCGGCGAAGGGCTTCGCGGGCATGTCCTGAGCGGGGCAATCTCTTGGGTGTACAAGTAAGCATCGGTGGCTAGGGGAGAGAATCCAACAGAGCGCGCACTTCCGGGGAGAGTTGGAATTGTCCACCCTCAAAACGGACATAGGGGAGAATATGGCCATTTTTATCCGTAATGGAGTCCGCCACTAATGCGGGCTCGGCGATTGTCTGCGCCAAAGGATAGGCGTGGTGATAATAGATTTTATAAATGATCTTTTTAGTCGTCGCGCCACCCGGGGCTTGAAATATCTGTTCCGTTGGCGCGATATCTCCACGAGCGAAGAGTCGTTCGGCCCTCGCCAAAGCAATGCCGAAAGCCTCATCAAAAAAAGCGTGCCAAATGTGAATGGGGATTTTGTGCTTGCGTTGCCAAGACTTTAAGGGCTTTCGATCTTCCTCTTTGATGATAATGGTGGGCAGCACGGCTGTTTTTTTAAGTCCCAGTCTTCCTCCCAGTCGCTTTTGAGGGGTCAAAGGGGTGTGATAATCCGGCATCTGTTTGGCGCGCCAGAGGCTATTTTCACACTCCACGGCAAGGATGGCCTTCGAGAGAAGAATTTGCATGCTCGGATGATTTTCCGGCGTGAAGGGCAATTCGGGAATTCCATGCAGCCCGTCAACCACCTCGTTAATTTCGTCGCGGTCTTGGGCCCGGAAAATGAGCAAATCGGGGCGTTTCATCCGGCTGAGACCGGCCTTTTCGAGCCGCTCAAAGTAAAGCTCAAAAGCACGGACATCGTTATCTGGCGCAGTCCCGCTAGGACCGTAAGGGAGCGCGAAATACTGACCGGTTGAATGGACGGCTTGCGATAACCGTTCTTCGCTCCATGCGCCTTGTGACCAGCGCATCAGAAAGTCACTGCCACGCAAGCGACGAGGATTTAGCCAAAAGTTGGCCCACGGGGATGGGCCCATGGACTCCAGGGAAAACTGGATGTCTTCCGCAGCCACCAGCAAGACATCTTCAAAGGGGGGAAGGGATGGGGTTCTGGAATGGGGTATTTTTTTACTGCTCACGATGTCTCCACTGTCACAATAGAGCGTAAATCAAGAAGAGGCAAACAGAATGCAAGCGCCTTTGATGCTGGGGGGAGACGGAATACGGAGAAAAAGGTGGGGGGCGTCCGGGATTTGGTGGAGGGTAGGAGGTTCGAACTCCCGACCTCCTGAATGCCATTCAGGCGCTCTACCAACTGAGCTAACCCCCCAAATCCTCAGACGATGACCAATGCGTACCACAGTTTTGGGGCGGCGTCAACCCGTCCGGGGGATAATTCCGGCGGGGGCCTTTCNNCGGGGCGTCCGAAAACTTTTTTTCATGAAGGGCAAAGTTTTTATTGAAATGGGGACAGGGGGAGGCATAATGCGCCCCGAATCTGGTGGAACGGAATGTTGGGTTTCGGGTGAGCCAGTGGAGGATGCAAACAGGCCAGTGAGCGAGTTTCTTGAGTTCGAAAATGTTTCTAAACATTACGGGTCCATCAAAGCGGTGGACCATGTTTCGCTGACGGTCAAACAGGGCGAATTTTTTGCGCTTCTGGGGCCGAGCGGTTGTGGCAAAACAACATTGCTGCGAATCCTGGCGGGTTTCGAACAGCCGGATACGGGGCGGGTGCGTTTGGGTGGTGAGGACGTCACGGATTTGCCGCCATATGAGCGCAAGGTCAACACCATTTTCCAGAGTTATGCGCTGTTTCCTCATTTGACCGTTTGGGACAACATCGCCTACGGCCTGAAAGTGGCCAAGCGGCCCAAGCGCGAGATTAAGGAGGAAGTCGCCAAGATGCTCACGCTGATTCAAATGGAGGATCAGGCGTGGAAGAAGCCGGATCAAATCTCCGGCGGTCAGAAACAGCGTGTGGCCATTGCCCGCGCATTGGTGAACAAGCCGCGCGTATTGCTGCTCGATGAGCCGCTGGCGGCGCTGGACCTCAAGTTGCGCCAACGCATGTTGATTGAACTGGACCTCATCCACGACGAGGTCGGGATTACCTTTCTGTATGTCACCCACGATCAGGGCGAGGCCATGAGCCTTTCCGATCGCATCGCGGTCATGAAGTCGGGGCGGGTGGAGCAGCTTGGCACGCCGGAAGAAGTCTATGAAGCGCCGCGCTCCAGTTTTGTGGCGGCCTTCATCGGCGACACGAATTTCTTTTCCGGGGTCGTCGCCGAGCCGATGGAGAAAAGTCATGTGTTGAGCGGCCTTCTATCCGCCGCGGTGGACAAGGATTACAGCCGTCTCAAAGTTGACGGCTTGTCTGATTTGCAATGCTACAACGACAAGCAAATTCGCGAGGGTGAAGACGTCTATTTGAGCATCCGTCCCGAAAAAATGCGGATTTCGCGCGAGCGCCCGAAGGCGGAGCCGCACCTCAACGCTCTGCAAGGCGAAGTGGAAGACGTGATTTATCTGGGCTCCCAAACCAAGTATTGGGTTCGTGTGGGGGACTATCGCATTTCCGTCATTCGTCAGCACAGCCGTTTTCTGCTCGATGAAAAACCGATTCGCTGGTTTGAGAACGTGTGGGTCAGTTGGCACGCCGATGATGGCTTCATGCTGGAGAAATACAGCGAGCAGGATGAGAAACTCATTCAACTGCCGCCGGAAGAAGTTGGCGAGCCTGTCGGGAATAACGAGAATGGGCCCGCGCCCACCCCGGAAGGTGTGGCATAATGAAGGCTGCGAACCGCATTCGTGTTTTCGAGTGGTTGGTGACGCTGCCATCCTTTGCCTGGCTGCTGATTTTATTTATTATTCCCGCGCTGCTGGTTTTCGCGATTACCTTCAAGCCGTCCACGCCCTTTGGCGGCATCGGTGAAGGCTGGACGCTGGACACGTTGCGCACGCTCAGCAACCCCAATTATCCAGCCATCATCTGGCGCACCATCTGGCTCAGCGTGGCGACCACCGCGCTGTGCATTCTTCTGGCGACACCCATGGGCTACTACATGGCCCGGATCAGCCCGGCGCGTCGCAGTCTGGTGTTGTTGCTGGTGATTCTGCCTTTTTGGACCAGTTTTCTCGTGCGCATTTTCGCCTGGAAAGTGCTGTTGCATCCGGAAGGCATGCTCAAGCAATTGCTGGTTTTCATCGGGCTATGCGCGCCTGACACCTCTCTGCTGTATAACGCCGGCGCGGTTCTGCTGGTGATGGTTTATACGGAACTGCCCTTCGCCATCCTGCCCATTTACGCGGCGTCTGAAAAATTTGATTTCCGGCTCATTGAGGCCGCGAAGGACCTTGGCGCCACTTCGTTCCGCGCGTTCCGGTCGGTCTTTTTGCCCGGCATTCGCGTGGGATTGCTCACGGCGTTTTTGATGGTCTTCATCCCGTCGCTGGGCTCCTATGTCATCCCCGACATTGTCGGCGGGCCGACCAGCGAAATGATTGGCAACAAAATTGCGCAGCGCACGTTTGTGGACCGCAATCTGCCGCACGCCGCCGGGCTGTCCGCGCTGCTGACGCTGACCGTGCTGGTTCCCATGGTGGTGATTATTTCGCTTCGCCGGACGGGCGCGGTCAACCGTGCGCTGATTGAGGAAGGAGTCTGATGCCATGAGACCCAGCCGCGTGCCCATGGTTGTGACCTGGTTAGTCATCGCCTTCTTCTATATTCCCATCGTGATTTTGGTGGCCAACTCCTTCAACTCGTCGCGTTTTGGCGGCTCGTGGGAGTCCACGTCGCTGAAGTGGTATATCCGTCTCATGGGCGAAAGCGACATCTGGAACGCCCTGACCAACACGCTGATTATCGCCACCATTGCGACGCTGGCCTCCATGATTCTTGGCACCACCGCCGCCTTCGCGCTGCACCGTTTCGCCGGCAGCCGCCTGCAAAGACTGCATTACAGCGTCATCTACACTCCGCTCGTGCTGCCGGAAATTCTGATGGGTTTGAGCATGTTGCTGTTTTTTGTGGAACTCAAGGTGCAGCTCGGTCTGGTCACCATCACGATTGCCCACATCACCTTTTGCGTGTCCTACGTCGCCATGACGGTGCTCGCCCGCCTGCAAGACTTCGACTTCACCATCGTCGAAGCCTCTCAGGACCTCGGCGCGGGCTGGTGGACCACCTTCTGGCGCGTGTTGCTGCCCATGCTGGCGCCGGGCATTCTCGCCGGCGGCCTTCTGGCCTTCACGCTTTCAATTGACGACTTTGTCATTTCGTTTTTCGTGGCCGGCCCCGGCTCGACCACGCTGCCCATTAAAATCTACAGCATGATTAAGTACGGTGCGCCGCCTCTCATCAACGCCCTTTCGACCATCCTGCTGGTGGTTACCTTTTTGGCTGTGACGATTAGTCATTACCTGACCCATCGCGGACGCCAAACCGCTTGATTTGGCAAAAGAAGGAGAAGAAAACATGAAATCAAAATCCATCCTGTGGGCGGTCCTTCTGCTGGCCGCACTGGTTGTCCTGTGTGGCTGCGGCGAAAAGAAGCCCGTGCTGCACATCTATACGTGGTCCGACTACATTGACGCCGGGCTGGTCGAGCAGTTCGAGCGCGACAATCAATGCCGCGTGGTCATTGACACCTACGACTCCAACGAAGCCATGTACGCCAAGCTCAAAGCCGGCGCCACGGGCTACGACCTGCTCTTCCCCAGCACCTACATGGTCAAAATCATGCACTCGCAGGGAATGTTGCAGCAACTGGATCACGCCCAGATTCCCAATCTGGCCAACATTGATCCGGCCTACATGCCCCTCGCTTCCGACCCCACCATGTCCTACAGCGTGCCCTACACCGTCTCCATCACCTGCCTCGGCTATCTCCGCAGCAAAGTGCCGGACTTCGAACCCACCTGGGCCATGTTTGACCGCACCGAGTTCAAGGGCCGCATGACCCTGCTCAACGACTACCGCGAAACCATCGGCGTCGCCCTCAAGTTCCTCGGCTACAGCCTCAACACCGTCAACGACGAAGAGCTGGCCCAGGCCCGCGACGTCGTCCTGCGCTGGAAGAAAAACATCGCCAAGTTCGACAACGAGCAATACAAAAACGGGCTTGCTTCCGGCGAATTCCAGCTCACCCACGGCTATAACGGCGACCTCATCCTCGTGCGCGAAGAAAACGACGACATCGGAATCGCCGTTCCCCGCGAAGGCTCCCAAATCACCTTCGACGACATGGTCATTCCCGTGGACGCCCCGCGGCCGGACCTTGCCCACAAGATGATTAACTTCATTCTGGAGCCGCAGTCGGCCGCCACCCTCACCGAGTCCATCATGTTCCTGTGCCCCAATCTGCCCAGCTACGAACTGCTCGCTCCGGAAACGCGCGCCGACCCGGTTCTCTTCCCGCCCGAAGAGGTCATCGCCAAGCTCGAAACCATCGAAGACCTCGGCGAAGACAACATCAAATACACCCAAATCTGGGACGAAATCAAAGCCGGCGAATAACCCGCGCGGCCCCGATTTCCCAAACGCCCGCCCCGCCCGCCAGTCGCGGAAACGGGGCGGGCCCGTTTTTTCCACGGTGTGGAAAAAATGTTTCCACACCATGGAAAACTTTTGACGCAAACGTCCGCTGCGGCCCAAATTTTTCCACACCGTGGAAAAACTTTTTCCATAGCGTGGAAAAATCGCAAAAAACTTTTCCATAGCGTGGAAAAATGGCCTATAACTTTTCCACAGTGTGGAAAACCGGAGATGAACCCATGAGCAATGCCCCAACCTTCAAACATATCGCCGTTCTGCTGGGCGGGCCATCTTCCGAGCGTGAAGTTTCGCTGCGCTCCGGCGCGGCCGTCGCCGCCGCCCTGCGCACGCGCGGCCATCGCGTAACGGAAGTTCTCGTTGGCACGGATTCCGCCTTCACCCTGCCGCCGGATGCTGATGTTGCGTTCGTGGCGATGCACGGGCGCTTCGGCGAGGACGGCACCATCCAGGGCATGTTGCGCGCCCAGGGCATTCGTCATACCGGCTCCAGTCCGGAAGCATGCGCGCGCGCGTTTGATAAATCCAAAAGCAAGCCCGTCATGGCGCAAGCGGGCATCCCTACGCCGCCCTTTGAGTTTTTGCGCTCCGGCGAGGCGCGCACGCTGCCCCTGCCCGTGGTGGTCAAGCCGGTGCGCCAAGGTTCCAGCGTTGGCATTTCGCGCGTGTTCCACGAAGCAGACTGGCCCGCCGCGCTTGCGCGGGCGCTGGAACTGGACGACACCGCACTCGTGGAAGAATTTATCCCCGGCCGCGAATTGACCGTGGGGGTGGTGGGCGGCGAAGCTCTGCCCGTCATTGAAATCATCGCGCCCGACGGCAATTTTGATTATCACGCCAAGTATACTCCCGGCGTTTCGCAACACGTCGTGCCCGCCGCGCTTCCGTCCGCCGTCGCGGAACGCTGTCAGGCCGTGGCGCTGCAACTGTTCGACGCGCTCGGCTGCTCCGGCATGGCGCGCGTGGATATTCGCCTGCGCCCCGACGGCGAATTGTTTGTGCTGGAACTCAACAACATCCCCGGCCTGACGGAAATCAGTTTGCTGCCCGATGCCGCCCGCGCCCACGGCTGGAGTTTCCCTGAACTTTGCGAACGGATACTATCCATGGTAGAATAGCCCGGCCACGAAGAAAGGAACCCCATGAACATATTGCGAGTCATCGCCAATCCGAAGCCGACGGAACAGTCCGCCAGCCGAAAAGTTGAGCAAGCCTTCACGTCCGCGCTGCAGGCCAAATACCCCGATGCCAAGATTACGACTTTGGACGTCTATGCCGATGAAGTCCCCCTGCTGGACGATAAATTGCTGCCGGTGTTCTTCGGCGCCAAGCCGACCGATGACGAAACCGCGCGCCGTCGAGCCCGCCAATTGGAAATCCTCGAACTGTTTCTGGCGGCGGACGTGGTTGTGATTGCCACGCCCATGTGGAACTTCAACGCGCCGCCGAAATTGAAGGCATTCATGGATACGGTCATGGCGGCCGGCAAGACGTTCAAGTACACGGCCGAAGGGCCCGTGGGTTTGGCGCCGGAGAAGAAAGTTGTCATTTGCAGCGCCAGCGGCTCGATGTACGAGGGAAGCGCCGCAAGCTATAACACTCTGCACCCCATGCTTGAAACCCAGTTCCGGTTCATGGGCATCACGGATATGACCATCTGCCACGCCGGCGGGCAGGGCCTTGGCCCCGAAAAAGCCGCCGCCAGCACCGCCGCCGCGATTGAGCAGGCTCGGGCGGCCGCCGCGAAATTCTAAGCGCAACGCCGCGGCACATGGATGGACGGTTGATGGATTCCGGGCCGCTCGACGTGTTCGGGCAGATGGCGCTGGATGAAGCGCTGGCGCAATCGCAACCGCCGGATTTTTGTTTGCGCTTTTACAAATGGCAAGGCATCGGCGCGACGTTTGGCTACGCCCAGCGGTTTCGCGAAGTGGCGGAGACTCTTCCGGACGGAGCGGGGCAGCGGGTCACGCGTCGCTTGACCGGCGGCGGCGTGGTGCCGCATGTGGATGACTTGACATTCTCGTGCGTGTTTCCTTTGCCCGGCCCGTGGCGGCCCGCGCCGCTTTACAGCCGCTTGCATGCGGCCATTCTGACGGGGTTGCGGGATAAACTCCGGCTGGAGGCCTGGCTGTGCGAGCGGGGCGGGCGCGCCGCTCCGAGCAACGCGCAGGGCGTCGCCATGCAGTGTTTTGCGGAGCCGGTCGCGCAGGACATCATGGGGCCGACGGGAAAGATTCTGGGCGGCGCGATTCGTCGCTTGGGCGATACCATTTTGTATCAGGGTTCCTTGCAGCTCCCCAGCGCGCGCGGCAACCCGGAAATGGCGGGCGCCATCGCCGGCGGTCTGGCGCAGAAGTGGCCCCTTCGCTTTCAGGCGCAATCCTTTGCGTCGGCGATTCTGGAATCCGCCCGACGTTTGGCCGGAAAATATCGAGATTTGGAGTGGATTCAGCGCCGCTGAAGACGTCGGCCGGGGAGCCGGGGGCGGAAATGAATTGCGTTGTGCGAGGGGAGGCGATAGGGTGAATAAGGTGCGCTGAAGGTGGTTGTTCGGCGCTTGGCGCCGGATGCCATCCGGGCCGGTTGTCGCGGGTTGGGTCCCATGCGACGGATGCCGCCAAAACCCCGTCAGGGCCGGAAGGCAGCAGCGGTATGGCCGTTCATCCGGGCGCCGTGGGTGTCCTGGCTCGCGACGGCCGGCTCGGGTGGAGTCCGGTGGAAAATTTGGAGAAGTTGAATGTCCTACGAAGTTTTGGCACGGAAATGGCGACCCCAGCAATTTGAACAGGTGGTGGGGCAGGAGCATGTGGTGCAAACGCTCCGGCGCGCCATTCAAACCAATCGGGTGGCGCATGCGTATCTGTTTGTGGGGCCGCGCGGCACCGGCAAGACCACGATGGCCCGCTTGCTGGCCAAGGCGCTGAATTGCCAGAAGCGCGGCGGGAACCCGGACCCTTGTGACACATGCGATTCCTGCCAGGCCATTGTCAGCGGCAGCGATTTGGATGTCATTGAGATGGACGCCGCCTCGAACACGCAGGTGGAACACGTGCGCGAGCTGCGCGACAACGTGCGCTATGCGCCGGCGCGCGGGCCGTACAAGATTTACATCATTGACGAAGTGCACATGCTGAGCACGGGCGCGTTTAACGCCCTGCTGAAGACGCTCGAAGAGCCTCCCGCGCACGCCAAGTTTCTGCTGGCGACCACCGATGTCCACAAGGTGCCGGTGACGATTCTTTCGCGGTGCCAGCGGTTCGATTTGCGGCGCATCAGCCTGAAGGAAATTGTGGGGCGGTTGCAGGAAATTTCCAAAGCCGAAAAATGGAAGGTCAGCCCGGAGGCGCTGCTGGCGATTGCGCGGGGGGCCGAGGGCGGCTTGCGCGACGCGGAATCCGCGCTGGACCAGTTGATTGCTTTTCGCGGAGAAAAGATTGAAGAAGCGGATGTTTTGGATGTGTTCGGGCTGGTGTCGTGGGCGACCATCACCCAGTTGGCGGCGGCCATCTTGAAAGGCGAGGCCGCCGAGGCCTTGCAAATTGTCGGGGATTTGGATGCGGGCGGGCGCGACTTGCAACGCTTGCTGTTGGAGTTGCTGGTGCATTTCAAAAATATCCTGATTGTCCGTCATGCGCCGAAGTTGACGGGTTCGCTGGATTTGACGGAGGCCCAGCGGGCGGGCTTGCAGGAACAGGCGGAGCTGGCCGACGGCGAAAAGCTGTTGCGAATCGTGGATATTTTAACGGAGGCGGCGAATCAGGCGCGGATGGCACTGTCGCGGCGCACGGTGGTGGAGGTGGCGCTTCTGAAGGCCACGCGTGCGGCCTCCGTTGTCAGCCTGGATGAATTAATCGCACAAATTCAGGCGCTGCCGGCGGGCGACGCCGCGCCGTCGCCGCCCNNCCCGCCGAACCTTCATCTTCCACGGCGCAGGTTTCGGAAGCGCCGCCGCGCGGTCGCGCGCGGCCGCTATCGGATGCCGATGAATTTGAGCGCTTGAAACAGCGGTGGCCGGCGGTGCTGGCCGCCGTGACGGAAACCGCGCAACTGGCTGCGCCGTATTTCAAGGAAGCCGTGCCGTTGCGCATTGAGGGTGAGCGCGCCATTCTGGGGTTTCCGGCGGAATTCGCGGACTACATCAAGCGCGTGGACAACGCGCGCGCGCGGCAGGCGATTGTGCGGGCGCTTGGCCATGCCGTGGGGCGCGCCATTGGCGTTAAATATGAAGCGCTCGAAAACGGACATTCCGCCCCGGCGCAGGAGGCGGCTGCCGGCGAGCCGCCGGCGCGGCCCAAAGCCGTTATTACGCCGTCCCTTCGGAAAGCGTTGGAAAATGATCCCGTTGTGCTACAAACGATGGAAGCGTTTGGCGCGACAGTCATGGATATTCGGGAATAGGAGAATGTGATGGCAAATATCATGAAAATGATGAAGCAGATGGCCGATATGCAAAAGAACCTCGGCAAGGTTCAGGAGGCATTGGCGGCGCAAGAGATGGAATACACCGCGGGCGGCGGCGTCATCACCGTCAAAATTACGGGCGATGGCAATATAACGGGCATCCGGATTGCGCCGCAGGCGGTCACCCCGGACGATGTGGACATGCTGGAAGATTTGGTGCTGACCGCCGTGCGCGGCGCGCAGGATTTGGCCAAGGAAACATCCGCCCGTGAAATGAAGAAATTGACGGCGGGCATGAATCTGCCGCCGGGCTTGGGATTCTGATTTCGCATGGAGCCGTTGCGTCAACTGGTTGAAGCGTTTGCAAAGCTGCCGGGGATTGGCCGCCGGACCGCCGAACGTCTGGCGGTGTATGTGGCCCGCAACCCGAAGGGCGCGGCGCACGATTTGGCGACGGCCATTGAGGATGTCCGCGCCACGTTGACCGCCTGCACGCTGTGCGGCAGTGTGACGTCCAAGGACGAGAATCCGTGCCGGTTGTGCGCTGATTCGCAACGGGAAGATGATTTGCTGTGCGTGGTGGAAGACCCGGCGGATATTGCGCTGATTGAGCGCAGCGGGGAATATCGGGGGCGTTATTTCGCGTTGATGGGCAAAATTTCGCCCATGCGCGGGGAGGGGATTGGGCATTTGCGTTTGCCGGCGCTGTTGGAGCGGGCGGCGGCGGCGAAGGAAGTGCTGCTGGCGCTGAATGCCGATGTGGAAAGCGAGGCAACGGCGGCTTATTTGCGGCATGTGATTTCGCAGGCCGCGCCGACGGTGAAGATTAGCCGGCTGGCGCTGGGCATTCCCGCGGGAAGCGCGATTGCCTATTCGGACCCCGTGACGCTGGGGCGGGCGATTCGCGGCCGCACGGAGGCGTAAGCGGGCGGGCGGGGGAAACCCCGACGACGCCAAACAAAAACCCCGGCGCTTGGGACGCGCCGGGGGTTTGTTTCGCAAGCCTTACTTCTTCAGGCTGCCGCCGAAGCGGGCGACGCTGCCAAGCTCGGCTTCGATTTCGAGCAAGCGATTGTATTTGGCAATGCGTTCGCTGCGGCTGGCGGAGCCGGTCTTGATTTGTCCGCTGTTCGTCGCGACGGCCAGGTCGGCGATGAAGGAATCTTCCGTTTCGCCGGAGCGGTGGGAGATGACATAGTTCCACCCGGCGCGCTGGCACATCTGGATGGTTTCGAGCGTTTCCGAAACCGAGCCAATCTGATTTAGCTTGATGAGCACCGCGTTGGCGGCGCTTTCCTTGATGCCGCGCGCGACAAACTGCGTGTTGGTGACGAACAGGTCGTCGCCGACCAGTTGCACCTTGCTGCCGAGCTGCGCGGTCAACACCTTGAAGCCGTCCCAGTCGTTTTCGTCGAGACCGTCCTCGATGGAGACGATTGGATACTTGGCAATCCACTCGGCCCACAGCGCAATCATTTCGGCGCTGTTCTTTTTGCCGGAGCCGGACTTGGCGAGGTCGTAGGAGCCGTCCGCGAAGAATGAGCTGGAGGCAGGGTCCAGAGCAATCGCGATGTCCTTGCCGGGGGTGTAGCCGGCGGCTTCGATGGCTTCGACGATGACTTCGCAGGCTTCGTCGTTGCTCTTGAGATTGGGGGCAAAGCCGCCTTCATCTCCCACGCTGGTGGCATAGCCTTTCTTGGCGAGGATTTTCTTCAGCGCGTGGAAGGTTTCCGCGCCGTAGCGGAGGGCTTCGGTGAAATTGGGGGCGCCAACCGGCATGGCCATGAATTCCTGGAAGTCCACGCTGTTGTCGGCGTGCTGTCCGCCGTTGATGATGTTCATCATCGGCACGGGCAGGGTGGTGGCGCCGGAGCCGCCGAGATAGGCGTAGAGCGGCAGGCCGGCGGTCGCGGCGGCGGCTTTGGCAACCGCCATGGAAACGCCCAGAATGGCATTCGCGCCGAGCTTGCCTTTGTTGGGGGTGGCGTCGAGGGCAATCATCAGGCGGTCAATTTCCACCTGCTGCGCCGGGTTCATGCCCACCAGCTTGGGGGCGATGATGTCGTTGACATTGGCGACGGCTTTGAGCACGCCTTTGCCGAGATAGCGCTTCTTGTCGCCATCGCGCAATTCCACGGCTTCGTGTTCGCCGGTGGAAGCGCCGGAGGGCACCGAGGCGGAGGCCGTAATGCCGTTGTTCAGCGTGACAAACGCGCGCAGCGTGGGGTTGCCGCGCGAGTCCAAAATTTCCATGGCCCGTACAGATGTAATTGCAGCTTTCATGTCCTTCTTTCCTCATGCCGGACTGAACCGGCGGGTTGGTTGTTGTTCCGTGGGGCACGCTCTTGTGTCAATCGTTTTACCCTTGCGGGGTCGGGGCAGAAGCGCCAGACGGAATGAGCAGTGTTTATACTTGGTTTGTCGGCGAAAATGCAAGGCTGAATCTGAAGCGTCCGCTATCCGCCCGCTATCCGGCGGCCAGCGCCGCTTGTCCGAGGCAAATGCCGGCATCATTCGGCGGGATTTCCCGATGCCGCCAGACGCGAAAGCCAGCCGCCCGCAATTGGCGGCATGCCCCGGCCAATAGGCGGCGGTTTTGAAAACATCCGCCCGACAAGCAGACATCCGCCCGCCCCACGTTTTTCGCAACGGCTACCATCATCGCCACGAGCGTTTCATGGAAGCGCGCCGCCGCCAGCGCAGGCTCTTCCGCGCCCTGCACCATGGCGGTGATGATTGGCCGCCAATCCAGGACGCCCGCCTCCAGCTTGAAGGGGTAAGGCGTCGCCGGCATGTCGCCGGCCAGCGCTTCCAGGCGCATGGCGGCCTGCCCCTCGTGCGACATGATTTGACAGACGCCCAAGAGCGATGCCACGGCGTCGAATAGGCGCCCCGCGCTACTGGAGAGCGCCACATTCACTCCCGCGCGCAACATGCCGTCAAAGACGGCGCTTTCCTGCGCCGTGCAGCCCGGCGGCAAGCCGGGGAGTTCGCAGGCGCGCCACACGCTCCAGGCCACCCGTCGCGGCTCGCGCGCGGCCTGGTCGCCGCCCACCAGCGGGAAGGGCCGCAGCCAAGCGACGCGCCGAAAGTCGCGCCCTTCGCAATCCAGAAATTCGCCGCCCCAAATGGTGCCATCTGTGCCGAGTCCGGTGCCATCCCAGGCGATGCCGAGCGCCGGGCCGGACAAATGATTTTCCGCCATGCATGCCGCGATGTGCGCGTGATGGTGTTGCCAGGCCTGAGTCGGCACGCCCCACGCGAGCGCTTGCCGCGTGGACGCATATTCTGGATGCGCATCCACCCATGCGGCCGTGGGGCGCAAGCCGTGCAAGCCGGTTACATCGGCCACGGTATCCGCCCACAGGCGAGCCGCGCCCTCGTGCTCCAGATCGCCGATGTGCGGACTCATGACGGCTTGTCCGCCGGCCGTGACGGCCAGTGTGCTTTTCATTTGTGCGCCGGCGGCCACCCAGCCATCAGCGGCCTGGGGCAAGGGCAACGAATACGGGGCCAGCCCGCGGCCGCGCCGCATCATGATGGGTTCTCCGTCGCAGAGCGCCAGCACGGAGTCATCCATGGGACGCACGATGGGGCGGTTGTGCAACAAAAAGAAATCGGCGATTGTTCCCAGCCGCGCCAACGCTTCTTGGTTGTCAATGCAGATAGGTTCATCCGTCAGATTGCCGCTGGTGGCCACCACGGGGAACATCAGCTCGCGCATCAGCAGATGGTGCAGCGGCGTGTAGGGCAGCATGGCGCCCATCCACGGCAAGCCCGGCGCGATGTCTTCCGCCAGTTCTTCAGCGTTCGCGCGCTTCTTCAACAAGACAATGGGCGCCGCTGGCGATTCCAGCCACGCTTGCTCTTCCGCGGTCACGTTGCAAACGGCGCGAATGGCATCCAGCGATGGGAACATGACAGCGAATGGTTTTTCTTCGCGCCTTTTTCTTTGGCGCAGGCGCTGGACCGCCGCGTTGTCGTGCGCGGGTACCATTAAATGAAATCCGCCGATTCCTTTCACGGCGACAATTTTTCCGGCGCGCAGGGCTTCGACCGCGGCGAGCAAGGCGGCGTCGC
>DBPO01000107.1 GCA_002304915.1 Verrucomicrobia bacterium UBA1418
CCCGCCGGCGAAACCGTCCCGCCGATGGTGACCGAACCCGTTTCGCCGTCATTCAGCTTCACCACCCCGCCCCGCTCGTAAAACGCGGCAATCACCGATTCCAAATACGCCGGAAACGCCTCTTCGCCGGGAATTTCCTCCAGGCGGCCGCTCATTTCGCGCAACGCCTGCGCCCAGCGGCTGGTCGAGTCCGCCAGCAGCAGAACATCCAGCCCCATTTGCCGGTAATACTCCGCAATCGTCACCGCCGTATAAACCGACGCCTCGCGCGCCGCCACCGGCATGGACGACGTATTGCAAATGATTAACGTGCGCTCCATCAGGCTCTTGCCCGTGCGCGGGTCAATCAGTTCGGGAAATTCGCGCAGAATTTCCACCACTTCGCCCGCGCGCTCGCCGCACGCCGCCACAATCACAATATCCACGTCCGCATGCCGGCTCGTCACGTGCTGCAGCACCGTCTTGCCCGCGCCGAAAGGCCCCGGAATGCAATACACCCCGCCGCGCGCCACCGGGAAAAAGGTATCCACAATGCGAATCTTCGTCACCAGCGGCTCCACCGGACGCAGACGCTCCGCATAAGCCTGAATCGGCACCTTGACGGGCCATTCCTGCACCATCGTCACATCCACCGTGTCACCGCGCTCATTGCGCAGCTTCGCCACCACTTTATCCACATTGTACTGCCCCCCCGCCACGGCCTCCTCCACCGTCCACTTGCCCGCCAGCCGGAATGGAACCATGATGCGATGCTGAAAAATCCCTTCAGGCACCGTGCCCAGCGTGTCGCCCGCAATCAGCTCGTCGCCCTTGCGCGCCACCGGCGTATAATCCCACGTCTTCGCCCGGTCCAGCGCCTTCAAATACTTGCCCCGCTGCAAGAAAAAGCCGCACTCCTCCGCCAGCTTCGGCAGCGGATTCTGCAACCCGTCATACACCTGCGCCAGCAACCCCGGCCCCAGTTCCACCGCCAGCAAATTGCCCGTGAACTCCACCGGATCGCCCACTTTGAGACCCGTGGTGTCCTCGAACACCTGCAACTCCGCATTCTCGCCGCGAATCCGGATGACTTCCGACTTCAGCATGATTTCGCCCATACGCGCGAAACCCACCTCGCTCTGCGTCACCGGCTGGCTAAACTGCACCGTAATCAGGTTGCCGTTGATTCCTACGATTTTTCCAACGTTGTCGCTCATCTTCGCCCGCTTTCGTTATGTAAAACTCGCCGCGCCGCTCGACGCCGCATTCTGCTCCAGTTGGGAAACCAATTCTTCCAGACGCGCCCCCCCCGCCTCCTCCGTAAACGCCGCCCGCCGCGCCACCAGCATCAGCTTCACCGCAAACGCCAGCACCGCCGACAGCCCCCGCGCGTCCCGTTGCGCCAAATCCTCCACAAACTTCCAGCGCGCCCCGTCCAGACCGATTTCACGATCCATCGGATTCGCCTTCGCCAGCGCGTCCGTCACTTCCTTGTCCAGCCAAACCGCATACCCGCGGTGACTGCGCAAAAACGGCTTCGCCTCAATCCCCAGCCGCCCCGCCCGCGTCTTCGCCGCCGTATTGCGAATCTGCGTATCCGCCGCCGCCCACGCCTGCGAAAACGCGCTGCGCCCCTCCTCCGCCCGCCCCGCCAGCAGACAATCCAGCTCCGCCAAATCGCTCTTGTTCAAAACCCCCTGACACTGAAAACGGAACTCCTCCGGCGTAAACGGCGGCGGCGCATCCAGCGACAGCGTCGGCAGCGACGAAACCAGATAGTTATAGCCGCCCATGCTTCCGGCCCTATCGCGCCGCCTGCTTCACAATCTCGCCCAGCTCCGGACGCAAGAACGTCGCCAGCGAATCCGCAATCGCCTCCTGCGTGAAATCATGAAAAACCTGTCCGCCCTTGCGCCCCACGCGGAACCCCTTGAAAATCCCCTTGTCGCTCTCAATCTGCAAGCCCCCCGGCAGCTTGTCCTGATACTTCTGGCTGAAATACGCCTTTACTTGCGCCGCATCCGCCGGCCCCAGCAACGCCACCAAATCCCCGCCATCCTTCTGGCCGTACGCATCCGCCAGCTTCACCAGCATCTCCCCCACAATCTCCGGCTTCAGCGCCGCCTTCGTCTCATCCTTCACGATATTCGCCACCACATCCCCCACCGCGCCGCCGATGCCAATCAGCAAATCCCGCGCCGCCTGTTCCAGCGTCTTCTTCCCCCGCTCCACCAATTGCTCAGCCTCCACCTTGGCCTTGGCAACCGCCTCCTCCGCCTCCTTCTTCGCGGTAGCGACAATCGTCGCCGCCTTCTGTTTGGCCTCAGCCACCAGCGCATCCGCCGCCTTTTCTCCCGACTCGACCCCCTCCTTGCGAATCCGCTCAATCAAGTGTTGCAGTTCTTCAGCCATGGCAGTTTCCTTTGCATCGTTTGAAAATAAAACGCAACACCAACCTACCAACACCCCCACCCCCAATTCAACTCAAAAAATCCCACCCCAAAAAAACACCCCACCGCCCCTTGCCCTAAACGACCCTTCGGCTCCCCCTGCCCTCTCTCTCCGGCTGTTCTGTAGCTGCGCTC
>DBPO01000072.1 GCA_002304915.1 Verrucomicrobia bacterium UBA1418
CTCCCCACCCCCTCCCCACCAACAAAAACGGGCGCCCCAAAGAGCGCCCGCGCATCTTTCCTGCGAAAGACGATTTAATTGGCATTCAACCGAACGCGAATCATCAACCGCGTGGCCGCATCATCCGTCGGCAAGGTCACCTTGCCACCGTCAACGGTGTAATGCACGTTCTCGGTCAACACCTGCCACGGGAAAGCGCCATTCTCGTCCACGTCGCAATCCGCACCCTCAACGCGGACCAACGTATAGCCCGCCGGCACATCAAACGACATGTTGCCCGTAGCCACATCAAAGGTAATCGCATCAATCACCGGGCCAACCGGAGCAGGCGCGCCCTCAATCCACATGCGGTTGAAATAGAAGTTTTCTCCGTCGCCAGTGCCGCCGTTGTAGTTGTAGAACTCCACCTGGTCAATCGCGCCAGGCAGCCCCACATCCGCGACAACCACCGCCGCTTCGCCATCACGCTGCAAGCTGAACGTATACGTGTTTTCCGCCGTGCAAGTCACTTTCACCTGCCCGCGGAAACCGCCGGCAACGTAGTTGCTCCAAGCCACCGTAATCGTCTCATCGTTGCCATCCAGCTTGTAGGACCACGTGTCGTTGCCGGAATTGAACAACTCAAAGCGCTCGTAGGCCACGCCTTCATATTCGCCCTTGAGCTTAAGCCCCTTCGAGCCGCCGCTGTGGTTGTACCCGACATCCACCGAGAAGCTCTGCCCCACGGCCAACGCCGCCGGGAACGAACGGCTCACTTTAACTTCCGGCTTCGGTTCCGGCTCGCTGCCTGACCAATTCGCGTAAAGACCAAACGCCTTGCCTCCCACATTTATCGCAGCAATCGGCGACGTGCCAATGAACACACCGCGATAAACGCCTTCAGGCTCGATTTCCGGCGTCATGGTGACCGTCCAATCCGAAAAACCGCTCTCATGCGCCGGCGCCGCGTTCCATTCCCCGCCCGCGTAAAGCGACGCATCATCATAGGCCACATAATCCGGCCGCTCCGTCACCGTCACGTTCAACGGCCCGGCAACCGCATCGTCGTTGCCGGCATTCAAAACCGTCTCGCCAGCGGTCAACGCATTGGCCTGGAACGTCACCGTGTCCGCCGCATCCGGGAAAATCACCGTCGCCGGCACCGTCATCACCGCTTCACTCGAACTCGTCAAGTTGACCGTGTCGCCAATCGGCCCGCGGCGAGTCAAGGTATAGGTGGGGGTCGTGCCGGTCCACACCGACACGGGGCCGGCCAGTTCCAGCGACGCAGCCGCGAAGGTCACGTTGTATTCCGCGCGAACGCCGCTCACAGGATCCGTAGCGACGATAGTCGTCTGCCCTTCGGCCACAGCCGTTGCCGTAAACGTGGTGTCCTGATCTTCGCCGGCAAACGAAGCCGTCGCCGGAACCGTCATCACCGCCGGATTGGTGCTCTGCAAATTAACCGTCGCGCCAATGTTGTTGAAGCGGGTCAAGGTATAGGTAACCGGCCCCGCCGCATACACCTGCGCAGCACCGTCCAACAGCAGGCCGGGCATGCGAATCGTGTACTCCGCGCTGTCCCCGCTGACAGCATCATCCGCCGTCACCGTAACATCCCCATCCGTCAGGGACAAAATCGTTACGTTGAAAGTCGCATCATTCAAACCTGCGCCAAACGTGACGCTGGCCGGGACCGAAGCCGCCAGCGCATTGTCCACGCTCAACTGAATCACATCGCCAATGCCCGGATCGGTGCGCCTCACCGTGAACTCATAGTCACCCGTCGTCGCGGGATTCCACGTGCCGGCAAGCTGCAACCCCGAGGGGGGATTCTCATCGTTGAAATACACCACGTCCAACACCTGCGGCGTCGCGGCCATCACAAACGTGCGGTCGCCAATAGCATTTTCATAACCGTCATCCGGATTGGCAAAACCGGCGATATAGAACTTATGCGGCACCTCCGCGCCTTCATTTGCGGTAACCGACACCGTGCCCGAATAAATGGTTGTTTCACCTTCGCGGGTTAGCGCGGTTCCGCCCCAGCCGTTGAACGGCCCGCGAATCTGCACCACGCCGGTGCTTTGGTTAAAGTTGCCCAGTTCAATCTGAACGGCCATATTCACCGAGAACTTCACATTCGCAGTAACTTCCGGCCCCTGATTGTTAAAATACACCACATCCAGTTCTTGCGGCGTACCCGCAGGCCCGAGGTTGAACGTGCGGTCATCAGCCATGTTCTCCCAAACATCGGTCCCGTCGTAATAGAAAAACTTGTATGCCACCGCCGCTCCCTCCGCCCCCGCCACCGGAACCACGGCGGAATAAATGCTCGTTGTGCCCACGCGGTTCAGGTTGGTTCCTTTGGGATTACCCCAGTTGTTAAAATCGCCGCGAACTTCCACATCCTGAGTCAAAGGATCGAAGGTGCCGTCATTAATCTTCATCCCCATATCCACCGAGAAGGCGACGTCACGCGTTTGCCCCACCGCCGCGCTGGCCAACACCAACATCCCAACCAAGCATCCACCCAATATCTTCTTCATGTTTCGCTCCTTACCTTGATGACAAGCCAGAGGCCCATTAACAGTCAATTCGTATAACGTAAGACAACTGCCCTCCCCCGGCAAGCCCAAAACGCTTTACCCAAAAAAATCGCACGCCCCCCCCCAACCCGCTCAACCACGTCAACCACCTCAATCCGGTCAACCCGGCCAATCCGGTCAATCCGGCCAATCCGGTCCTCCCTACTCCCAAGTAAATGTGCCGGAGATGCCATAACGCTGAGCCGGATTGGTCATGTCATGAAATGTCCCCGTGAAGCGATTGCTAACCTGCCCCGGATGAAACCCAAGCTTATAGCGATACTCTCTCCCAAAATCGTCCATGAAAGAAAGCTGCGCCATATAGGCGTCGCGGGACCACGTATCGCCCCCAAAAATGGTCCGCGCCACCGGCTCATTGGTTCCCAGTTGGACCCAGCCCGTTCCTTGCTGGAGCAAATTGGAATGAAAAGTAGCCGAATAAACCAAGTCCAATTCGTTCCACCAAAACGTGAACGTCCGGCCACGGTTGGAACGTGGCGCGGTAATCGGTATGGGATACAAAATGCGCGAAGCATGGAAAAAATGACGCCGGCCCAGATCGGCCACCTCCCATGAATCCGTCAGCACCACCGTCGCGCCCGTATGGAAATCCAATCCAGAAAACATGACCTGATGATCCCAATTCGTGAACGCCGCCACGTCAAGCGCGTCACTGAAGAGGAGCGGCTTGGAGTGGCTGGTCACTTCCACGGCAAACACAGCATGCGCAACATCGCCCGACTCCCCCCAACTCAACCCTACCGGCGCGGATTCCGGCGAAGGCACCCCCTGAGCCGTAATGTCAAACGCCTCCGCCGCCTCCCCAACCCGCCGCACGCTCACGTTGCTCACAACGATGTCCTGCAACGGGCGCTCACCCCCCTCCGCCAACTCCGCGGCGGCAATATCCCGCACCACCTCCATGCCGCTGACCACATGCCCGAAAACAGAATAACGCCCGTCATAAAAGGGGACGTTTGTCAGGGTGATGAAAAATTGCGAGCCATCCGTGTTCGGCCCGGAATTAGCCATGGAAATCACCCCATTGGAGTGCAACAAGCCATTGGTGACCGTATCAAGCATGGTATAGCCCGGGCCGCTAAAATTCGTGCTGACAACACCCGTATTCGTGTCAACCGAAGTCCACATATAGCCCCCGCCCTGAATGGCAATAGCGGGAGCGTTGCCGGATTTGACAATCCGATGAACAATGGACCCATCGTAAAAAGGCCGCCGCCACACATTGGTGCGCTCGTCCACCCACCCCGTTTCACCCGTGGCCAAACCCACAAAACTCGCCACCGGCCGCGGCGCGCGCTCATGGTCAAGCCAAACCGTAAACTCGCCGCGCGAAGTGACAAAATCGGCAAAAATACCCTCCGTTTGGGCGCGGGCCGCGCACGCCCCGGCCAGTCCCAGCACGAATATGACAAACCAACGCCTCATGGCCGGTCATGATACGAACGAAAAACGCGAAACACAATAGCCCGCCGCTTCCCGCCCGTCAGGGCTCGCGCGGCCAGGGAGCCTTGAAGGGGAAAAACGCCTCCACCTGGCCCTGAAAATCATGCGGCAACGTCGCGCCGACCGCATCAAATTCCTTGAGATGCTGCCCGTTGGCCAGCACGCGCTCCGGCTTGATTTGTCGCGGCCACCACAGGCGATAGCCCTCCGGCGGGCGCGCGCCGCCGCCAATGTCCACGCTCAAGCAATTGCCCTTCCAAAAGCCGCTCAAATCCAGCGGCCCGAACGCGGTCGGCATGCCGAACACTTTAAACCCGCGCCCATGTTGCAACCATTCAGCCGGCGCGCCGGAAAACAAATCCAGCCGCCCGCCCGTTTCGCGAGCGGCAAGCCCGCGCACGCCAATGACATAACCGGCCGCCGCGCGAATATCCGGCATGCCCCGCAGTTGCCTCGGCTGTCGCCTGTCACGCGTGGCCGCATCCGCCCAGACGTGCCAGCCGGACGGATAGCGATTCCCCAGCAGGGCATACAGCACCTCGCGGGCGTAATCGCCGCGCCCCATGCCCGCCAAGGCCCCCAGCAGCAACCCCTCATCGGTGAACGAACGCGCCGACCCATTAGCCCCGTCGCGCCTCAAAAAATCCGCGTAAAACCAGTCCAAACTGCTCTGGATTTCATGAGGCTCCAGCAGGCCGGACTCATCGCAAGGCCACAGAAGAAGCGCAACAGTTTGCACATCAAAAATGTCCTCTTCGACCGCGGCGGGCAGCCACTCGCCATCGTGACGCTCCAGACGCGCCCGAATCGAACGCTGGAGAGCCGCGCGCAGCTTTTGATAATCATGATCCGCCCAGCGCACATCGTCCACCCATCCAAGCGCCGCCGCCGCCGCCCGCCCCTCTTTCCACGCCAGAAGCGCCCAAAAATTATCCGCATAAAGATGCAACGGCTGCGGAAAACCCGGGCGCGCGCCCGACAACGGCAGCAGCCCTTCCACCAAATCCCGCTGATCCCCCGGAAGGCGCGCCTCCTCCGGCTCCAGCCCGCGCCGCAAACGGCGCAAATACTCCAACGCGGAACGAATCGCCGGATAGTTGTCGCGAAGAAACGCCAGATCCTTGGTGTAGCGATAATACTCCATCACCATAAAGACGAATTGCCCCTGCGAATCGTGACGCCCCTCCTGCCCAACGGACGAAATCCCCTGCCCCTCCGGCGCGATGATGGCCGGCACCCAGCCGTTGGTCGTCACCCCCGCCGCCGCCCGTTCAATCCACTCGCGCGCCACCGCCGCCTGCCCCGCCCGCAGCAGAGCCGCCACCCGGAGCCAAGCCGTATCCATCCGCGCCCCCGCGCTCGCCTCGTCCAACTGCGACACCCCCAGCAGCCAGCCAACCTGCGCGTGCAGACAATCCGCGGCATCCGAACGGGCAATATGCGGCGCATAGCCGCGCGTGGCCGCCCGCCAGCCCCATTCCGCCTCCGTCCAGTCGTGCTCAAATTCCTCAGCCGCCGCCTGCGGACTCGCCGCAAACGGCCAGAGATGCCGCCGCCGCGACGTGCTCCCCCGC
>DBPO01000128.1 GCA_002304915.1 Verrucomicrobia bacterium UBA1418
TGTAGATGCGCCCGCTGGGCGCATTGGTTCGGAGGGAAACGGAACAGCCGTTTGGAGAGAGCAGAGTTCAGAGTCAGGGAAACAGCCGAGCAACCGGGGGAGTCGAACAGCCGGAACAGCCACACGGACGGACACGGACAAACACGGACGGACACGGACAGGCACGGACCGCAAGCGTGGGCGATGGTTTTTCCTGAACCCCGAACCCTGAACCCTGCAGCACCCTGCAACCTGAAAACGAAAAACCTTGCGTGGGGGGTGTGGGGGTGGGATAAGATTTGAGGGTTCAATTGGAGGTTATGAGATGAAGACCACTTTGTTAGACAGTATCTGGCAGGAGGGGCGCGACTTTTTGGGGGTGCGTTATCCGATTATGTGTGGCGCGATGACGTGGATTAGCGATACGACGTTGGTGAAGGCGGTGAACGATCAGGGCGGGTTCGCCAGCCTGGCGGCGGGGAATATGCCGGGGGATGTACTGGCCGAGGAAATCGCCAAGTGTTCGGCTGCGGTGAAGACGCCTTTTGCGGTGAATCTGGTGACGATTGCGCCTAACTTTCCAGCGCATAAGGAGGCGGTGCTGGCTTCGGATGTGCCGATTGTGATTTTTGCGGGCAACTTCCCGAAACGGAATGATGTGGTGGAGATGAAGGCGGCGGGCAAGAAGGTTTTGTCGTTCGCTTCGACGGATTCCATTGCGGATCAGATGGTGCGGTTTGGGGTGGATGGGTTGATTTTGGAGGGGAGCGAGGCGGGGGGGCACATCGGGCATGTTTCCACGATGATTTTGCTGCAGCAGGTGTTGTTCAAAAAACCGAATGTGCCGGTTTTTGTGGGCGGCGGGATTGCGACGGGGCGGATGATTGCCCATATGATTCTGATGGGGGCAGCGGGTGTGCAGATGGGGACGCGCTTTGTGATGAGCGCCGAATGCAACGCGCATCCGAAGCTGAAGGAGCGTTTTGTGCGGGCGCGGGCGCGGGAGGCGATGAGCACGCCGGAATATGACAAGCGTCTGCCGATTGTGGCGGTGCGCGCGTTGAAGAATAAGTCCACGGAGGAATTCGGCCGCCTGCAGTTGGAGCTGATTCAGAAAATGAACGCGGGGGAAATCAGCCGGATAGATGCGCAGTACAAGGTGGAGGGTTTCTGGATGGGCGGGCTGCGGCGGGCGGCCGTGGAGGGCGATGTTGACCATGGCTCGTGCATGGCGGGGCAAAGCGTCGGCCTGGTGGACAAGGTTCAGCCGATGAAGGAAATTTTTGAAGAGCTGCTGGGCGACGCGGAGCGCGAGTTGGAGTCCGTGCAGGGGCGTCTTTGCTCCGGTTGAGGCGGGGTTTATTCCCAGATGCCGGGGATGGGTTCGCCGTCGGGGGCGATGCCGTTGACGAGTGTGTTGCGCATGACGAAATAGCCGCGCCGCTCGATGACGGGTTGTCCGGTTTTTGGGGAATAGGTGGTGTCGCCGGGGGAGGCGGGGATGTTGCCGGTATAGACGTATTTCAGGCCTTCTTCGATGGCGATTTGCCGGGCGCGGATGACGCGTTCGATGGGGGTGGCGGGCAGATTGGATAGTTTGTGCATGGGGTGAAAGCGCGTGAAGTGCAGGGGGACGTCATCGCCCAGGTTTTCTTTGACCCATCGGGCGAGATTGCGGACTTCTTCTTCGCCGTCGTTTTGGTCGGTGACGAGCAAATTCACAATTTCCAGCCAGGTGCCGGATTCGCGAATGGTTTTCATGGTGCGCAAAATGGGGTCGCGTTGTCCGCTGGTGATGTGGGTGTAAAATTCGGGGCTGAAGGCTTTGAAGTCCACTTTGTAGGCGTCAATGTGCGGGAGAAGTTCGCGGAGGGGCTCCGGTTCGATGAAGCCGCAACTGATGACGAGGGTTTTCAGTCCGTTGGCTTTGGCCAGCTTGGCGATGTCGAGCATGTATTCGTAAAAAATGGTGGGCTCGTTATAGGTGAAGGCAATGGCTTCCGCGCGGCTGCGCAGGGCGGCGGCGACCACGTCTTCCGGGGAGAGGGGCGTTGTGGCCGTTTCCCACGGGAGCAGTTGCGAGATTTCCCAGTTTTGGCAGAACAGACAGCGCAAGTTGCAGCCGGTGGTGCCTATGGAAAAGGCGCGCTTGCCGGGCAGCACGTGAAAAAAGGGTTTCTTTTCGATGGGGTCCACGTGAAGGGCGGCCACTTTGCCGTAGACCAGGGAATATAATTTGCCGCCGATGTTCTGGCGCGCGCGGCAGCGTCCGATTTGGCCGTCGGAGAGGCGGCAGGAGTTGGGGCAAAGCTGGCAATGGACTTCGCCGTCGGCGAGGGACGTGTACCAGCGGGCTTCGTGCAGGCCCTTGGCGTCGGGCGATGGCTTGGCGGCGGCGGGCGCGGACGACGCGGCGGCAGGTGATTGCGCAGGTTCCGGCGGTCGGGAGCGCGGAAAAACCATCCATGCGGCCAATCCCACGGTGGCCGTTGCGAACAAGAATGCCAGCGCACGCTTCATAGGCGCAGAATAGCATGAATGAGGAAGAGAATGCCAACCAAGAACGCGCTGAAGCGGGCCGCAGTGCGAAATTCCTGCATGCGCCCGAGCCATCCCGCGAAGAGAAGGGGAATCAGATAGATGCAGGTGGCCGCAAAAAAGATTAGGAAATAGATGATACCGCTGGCCATGCTTTGGAGGGTGAAGACGTAGGTGAGCGAAAGAATCACGGGAGGGCATGCGCGCAGGCCGATTAAAAAACCGAACACCAGCGGCATGCTACGGGCGCGGGGAGGGCCGGGTGCGCAACAGGCGCGGCGGGGGCGCCAAAAACCGATGGCGTAAATCATCATGCCGACCGCCACGAGCATCAGCGCGATGTTGGCCACTTTGTGCCAAACCGTGGAGTCGAGATATTCACCCAGCAGGCCCGCCAGCGCACCCAAGAGGATGTAGCCGCTCAGGCGTCCGGCCAGAAATTGCAGCCAACCGCGCAGGTTTTGTCGCCATGTGCGCTGTTCGGCCACAAAAAGCGGCATCAAAATCGGGTAGCAGGTCAGGCAACAGAACAAGCCTGTGGAGAGGCCCGCCAACAGCGGCTGAACGATTATGCCGCCCATGGCCTTTTTGCAGCGCGATTGAAAAGGACCTCACTCATGGCATCTGACCCGCACCATATGGTACCCCGGGCGCGATTCGAACGCGCGACCCACGGTTTAGGAAACCGTTGCTCTGTCCTACTGAGCTACCGGGGCGGCAACGACTTGTGAAAATTCACCTGCTAACTGTTGACGGTGGGTTCACAAAATTCTGCTCTGTGCGCTATGGCTTCTCACGGTGCTAGATGGTGCGACACGTGAACAGAAAAGCAAAGCATAAAACGATTGTGAAACGCGAAAGCAGGATGCCTATACGGGATACACCATGGCGTCATTATCGAATATCGTTCCGCAATTCACTATGGAATAAAGAAAGGGGGGTGCTGGGGGTCCAGAGAAAGGACAATGTCTCGACTTCCTTGCTCCAGATGCGGAGTGAAAACTCTATTCAATACCAGCCGAACAGGTTTGTTTCGATGTTCTGTCTTGACGACAAGCATTGCTTTACCAAACGCAGGCGAGCAGAACGGCGCATACGAGATATAATTGTAGACAACAAGCACCTCGCTTGCGGTCTCGCGCACAGAATCCATTTGATAGCACCCAGTTATGGAATGAGTGACGGGGCCCATCATCCCAATCAGAACCACTGATGAGAAGTCGAATGTGTGCCCTGCCAAACCCAGTTCATCTTTTACGCTTTCAAACTGAGCTTCATTGGTGACGCAGAAATGTCCAACAAATGTAGGCTGTCCAGAATACACAACATTCGTTTCGCCGATGCTGGCAGGAAAACTACCGGGATGTAGAAGCTCAAAGGGAAGGTCGCTTTGCAGGACGGGCTGAACATCCACATAAAGAAACGCGGAAGGCACGCTTCCACGATGAATTTTCACAACATTGCTTGGCGGCGTTGCAAAATAGTCATCTTTCAGGACGGCGCCCTGTTCCTGTAAAAGATTAGTTTTGAAGAAAATGCGATAGAGTGCGTTGCTTTCACTTTCCCAGGAAAGGGACAGTAAATCGTTGTCGCCAGCCGCGAGATCAACCGATGGCGCCCACTCCTGCGCAACAGCAGTACCCGCGACGATGAGAGTCACATATAGCCACTTTATGCTCATATCGCATCTTTCATAACGGAGGATACCATCACGGAACCCAAAAGTGAAGTCAGCATTTTTTTTGTTTCTTCAGGCGAACGTCGAAAGTGCCCGGCGCAAGTGAATCGCTGAGTGAAGCGGCGCGGCTTACTTGTATACGTGTCCACTTTCTTGTTCGGCAATCTTTTCATTATTCTCAAGCGGACGCACGGTGAAGCCGGACGCCACATTATCTGGATCCCTCAAACGAAGTCCCTTATGGAAATAGGGCGTACAAGGCAAAGGAGCATCCCAGCATTGGTCACCGGAAACGGGTACGTATACACGCAATCCACTACTTGTCACTTTCTCATTCAGCGGAACGCGGTTGACCTTATGCCATCCATCAACAGATACATGCGTAACAGTCCAGCGATGCGAAAATGCCCAATAAAGCAAGTTCAAGTTGGCGACAACGAATATGATGCAGATCACGGTAAACATGCCACGCCTGCTGACATTCAGTTGGATGTTTGACAGAAGCGACACGATGGCGGAGACGGCCAGCAGCATAAAGGAGGCATTTGCAAATCTGGGGGCGGGAGCGGTGAGGAACCAGAACACCAAGGCTACCAATATAGGTGTTAGTATGATTCCACTCAACAGGCATTGTCTGGAGAAACGGTTTCTTTCCAAGCGGCAAGGAACTGCTAGAGCCAATGCGCTGCATACCAAAAACACCGCCAATGGGAACACTACGTCTATCGTGCGGCCTACCACACTCTGGAACCATGGCTCGAACCAAGCCCAAGAGCCCAAGACCTGCTCCCAATGAATCTTCGGCTGGCGTGCCCAGGAATAGACCCAGTTCCTCTCATTTGTCACGTGCTTTAGCGGTACGGACCACTCTGCATTGATATACCCTATGGTCGAAGGATAAAGCGGCGCACCAGAAAGCACAATGCCACGCACGCAGAACACCATCAATACGACAACGAGAGGGAGTACAAACCGAACGGCATGATTCAACGGCCTCCGGGCTGTGCTCAGAATGCCAAACATAACAAGCACCATTATCGTTCCACAGAATGCGACATTGCTCAGCTTGACTGTAATAGCGGTAGCGGCCAGAAGGGACAGAATTAGAGAGTCGGAGAATGGCACAGTCCTGTCTTCCATAATTCTCGCGAGGAGGCGAACAAAGACTACAAATATAGTAACCTGTAGAAGACTCGACGTCAGATCCGGCGAGGGAGCGCTTACGCCATTGGAGGACAGCGCCCAGTATGCAATATACGGAAGACAGAATAAAGGCGTCGCCCACTGTATCGGTGGCGATTGAAGAACAAGACTTGGGCGCCTCAGAAATCGAGACAGAAGTTCCAAAAGCGTCGCGACCGTAAGGAGAATGAGAAAACTGTTAGCGACTGACCGCCCATTGCCAAAGAGCGGGTGCAGATTAAGTGCTGCAACGTAGGTAAAGAAGCTCGAGTTGAACGCCAATCGTCCGTGAAGATTGCCCAACCCGGGGACAAGAGGGTATTCATTTGTCCATCGAATCGCATTAAGGTGGTACAACCCCGAATCGTAATTATCGATAGGAAGCATCGCACGTGCAGCAAGCCAGCTGGCAGCCAACAACAATCCAAAGACGATTCCCGTCACAGCATATCTGGAGGGGCATCCAGTGAAGAGCGAGAGTCCGCAGCGGGCAGGCCGCGTTCTGAGGAGAAAGGCGAGTGAGAATGCAGCGCCAATGAAAAGAATTGGTCCGACTGAATAGATGTTGATTGGCAGGAAGAAATGGACGAATTGAAAGAGAAGGAGCGTAAACGCCCAACCCGTCCATACAAGAAATGACAGCGGGACATTCTCCGTCCGCGATTCATTTCGTGTTGCAGCGATGATGAATGCCTTGCCCCATCCAAAGTATGCTGCGGTAAGAAAGGCATAAAATAACAGCGTCAGTATTACGTAGTTCATTGATTTCTCACTGCCGAACTATAGTATTATGCGCAACGCATAATACGGCCAGGATTGTGTATATTTTGCTGTTTGTGGTCAAGGATGTTGTGGGCAATTCTGGGGTGCGGTGGTGTGGGCGGTAGATATGACGTCCATACAGGGAAGAGGGTAGAGGGCGGGGACAGGCGGGGGGCTTCATCCACGACCTGCGGGAGGGTTCAAGTCTGCGGTTGCCTGGCGGCGGGCGTCGGATTACAATTCGGCAAACTTTTTGAGGGTATTTTCGTGAGTTTTCTTTACATTCGCGTGGCGTCGGCCATGCATGATGCGGGTGCGTTGTCCGCCGCGTTGGGGGGGCTGGAGGGGACGCTGGCCGGAATTGGCGGCGTGGCAGGGGGGCTGACGCCGGCCAACCGCGCGGAGACGCCGTTCTATTTTGTGGCGACGGGCGGAGTCGAAAACGATGTGATGCGTCATTTCCGCTCCCGCATGCATCAGGGCCAGCGCGGGCCGGCGCTGTTGATTGCGCATCCGGGGCATAATTCTTTGCCGGCGGCGATGGAAATTCTGGCTCAAGTCCGGCAGGAGGGGGAGACGGGGCGCATCTATTTTTTGAGGGGCGCGGAGGATGGCGGCACGTTGAGGGCCATCGGGCAAACGGCGCGGTGTCTTGCCGCGAATCAGAAGCTGGCGGGCGACCGTTTGGGGGTTATCGGCCCCAGCTCCGATTGGCTGGTGGCCAGCTCGCATCGTTCGGAAATTGTGGGGAATCGCTTTGGGATGCGGGTTGTGCAGATTACGCTGGATGAGTTGCGCGCGCGCATTGCGCGCGACCCGCAACCGCCGGATGGCCCGGAGTATGACATTTGGGAGAGCAGCACGGTTCAGGAAGGCGTGAGCCGGGAAGCGTTTGCCCGCGCCGTGGGGGTGTATCGCGGTTTGCGCGCGCTGGTGGAGGAGCATCGGCTGACGGCGCTGACGTTGCGCTGTTTTGACCTGGTGACGCAGGATGCCACCACGGGGTGTCTGGCTTTGGCGCGGCTGGCGGCGGAAGGGATTACGGCGGGCTGCGAGGGCGATATTCCGTCCGTTGTGCTGTTGCGCTGGCTGTGGCATTTGTCGGGAGAAGCGGGCTGGATGGCCAACGTTGCGGATATGGACGCCAGCACCGGCGAAATGTGTTTGGCACATTGCACCGTGCCGCTGTGCCGGGTGAAGGATTTGCGATTGATGACTCATTTCGAGTCGGGGTTGGGCGTTGGGCTGGATGGCACGTTTTCTTCGGGGCCGGTGACGATTTTGCGGCTGGGCGGGGCGCAACTGGAGCTGGGATGGGGCGCGGAGGGCGAATGGCTGGGCAATCAGCACGCTGACGGCCTTTGCCGGACGCAGGCGCGTATTCAGGTGGCACCCGCCGCGATTGCGGAGCTGTTGCGCGCGCCGCTGGGGAACCATGTGATTATGATTCCGGGCAAGATGCTGGCGCTTTTCCAGGAGGCGCTGGCTTTGAATCTGGCCGCGAATTCGCCGCGCAGGGCTTTAGAAACAGCGGTTGCGGAGAGCGCAAAAAGTGGATAAGGTCGTCTGCATGAAATGGCTTGTGCGTATTTGGATATTTTCGCTGGCGCTTGGCGTGAGCGTTGCTTCGGCTGCGCGCCCGTTTGCGGATTATCAGGTTATTTTGGACCGCAAGCCGTTTGGCGCGCCGCCGGATCGCTCGCAGATGCCGGAGAAGGTGATTCGCGTCAGCGAGTCCTTTGCCGCGCAAATGCTTCTTTCCGGCCTGTTTGAAATGGACGATGGCAATTTGCGCGCCGCGATTGTGGATAAAAAGGACAACAGCTATTTCACGCTGATGATTGGGGAAAAGAATGCCGATGGCATTGAATTGCTGGACGCCGACTATGAGCGCGAAGAGGCGACGTTGCAAAAGGATGGCCAGGTGGTGGTGCTGAACATGAGCGGAGCCACCACGGAAAATGTGCTTTCGTCGGCGGAGCGCGAGCAACGACTCAAGCAGGCGGAGGAACGCCGTCTGTCGTATGCGGAACGCCGCCGTCTGCGCCAGATTGAGCGCAGCAAGCCGCTGGAGGTGCCGAAGCCGATTTACACCGGAGAAGAGCTTGAAAGACACCTCCAGCGGACTCAAATGGATGCGATTCGCAAGGGGATGCCCCCGTTGCCGGTGCAGTTGACGCCGGAGCAGGATGCCGAGCTGGTGGCGGAGGGCTTTCTGCCGCCGGTGGATGACGAGGGGTATGAAATTGAGGAGTATGCGCCCACGGAAGACTATTATTACGAGGGCTATGGGTATTGAGAAAGGGACGGATGGCCACCTGGCGCAGCGGGCGGCAAGTGGCTTTTGAGTTGCGCCGACGGGAGGAGCCCGTTATCGTTCGAGGATTCTTGTAATAGGGAGTACATGACATGATGAAATTGATGAATGGCCTGTTGATGGTTTGTTTGGTTCTGGCCCTGCCGCTGATGGCGGCTGGCGCGAGCGACGATTTGTTCCAACGTGCGCCGTGGTTTGGCAGCGTTGGCGCGAGCTGGTATCAAACCGAAGGCGACTGGGAAGCGGAATCGGGCTTGGGCATTCACGGCAAACTCGGTTACAGCCTGAACGCTTGGTGGGATATTGAGGGCGGAATTGACTATATGCCTTCGCTGTCCGAGCGCGACGCGGACAAACTCAATCCCGATGTGACGCCGTTGGATGACAGCACCAGCGCTTTGCGGCTGGGTGTGGATGTGCTTTTGCACTTGCGGCCGGATGCCAATAACCGCCGTTTCGATCCGTTCCTGCGCGTGGGGCCGGCAGTGACGTTTTTTGGGGATGACATGAAAAACGGCAAAACGCAACTGGGCGGCGCGGTTGGCCTGGGCATGTTCTATCACTTCAACGATTCGTGGGCGCTGCGCGCGGATGCCGTCATGAACGTGCAGGGCAAAAACAGCGAAACGCCGGCGTTGATTCAGTTGGGCGTGAGCTATCGTTTCGGCGCGGAAAAATATGTGGCTCCTGAGTTTTTGGTGAGCGCCGGCCCCGGCGATATTGACAGCGACGGGGATGGTCTTTTTGACAAGGATGAAGTCGCGCTGGGCACGGACCCCTACAATCCGGACACGGATGGCGACGGCCTCACCGATGGCGATGAAGTCTTCAAGTACAAGACCGACCCGCTGAATCCGGACAGCGATTTTGACGGGCTGACGGACGGGGCGGAAGTCCTCACGTACAAGACCGATCCGCTGAATCCGGACACGGATGGCGGCGGCGTCAGCGACGGCCATGAAGTGATTGAGGACGACACCAATCCGCTGGATCCGGCCGACGACATGCAGAAGTTCACGCTGCTGATTGAGTTCGATTATGACAAGTCGTTCATTCGCCCGCAGTATTACACCGACCTTGAGCCGGTGGTGAAAGTTTTGCAGCGCGACCCCGACGCCACCGTGCGCGTGGAAGGCCATGCGGACAAGCGCGCGAAGTCCACCCGCGAATACAACCAGCGGTTGAGCGAGCGGCGCGCCAATGCCGTCAAGGATTACCTGGTGAAGCACAGCGGCATTTCCGCGGCCAACGTCACGGCGGTGGGTTACGGCTTTGACCGTCCCGTTGCGCCGAATGACACCGAAGAGAACATGCAGAAGAACCGCCGCACGGACATCTACATCAAGAAGGGCACTCCGTAAGGCTGCCCATGCAGGCAACGGTTCCTGCCTTGCCCTCCAGCGTCACCCCCGTGATGTTGGAGGGCAAATCCATTTATATTGTCGGCACCGCGCACGTTTCCGCGCAAAGTGTGGCGGATGTTCGCGCGACGGTGGCGGCGATTCAGCCCGATACCATCGCCATTGAGCTGTGCGAGCCTCGCTATCAGGGGCTGGTCAAAAAATCCGCCTGGCAGCACACGAATCTGTTTCAGGTTATTCGCCAGAAGAAGGCGACTTTCCTGTTGGCGCAACTGGTGATTCAGTCGTTTTATCGGCGTCTGGGCAAGCAGCTCGAAGTGGAGCCCGGCGCGGAAATGCTGGCGGGCGCGGCGTGCGCCGAGGAAACCGGCGCGCATCTTGCGCTAATTGACCGGCGCATTGATATTACCCTCAAGCGTGTCTGGCGCTATTTGGGCTTCTGGCAGCGCATGAAACTTTTTTATGTGCTGCTGGAATCCGTTTTTGCGTCCGATGAGCTTCAAGACGACGACATTGAAGCTCTGAAAAAACAGGATCAGCTTGAAGCTCTCATGGGCGAAATGGGGCGGGCGTTTCCCGCCATCAAGCACCGTTTGATTGACGAGCGCGATGTCTATCTGGCGCAAAAGTTGCGGGATGCTCCCGGCGAAAAAATTGTCGCCGTGGTGGGGGCGGGGCACGTTCCGGGGATGGTGGAGGCCATTCAGCAGGAGCAATCCATCGCCGAATTGGACACCTTGCCGCCGCCGTCGCGGTGGTCGAAAATATGGCCGTGGCTGATACCGGCCGCCGTGGTTGCTTTGATTGCCTGGGGCTTTGTGCAGGGGGGGGCGGAGCGCGGCATTGATTCCATTTTGATTTGGGTGCTGGTCAATGGTGTGCTGGCGGCGCTTGGCGCGCTGGCGGCGTGGGCGCATCCGCTTTCCATCGTTGCGGCGTTTGTGGCCGCGCCCATCACCAGCCTGAATCCGACGATTGCGGCGGGCTGGGTGTCCGGTCTGGTGGAGGCCTGGCTGCGGCCGCCCGCCGTGGCTGATTTTGAGTCGCTGCCTTCCGCGCTGGAGACCTTTCGCGGGTTTTGGCGCAATCCGGTGATTCGTATTTTACTTGTGGTTGTGCTGACCAATATCGGCAGCAGCATCGGCACGTTTGTGGCGATTCCCTGGATTGCGGCCCGCTGAGGGGGGGCGTCCGGCGACTCAAGAGCTGTGCGAGCGCACCAGCGCGAAGAAACGGTCTTCGTATTCCTTGAACTTGTCCGTGCGGGTGAGGAGTTCGGCCAAAGGCGCGAGTTTGGAGCGGTTGCGCGCGGCGGCGCGAAACGCGCGTTCAATTTCGTGGTGCGTGCCATCCGGGTCGGCGCGCAAATCGCGCGCGTTGCGAGGGGCGGAGTGCTTGACGACTTCAAACAGGAGTTTCAGCAGGCAGACTTCCCACGGTTCGTCCACGCCGACGACCAGGGCGGATAGCGGGTCGTTTTTGGCTTCCAAATCCGTTTTGACTCTATCCACAACATTTTCAATGGAATCATGAATGATGGATTCAGTCAGCGTTTCCTGCCGGATTTTGAATCCATATTTGAGCAGAATGATTTCGGCTTCATGCTGCCGGAGCCAGCGGACGAAGTCTTCCGCCTGGCCGCTGTGAAAGCCTTCGCCCAGGGGCGATTCCGTCAGGCTTTGGGGTGTCAGGATTTCGGGGCGGAAGGCTTGAATGCGTCCTTCGCGCACGCGCACCTGGCCGACGACATCCATCAGTTCGGTGACGAGCCGATAATTGATGAGGGTGGCACCAAACGTCTCCAAGCGGTTGCGCGGCGCAAGCAGCACTTCCGTGTTGTTGACCGCGTACCAAAAATCAAATTCCTGGGGAACCTTTGCCATACAAATAAAAGCTACGGCATTTCCAAGGGGAATACAAGCTTGGCACGGGCGTGCGGCGGGCGCGCGGCGGGCGCGCGCCGGGCGCGGTGTTCTGGCGTTGTGTTTTCTGCAGGAATGTTTAGGATTGGCGCGTGAATGTATTGAAGTTCATTGAGCGCATCTTGTTCATCATCGGCATCCTTTTGGCCGTTGCGATTGGCTATCGCTTTTTCCTGCCGAAAATTGAATTGCAGCGGGAATTGCGCGCGCGCGAGGCGGCGCTTCGGCTGGATATTCAAAAAGAGGCGGAGCAGTTGCGCCTGCTGAAATGGAAGCAGGAAAAGCTGCAGGAGGACCCGCGCTTTATTGAAAAAATCGCGCGGGAAGATTTGGGTTACGCCAAGCCCGGCGAAACGGTTTTTCGTTTCGAAGAGGCTGAGCGATAGCGTTGGGTGGCCCACTGTAGTTCGCGGGCGATGGTTTCCGCGAGCGTTGCGGAGCGCAAGGAGGGGGGCAGAATCCGGTGGGTATAGGTTTCCACTTCGCAAAAGGTTTGAGCGGCGCGGCGGAAGAGGGCGGGGGTCAGGTTGTCGCGGGTGGAGCGCAGGGGACCCGCGCCGGGCCAGGTCAACGGCATGTGGTAATGGATGCGCACGATGGCTTCCGGCGGCAGTTGGGGCAGGGCTGCCAGCGCGGGGGCCAAATCCGGCCAAGCGCCGATGACTTCGCCGTCGAGGGCGGCGCGGGTTTGGTGCAGGTAGCGCTCTTCGGCGAAGGGTTCGAGCGCGGCTCGCGCGGCGGGGGTGTTTTGGCATTCGAGGGCCGCTGAGAGTTGTACGCGCCCGATTCGTCGCCAGTTCCGAAGCGGCAGCGGCTTGAAGTCCACGGCGAAGTGGCAGGTGTCCACGCACCAGACAATTTCCGGGCCGGCGGCTTCGACCGCCGGGTCAAAGAGTTGCCACGCGCAGCCGGGTTCGGGCTCAATCGCGATTTGGATGCGGCAGCCGGTGATTTCGGAGATGTCGCGGCAGTGGGCGGCGGCGCGCGCCAGATTTTGAAGGGCGAGTTTGTGGTCGTCGGGCGTGCGCCAGTCGTCCGCCCAGCCGCCGGGGACGGTGGTGAGATTGGCGGTGCTGCCTTCGGGGAGGAGGTCTGCCAGAATCCATGCGACTTGCCGGGTGTAGTCCACGCGCCAGGGGCTGCGCCAGTCGGGGCGATAGGCGGATTCTTTTACCTTCGCGGCGTGAAAGGGGCCAAAGGGGAATGCGTTGGCGCCGGCGATGAAGCAATCATGACGCGTCAGCCATTTCTTGAAAGCGGTGAGGGCGTTCTGGTGAATGAGCTGGTTCGAGGTTTGGTGTCCGATGTGGAGGCTGAGGGGGAAGGGGCGGTCGGGGGCGACGATTTCTTTTACGGCGAGCACATGCCGGCGCAGGGCGCGGCGGACTTGCGCCCAGTTCTCGGAGGGGTGGACATTCAGGCAATAGGGGATGGGATAGGGCGTGTGGGGGGTCATGGGGCGCGCCGGGGGGTGAGGG
>DBPO01000091.1 GCA_002304915.1 Verrucomicrobia bacterium UBA1418
CTGATGGTCACGCCCTATTTGCTTTTTGCCGTTTGCTCCGGCTACATGGCGGGAGAGTTTTGGATTATAGGCACGCCGCCGTTGAAGGCGGATACCCCCACATGGCTGCACATCGCTCACCGTGCGTCCGCCATTGGGGCGTTGTTTATTCCGGCGCTGATTCTCATTGCCGGGGCATGTAATTTCACGACGGCGAACGGGCGGCCCGGCGCCGTCATTCAACGGGAGGCCCGCAATACCGTGGCCCGTCTGGGCGAGCGGGATGTACTTTTTTCCGCCAGCTTGCTGGATGATTCTTTCCAGTGGGCCACACGCGAATTGCAGCGACCGGTTCGGCTGATTCGTATCAGCGAAGCGTTTTCCCCTGTCTATTTGGAGATCATGAAGGGGTGGTTCCCTGAGCCCGAATTGCAGGCGTTTCTCCAGCCCGGTCTGTTCGGGGGCTTCGTGGCCGAGTGGATGCGGACCCCCGAACACGCGGCGCGAACAGGTATCACGGGCATCCCGGAAGCCTTCCAGGATTTTGGCAATCTGCTCCCGAGTGGGTTGGTTTATGGCATCGCGCCTGCTCTGGATGAGACCGCTTGTCGCGAATTATTCGAATGGCAAAAGCCGTTTTGGGTGCAGATGTCATGGCTGGCGGAGCATCGCGCTTCCACCCGCAATCCCGCGCGGCTTTACCAAGACCACTTACTTACTCTGGCCGCTCAATCAGCGAACAATTTTGGCGTTTTTCTGGCGCAAATGAACCTGTCTTCCGAAGCCCTGGAGGCGTTTCGTGCGGCTCGCCGCATTCATCCGGGCAATATCAGCGCTCTGCTGAATCTGCTGAGTTTGAGCGCTAAAAACAACATCCCCGAACAAGAGCAGTTGGAGACCGATTGGTCCGTCCTTCGCGAAAAGCTGGATGGTTCGGAATGGCTGTTGGCCATACGCTACGGCTTTCTGTGGCGCGCGCGCGATTGGATGCAAAAAGGCTTCCCGTGGGCTTTGTCGGGCGAACCGGCTCCATGGGCTCATCTGCCATTTGAGCGCACCTTGGATGATCCCCGGGAAGCTTCGGTGGCTCAGCTCATGGATCAAATCTTTTTGCGTCTGGGTCAACCGTCCGGAAACGATTTGGCTGCGCGCGCGGCCTTGGCGCATTATCCCAAGAACAACCAAGCCCTGATTGATTTAGCGTGGAATGCCCTGCGTAATAATGATCCTGCGGCCGCCGAAGCCTACTACATGGCCGCGATGGCCAATGGTGTGCCGGAGACGGCGTTGGGATTGGATCGCGCTCTGCTGGCGTGGCTCAAGGGGGATAGCGAAACGGCATTGGAAAAATTGCATGAACTGAGGGAGCAGGCCTTCAATGATCCGCGCGTCTGGCTTGCCCTGCTGCTACTTGGCGACCCGCAAGCACCGGACGCGGATTTGCTTCTCAAGCACTTCAGTCAGCAACACCTCACCAACGTACCGGTTCGATTGACGCTGGCGTGGATTCGCATGCTCCGCCATGAATGGGATCAGGCGGCGCAGGAGTTGGAGCTGGTTTTTCATCACGAGCCGCGCAATCGCGAGGCGTGGGAAATGATGTTTGTTCTCGGAGTTATTCACGGAAACGCAAAGGACCAAAAGGCCGCTCATCAGATGTTGATGTCGCAGAGTCCGCCTCATCCGATGAAAATTTTAAGAGCCGCACGACGGGTACAGAATCGGGGGGATTCGATGCGCGCGTGGGCCATCGTTTGGCAGTCGGCCCAAATCAACCGCCATCCGTTTTTGTTGCATTCACTGGCCAATCTATTGGGGGAACAAGAGGATGGTCAGGAAATGGCCCAACGGCTGATGGATGAAGCCTTGCGCTGCCAACCATTTAACCCCATGTTCATTCTCACCGACGTTGAATTGAAGCTGCAGGCCGGGCAACTGGATGTCGCACGGGAAACCGTGGAGCAGTTGACAAAGGATATGCCGGACTATCCGATGGTAAAATTGACGGCCGCGCGGCTCATGATTATCATGGGTGACCGTGAGCGCGCGCGCGCGTTGCTGGACGAGTTGAAGACGAAAGAGGAGCATTTCTCGGCTGGCGAATTGGCGCGATGGCGAGAAGTGAATGCGATGTTAACCCCCGAAAATGAATAACTTCCCGAAAATTTCACCCGAGGATCAGCCGCCCCTCAAATATACGTTCTTCCCGCCGCGCGGCGTGGACGCCGTGCATTCCGGGCGGGACCCTCATGCCGTTGTCCGCGATGACCCGCTGGGGCTTTTGTTCCCGACGGCGCGCCAGTTGGGTGTGTTCTTTTTCGTTTTTCCCCTTTTGGTCTACCTGTGTTCATTAAGTTGGGGGCCGTTTCCCGGGTTGCCGGTTCATGTTCTGTTGTCGCATTTGAAACTCGAGGCCGCACCGCCTCCACTGGATATGCTGTGGGGGTGGGTGGTGCGAGTGGCGGATCGTCTGCCCGGTCTATCCATTTCGGGATGGCTGGGGCTGTTCAGCGCGGTGTGCGGGGCGGCATCCATTTCGCTGTTGAGCCAACTGACCTTGCGTGTCGGCTATTTAATTCGCAACGAGCCCGGTCCGGACGCCTTCATCCGTGAGGCACGCGCCCGGCGGCTTTCCGCCACGGTGGCGGGTTTCTTCTGCACGTTTTGCATCCCATTTTGGATTGCATCAACGCGATCCCTCCCGGCTTCCTTCCACATTTTCCTATTACTGATAACGGCGTGGTGGTTTTCGCAGTATCAACACCATGGCCGGAAGCGCCATCTGTTTTTATTGTGCTTGTTTTATGGCGTCGGCATCACTGAATTTGCCACCTTCATCGTTTATTTTCCGCTGGCATTCTTCCTGATCTTCCGCGAAATCTATCGCTGGCGGGCGGGGCGCGACTGGAAAACGTATGTGATTGTTTTTGGCGCCTTCGCGCTGGGGCTGTCGCTATATTTTCTCAATGCCTGGCTGCTCTATCGGCGCGGTGTTGTCTATCAAATCTATCCCACGCGCTGGGCCGCGCTGATGGACATCCTGCTCAACCAATGGCAATTGATTACTATTGTGCGTTATGCCGCCGGATTCCCCGCAATCATGTTTATTTCCCTCGTGCCGTGGCTGCTTTTGTTTGTCATGACCAGCCGCTCGCCGTGGTTTTATGAATGGGGGCAAATCACTGTTCGCCTCATGGTGATTGGCGGTCTGCTCGCCACGCTCTACAACGCTACCTTTGCGCCCTGGAACTTGCTGGGCATGGGCTATTTCATGGTCACGCCATACTTGTTGCTCGCCGTTTGTCTGGGCTATACCACGGGAGAGTTCTGGATTTTGGGCGAAGTCCAAATCCTGATGGATCGCAATCGCTTCATGCGCGTCAGGCGCTATCTATCCAGTTCGTTCGCTTTGCTGATTCTTGTTGCCGTCGTTGTCAGCGGCCCCTTCAACTGGGATGCCGCCAATGGACGCGAGGGGCGCATCCTGCAGAATGCCGCCAATGAAATTCTGGAGGCCACACAGTCGCGCCCGCTCATTTTCTCATCGGGCCTGATGGATGACATGCTGCGCATCACGCTCCGGGAGCGCGGCGCTCCCGGAATCGTGATTACTCTGCCGCGCATCTCGTCGCCGTTGTACCTGAAACACATGGGGAAATATTTCACTGACGAATCGCTGCGGATTCCTTTGCAACAGGGCAATTTCAGCGCCTTCATGGATAACCTCATGATGTCCGAATGGGGGCCTGCGGCGACCAGCATCATTGATATTCCGGACATGTTCCGGGAGTACGGCTATTTGATTCCGGATGGATTCCTCTATCGCATGGAGACCGAGCCCGGGCAGGTGGATATGGTTGCGCTGATGAAGGCCCAGCAACCCTTTTGGGAGCGCATGCAATACCACGTGAAGCATCCCGTGCCCCGGGACAACCCGATTCATCTGTATGAAGATTTGTTGCGTCTGATGGTTTCCAAGGTGGCCAACAATCTCGGGGTTATTCTGATGGGGGAGGAAAAGGAACTTGCCGCCCTTGAGGCATTTCGCGCGGCTTGGCAGATTTATCCCGACAACGTGAGCGCGATGCTCAATTTGCGAGAACTGGCCCGCACCCATACGTTGCCTGAAGACGAAAAATTGCAGACCGCGTGGACCAAACGCGAGCAAGTCTTGCACGGCGAACGGTGGGCGCTCGCCATCCGCTATGGCTATGTCTGGAATGCCAGCGAATGGGTTCGCCGCGGATATGTCTGGGTCCTGTCCGGCACGCCTTTGACCGAGGAAGCCGCCCGCCGCAAACAGCCGAGCGCACAAACCGGCGAAGCCTGGGGGAAGGCCGAGGCGTGGACGCAGAAAATGGATCAAATGTATTTGGTGTGGGGCATTCCGCTGCCTGATGAAAATCAATTCCGCCAGCAAATGATTCAGAACGAGCGGGACACGGGCGCCCTGATGGCGCTGTGTCGGCATGCTTTGCGCCGTCAGGACCCCGCCGGCGCCGAAGCCTATTTGCAGGAGGCCATGACGCAAGGCCAGGCAGAAAGCCAGATTCTTTTTGACCGGGCCATGATTGCGTATGCGTGGGGAAACACGGAGGATGCGTTGGCCCAGTTGCGCGAGTTGGCCAACACCCATTCCGGGGACCCCCGCGTGTGGGTGGCCTTGGTGAATTTGACCGAACCGGATGACCCGCTGAACGCCCAAGCCATCAAAACCTTGCAAACCCATCGCAATGCGAGTCTGGCGACCCATCTCGCGCTGGCTTCCATTTTCTTTTCACGCGAGCAGTATGAGGAAGCGCAAAAGGAACTGGATCAGGCGATTCGCATGGATGCCACCAATCTGCAGGCATGGGAATTGATGATGAAAGTTGCGCAAATGTCCGGGAATGCCCGACTGGCGAAATCCAGTATGCGTGCGCTGCTCTCGCGGGACCCCAACCACTTCATGCGTTTTCAAAATGACGGCGTGGAACAGTATATGAAGGGGGACCTGGAAAACGCCTATCTGACTTTCCGGGAAGGCCTGCGGCGTCGCCGCGACCCCTCGCTCTTGAATAATCTGGCGCAAGTCACGATGGATTTGGGCCGCGATTTGCGCGAGGGGCTGGCGCTGGTCAATGAAGCCAACCGCCGCAAGCCCGGCGATGGGACCATCCTTACCACCCGCGGCGAAATTCTGATTCGCCTCGGCCGCTTTACGGAAGCGCGGCGCGATTTGGAGGCCGCTTATCGCCTCCGTGGCAATCACCCCAATGTGTTGTTACTTTTGGCGGATTGTCAGCGTCAGACCGGCGCGCATGAGGAGCTTCGTGAAACACTCCTCACCTTGCGGGAGATTAAGGATAGGCTTGACCCCAAGCAAAAGGCGCGGCTGGCCGCCATCGCTGCGGCGTTGCAAAACCAGCCGTCAGCGCCGGAACCAAGCGCCGAGAAGTAATTCTTCCGGCGGGGGCAACTCGGTGAAGTCCGCGATGACGGCATCCGCCGCGGCAAGCTCATGGGCCGCGTGACTTGTGCGCAACGCCACGACGCGCATGCTCGCCGCGTGAGCGGCCTCAACGCCCGCTGGCGCGTCTTCGAACACCAGACATTGCTCCGGCGGAATGTTCAATCCGGCGGCGGCCTTCAGAAAAATATCCGGCGCAGGCTTGCCCCGTTGCACATCCGCGCCGGACACCGTGACCGAAAAAATTTGCTCCAGCCGCAGCGCGCTAACGCAGACATTCACATTTTCGCGCGGCGCGGAGGAGCCGATGGCGCAGGGGATTCCAGCCGCGTACGCCGCCGTTAAAAACTCCATCACACCGCGAATGGGGCGGATGCCCCCTTCGCGAATCCATTGGCGATACAACTCTTCTTTTTCCCAGCCAATGCGCTCAGCTTCCGCAGAGGACACGGGCCAGCGAAGCAAATCCTGAATCACCGCCAGCGTTCGCAAGCCGCATTTTCCGATGTAGTCCGGGTCGTCGCAGGGGAAACCGTGGCGACGCGCCACCTCCTGCCAGGATTGAACATGCATCTCATTGGAGTCCACCACGACTCCATCCAAATCAAAAATGAACGCGCGGATGGGGGGCATGTTGGAGTTTCAGCCCAGCTTGTCGGGTGTGAAGGAATGGGGATACAGCTCGCCGATGGTGGTCAGCGCGATTTGCTGAATCTTGCCCTTGGCGTCCACGCCCACAGCGATGATGCGCGCATCGTCGCCGATGGAAAACTCCCTGATTTTTTGCCGGCAAAGGCCGCAGGGGAAGGCAAAGCCTTTCACCGCCAGCACCGCCACGGCCAGGGTCTTCAGTTGCAGCACGCCGGTTTTGACCATGCCGTTGATGGCATCCATTTCCGCGTGAGTGGTCAGGGTGTAATCCACGGTTTCAATGTTGCACCCCACGTGAATTTTGTTGCGAATGTCGCGCAGCGCTGCACCGCATTTATAGCCGGAGTAGGGGGCGTGGCTTTTTTCGCGGATGGCAATGGCGGCGCGCACCAGGCGTTGATCCGCCGCGGAAAGAGAGGAGAATGTAACGTGTTTCATGGCGGGGCACTTTACGCGAGGCGATGGCCGGAGGCAAGCCGGCGAGCGGGGCGAGCCGCCGGTTCAGCGCAAAAATTTGGCGAAATCTTTTTCCATCGCGGCAATGTCCGCCCAGCCGTATGTCAGCAACAAGGCTTGAATGGCATGCTCTCCGGCCAGAAGCCTATCGAAAAAGGCGTCCCACTTTTCGCGTGGATGTTTCAGGAGCAGATACCCCGTCAGGTATTTGCTCGTTGCGTAAAATCGGGTGTTTTCCACCGCGGAGGCGGGATAGCTGGTGGTGGTCAAAAGCTCGGCGAGGGGCGTCCAATGCCGCAACGGGGGAAATGCGCTCTTTTTACTTTGCCCCAAGCCGCGCGCGGCACGATAGGCGAACTCGCCGTAATACTCGGCGAGTCCTTCATTCAACCACAACGGCAAGCGCACCGGCAGGAAGCGGTTGAAAACCAGATGGGTCATTTCATGCGCCAGCAAATTAAATTTTTCCGCGCCCGTGCCAAACTCCTGCAAATACATGGCCTGAGCGCGCACAAACGAGATGACTCGCGGGTCCAGCCCCGGCACACTCGCCACCACGGCCTGCCAGTCGCGCGCCTGACGAAAAATGAAAATATGCGAGCGCACCGGCGACACGCGGTCTTTCAGATTCGGCAAATCTCCTGAAATGGCCTCATAGAACTGTTCGCCCATGCGGGCGACCTTGGCGGCGAATATCTTTTGTTCATAGTGAAGAATGAAGCGCTCGGTCTGCAAATGTTTCCAGCCGAAGCGCGAGTCGCGCAGCAACGCGATATCCGCCGGCAAGAGGCCCGTCGTGTCCACCTCTTCCGCGCTGATGTCTTGCTGGGCGATTTCCGCCGGTTGATTTAACCGCGGCGGCAGGGCGGTCGCGTCAGGCATCCCGCCCAGCAACAGAGCTCCGGTCAGGGCCAGATAAAAAATGGGCGAATTACCATTCAATTGAGCTGCGGCTGGCCTCATCAATATCTTCATTCGTGAAATCCGGCTCATAGGAATCATCCAGCTCGGCCGCGTAGGCGGGCTGGTTCCACGCCAAAAATACGGCTGCCGTCGCGCCGGATTCTTTGGTGGGGCCAATTTGCACGCGCAAGGAACGTCCGGCCTGCGAGAATTGCAAGTGCCGCTCCTGACCCTGTTTCACCGACGCGCCCAGCAGCCATCCGGCGGCGGCCAGTTGCTCGGTGTAAAAAACCGCCAGTTGCGCCACGGATTGATTCGAGAGCAGTCGCGCCGAACCTTCGCGTGCGTCGCCGCGCGCGTTCTGGGTGGCCAGCCAGCCGGGACACTCCGGCAGGTCTTCCAGACCGGGCACCGGGGTTGCCGGTGTCACGTTCTGCAACAACGGCGTGGCGGCGGTGGTGTCATCTGCGGGGGCAGGCGCTTGGCGTCCACAGGACGTCAACATGCCGATGCACAAAAGGGGAACAAGGATAAGAAGGCTATTTTTCATGGCTTAAGCTCCTTTTACAATGCTATACAACCCCCCATGAAGTTGCAAGAGAATCAACCGTTAACGACGGATTGGGCCGCGCCCGGCCAACTCGTGGCGTTTCCCGCCGAAGACCGCAAGAAAATCCGCATGCTGGACGCTTTTTACCGGCCGACGACCCGCCGAGGGGCGCCGTTGCTGGTTTTTGTTCACGGGATGGGCAGCAACTTTTACCGCTCGCAATTGAAGAAAGCCTTTATAGATGTCGCGCTGGAAACGGGGTGGGGCATCCTTTCGTTCAACAATCGCGGGGCGGAACGCGGCACCGAGGATGAACGATTCAGCCAATGTCTGGCCGACTTGGACGCGGCGGTGGCGTTCGCGCGGCGGCGGGGTCACCGCCGGTTGGTTTTCATTGGCCACAGCACCGGCTGTCAGAAAATCGTCTATTGGCAGTCGCTTCGCTGCGCCCGGCAAGTTGCCGGGCTGGTGTTGCTGGCGCCCGCCGACGATTACGCCATCACCCGGCAACATTTTGGCCGCCGCTTTGACGCCAAAGTTGCGTGGGCGCGCAAAATGGTGGCGCAAGGGAAAGGGCATCAGCCCGTGCAAGGCCTTTACGAACGCTTCACGGCCAAGCGGTTTTTAAGCATCGCCAACGCGCGCGCCACGGAAGCCAACATCTTCCGCTACGCGGGGCCGCTGACCCATTTCCGCCGCGTGCGCTGCCCGATGCTGGCGGTGTTTGGCGAGCTGGAAGAGTTTGCGGTCATCCCGCCCGCCGATATGCTGGCGATTTTGCGGCGGAAAACGCGGGCGCGCGATTTTGCTGATTGGCTCATCGAGGATGCCAATCACAGCTTCAAAGGCTGCGAGCTGGCATTGGCCCGCGCCGTTTGCTCGTGGGCCGGGAAGCGCGCGCCGTGAGGATCACCGGCGGCAGCCATGGCCGACGGCAGTTGCGCGCGCCGCCGAAGGGCACGCGCCCCACGCAGGACAAAGTGCGCGCCGCCATTTTTTCATCCTTGGCGGCTCTTGTGCCCGACAGCCGCGCGTTGGATTTATTTGCCGGCACGGGCGCGATGGGTCTGGAGGCCTGGAGCCGTGGCGCGGCGTGGGTGGAGTGGGTCGAAAACGATAGAAACGCCCTTCGCGCGCTCCGCGAAAACATTCAGAATTTGCATGTGCCCGCCGAGGCCGGGCGGGTCCGCGCGGGCGAGGTGTTTGGGTTGCTCGCCCGCGCCTGTTCCGGCGCGCCGTTTGATTTGGTGTTTTCGGACCCGCCTTATGAGGAGGCCATTGCCGGCGACTGGCAGGGCAAGCTGGCTCAGGCGCTTGCGGGCAACGGGTGGGTGGCTCCGGGCGGCATTTGGGTCTATGAAACCGAAGGCGCCCGCCCGGCTCCCGAGTTTTCCGGCTGGGTTTTGTTGCGCGATAAAACCTATGGAGCGACCCGCGTTTTCATCCGCCAATTCCGCCCGGAATAGGCCCCTCCGGCGCGCTCGTGCGGGAAGGATTTTCATGCGTTTTTTGTGATTTCGTGGCTTGACGGAGGGGGGCGGGATTCTTATGCTGGATGAAGATCGGAAGGCTGTCGCGTGGCGGCCAGATCGGATGATGGTTAAGTAAAAGGAGTGGTAATGAGAAAATTGTTTCTGGTTCTGTTGAGCCTTGCGGTGATGACAGGCGTGGCTCTTGCGGATAACGGGTTGGGTATTTTTGGCACCTACTGGGATACCGAGGATCTTGGCGGCGGCTTTGGCGGCGGCATCAAGTTCCGCGGGAATCTTGGCGATTTGTTCGGCGTGGACCTTCGCGCATCCTGTGTGACCCAGTTGGATGACTGGGAGGGCGATGATGATTTGTATCTGATTCCTCTCGAAGCGCTGCTCCTGTTCCGGATTCCGCTGGGCGAATACTCCCCGGTGAAGGCATATGTCGGCGGTGGTGGCGGCTATGTCATTGTCCCCGAGGCGGATGACATTGATTTTGACGATGATTTCTGCTTCATCGGCGTGGGCGGCATTGAGTTTGCGCTGAATGAAAACGTCTCCTTGTTTGCCGAAGCCATGTACCGTTTCTTCGAAGTGGATGGCATGGAGATTGACGGTGAGAACATTGACCTGAAGGGTGAACTTGAATTCACCGGCTTTGGGGTGAACGCGGGCTTGTTCTTCCGCTTCTAATCGAACGCGAATTCGTTCACGAAAACCGGCGCCTGTTGGGGCGCCGGTTTTTTATTTGCGCAGGAAGGGGGCCAGCGGGGCGGCTGGCAGCGCGCCGGATGCGGTGGGGGTTTCGCGGGCGGCTTGCTCGACCAGATTCAGGAAGTAAGGCTCCAGATTTTGGCGCGGGTGGTCGAGGGTGGGATTGGCGCCCAGGGCGGCGCGTGCGGCGGCGAGCACGTTTTGAAGTGTCGCGGGGTCTTCCGGTGTGGGGAAGGTGAGGGTGGTGCGTTCGCGCTGGGTGAGGAGGGCGTCTAGTGTGCCTTGGGCGAGGATGCGGCCGTTGAAGAGAATGGCGATTTGGTCGCACACGTCTTCCACGTCGGCGAGCAGGTGGGAGCTGAGCAATACGGTTTTTCCGCGCGCGGCGAGCGCGAGAATCAAATCTTTCACTTGGCGGGTTCCCTGGGGGTCGAGGCCGGCGGTGGGTTCGTCGAGAATCACGAGGTCGGGGTCGTTCAGGAGGGCTTGGGCGAGGCCGATGCGGCGGGTCATGCCTTTGGAGAATTCGCCGACGGGGCGGTGGCGGGCGTGGCTCAGGCCTATCATGTCCAGCAGTTGTTCGATGCGTTCGCGGGCGACGGGTTTGGGGAGGCGGAAGAGGCGGGCGTAGAAGGTGAGGGTTTCGAGGGGTGTCAGGTGGGGGTATATATAGGATTCTTCGGGGAGGTATCCGATGCGGCTTTTGACGCGGGTGGAGCGTGGGGAGGCGTCGAGGACTTCCAGCGTGCCGGAGGTCGGGAAGAGGAGGCCCAGGGCCATTTTGATGGTGGTGGATTTGCCGGAGCCGTTGGGGCCGAGGAGGCCGAAGACCTGGCCGGCGGGGATAGTGAGGGTGATGCCGCGCACGGCTTCGACGCGGGGCCGCTGCCAGAAGTCGCGGAAGGTTTTGGAGAGGTTTTCAGCGCGGAGGGCGGTCATGGCGTTCCTTTGGAAAAATGGATGGGGTGGCGGCGACCGATTTTTTTGCCGCTTCGCTCGCAAAGCCTCGCTCGCTCGTCCGGCAAGCCGGCCGCTATAGACCTCGCGTTCGCTCTGCGCCTTCGGCTTGAGCTCGGCACTCGGCTATTCCATAGCGTGGAAAAATCCGAAATTAAGTTTCCATAGCGT
>DBPO01000026.1 GCA_002304915.1 Verrucomicrobia bacterium UBA1418
CTCCCCCCTCCCCTGCCTTGACTGAAATAGCAAATAGCATACAATTCCGACCATGCGATACGCTAACGTATCACGCGGTGTTAGTCTTCGGATAATAAAGGAGTAGGAAGGTGGCAAAAAGGAACATTTATAAGCATGCGGTCGACTTAAAACGTTCGAGGATAAAGAATGCCAGCCTGAAATTTTACTGAAAATATACAAATGGATTTGGGACAGAGGGATGTTAACAATCTGATTGAGGAAATTGCATAAATGAAATGGAAAGACTTGGTCTTTATGGAAGTTGTCAACTATTGTAATGATATTGGCTCAAGGACGTTTTCGTTGAAAGATTTCTTAGATGCGAAGTTACAATTATTTACCAAGTCGAAACCCCAAAATCAGCATGTCGAGGCTAAAATACGTCAGCAGCTTCAGTTTCTCAGGGATGAACAGAAAATAACTTTTCTTGATAACTCGGGCCATTACACCTTGCGGGACATTTACCTCTTGGACAAGGAAAAGGAAGAAACTCAAGCCATAGATTTGTCAAAAGAGCATCCCGAAAAACGAGAGTATCTTGTCGAGACTTATGTTCGAAATGTTAAGTGGGCCCAAAAGGCCGTGGAAGTATTAGGCGACTTCTGTCTATGTGCAGGTTGTAAAAACACATTTACAAGACAAGATGGAACAAGATATATCGAAGTACATCATATTGTTCCACTATTTAAAGGGGGTGAAGATGGCATATGGAACATGGCGGTTCTATGTGCGCACCATCACAAAATCGCACACTACGGTGACGACAAAACAAAATATGAAATCGAAAGGTACCTTTTGAATGAGGTAAAACATAGATTATGATGTCCTTAAGCATATGAAATCATCAGTTAGGAATAACGATCCAAGAGAAACGTTAGCGCATCAACTGGCAGAGGCGGGCCTCAACTCAAAAGACGCCTTTATTATTGCGTTAGATTCCGGATTGAATGTGGTAGACAGGGATTACCTGATTGATCTTGGCCTAAAAGGTAATCAATTGATTTTAGCAGAAACATGCATTAAGGATTTCTACTGGGAATACGGATGAGGTGCCTATGAAAGCTGAACTCCCCAAATGGGCTTTTGCTATTGCAGAAAGAATTTCAGATGAATGGGCAGGGAAAAATGATTTTTCTGAAGATGCTGTTGTCCTGAAAAATTCTCTTTATGCCCTTCTGCTTGAATCGCCTGAGGCCTGCGAACAGCTTATAGGCACGGGAATTATTGAAGAGAATTACTTTGAGCCATTGACATGATTTGTCACTGTTAGAATTTCAAAGGGCAGTGTCCTGAATGTTTTGCACTGTTGTTTGAAGCTATCTCTCGCCGGGGGACACCCCTTCTGGATACAATAATCCACATGAAAACTGCACGCATCCATATCGCACATTTGAAGATTGAGCAAAGGATCGCGCCATGAGCCGGAATTTGCTGGTGTGTTGCGATGGCACCTGGAACGACGCCGAGCAAACGGCGGAAGCGGAACGCTCCAATGTATGGCGATTTCTCGAAATAGCCGCACCCATCCGCGGGGAAACCAATAAATACTTCCGAGGGGTCGGAACCGGAGACCTGCAAGATCGCCTGAAAGGCGGCATTTGGGGATTCGGAATCGGCCGCTCCATTTGCGAAGCCTACGGCTGGCTGGCCAAAAAATACCAGCCGGGCGACAACATATTTCTCGTGGGCTTCAGTCGTGGCGCGTTTACGGTGCGCTCCCTCGCCGGAATGATCGGCTGTCGCGGGCTGAACACGAGGCTGGCCGGACTGGAGCCGGATGCCTATCGAAAAGGCGTGGCCGCTGAATACGAGGCCTACCGTGCGCGGGCCACCGTGGAACATCCGGCGCCGAACATCCATTTTGTGGGCGTGTTCGACACGGTCGGCAAACTGGGCGTGCCCGATAGCCATACAATTGCCAACTGGTTCGATCAGCCGCAACATTGGGCCTTCCACAACACCCAACTGGGGGCGCATGTCATTCATGGCCGCCATGCGCTGGCGATAGACGAGCGCCGCGCCGCATTCATGCCCACCCTGTGGGAGTCAAGCACTGGCAAACCCGTTTATGACTTCAACAAAGGCGGCCGCACCGTCAAGCAGTTGTGGTTTTGCGGCCAGCACTCCGACATCGGCGGCGGCGCCAACCAGCCCGCAACCAACATGGCCCTGCATTGGATGTTGCAAGAGGCCAAAAATTGCGGGTTGCAGGTGGATGATGCCGCCATGGCCAAACTCGAATTGGACGTTGCGGCAAAGTTGACGGACAGCTCCGGGCGGCCCTTGAAGATTATGCCCCGCAGTGTGCCGCTTTTAGAGCCTTTCCATGTGGACAAGCTCATCCATGCAAGCGTAACCGCCCGGCGCAACAAAGACGCAAACTACTGGCCGACCCGACTCTTGAAGGCCGCTCCAACGTCAACCGTGGTGGAGGCTGGAAAGGGGCAAGAGTGGCAACCGACGGGCGTATGGGTGAAGCAAGGCCAGACGCTCGTTGCCAAAACCGCGAGCCGACTCGGCGAAAACCATGTTGCAGGATATGTGGCAAACGGCCGCAATCCAAAAATTGACGGCACATGGCCCGAACATGAGCCATTCGCCTTGAACGAAACATTCACAGTCAAAAACGGCGGCGGCTATGTGTATTTCCGAGTCCTCCGACAACCCGTCGCCCACAAAAAGACCGGCAATAAACTGATGTGGAAAAAACTGACCGTTACGCTGGAACAGCAGTAACCCCTCTGTAGCTGCGCTCGCCGAGCGNNCGAGCGCAGAGGCTGTTCCGTTCCTCTCCAAACCCATGCGCCCAGCGGGCGCATCTACAATCCTCTCTCCCCCCGCTTGCGCCGTTCGCGTTCCGTTTGCGCCCCTTGCGTTAAATGGCTGTTCGGCTCCCCGGCTGTTCCCTGACCTCTGACCTCTGCTCTGAACTCTTCCCCCGGCTGTTTCCCCGACCTCTGACCTCTGCTCTCTCCAAACGGCTGTTTCTGAACCCTGAACCCTGCCCCCCTTCCCCCCTGCCCCCCACGCGCCCCAAGCGTGGCGCGGAAACATGGGCCCTGCAGGACTTGAACCTGCGACCAAAAGATTATGAGTCTTCCGCTCTGACCAACTGAGCTAAGGGCCCGAAGATGTATAACTATCCTGCCGTGAGGCGGCCCGAAAAACAAGCGCTATCCGTCGCGGGCGTCGCGCCGGATTCGAGATTCGCGCTTGACGTGCGCGGGCAGATTCGTATGATGCCGGCTCATTTATCGAAAGAAAAGAAGGCCTGCTCATGAAAACCGCTCTTTTGGAAAAGGTTGAACAAAGTCAGTTGAAGGAAGACGTCCCGGAGTTCCGGATTGGCGATTCCGTCCGCGTTCACGTACGCATCAAAGAAGGCGAAAAGACCCGTATTCAGGTGTTCGCCGGCACGGTGATTGCGCGCGATGGCGGCGGCGCCAATGCGACATTCACGGTGCGGCGCATCTCGTTCGGCGAGGGCGTCGAGCGCGTGTTCCCCCTGCATTCGCCGTATGTGGCGAAGGTGGAAGTGGAGCGCAGCGGCGCTGTCCGCCGCGCCAAGCTCTATTACATGCGCAAGCTGACGAGCAAGCAGAGCCGCCTGAAGGAAGTCCCCCAATAATTGGCTTCTGCCCGTGCTCCATTGCGAACAGGAAGCATGGAGCGGCGGCGCGTGCCGCGTGGCGGGGGTGGATGAGGCCGGGCGCGGCCCGCTGGCCGGGCCGGTAGTTGCCGCAGCCATCGTATTTGACCCCGATTTTCTCCGCACGGAAGCATCCCGCTCGCTGGCGGGCTTGACCGATTCTAAAAAACTCCCGCCCAAACGGCGGGAGTTTTTTTATGGCCTGTTGCAAGATTGCGCGGGGGCGGAAATCGGCGTGGCGATTGTGTCCGTGGAAGAGATTGACGCGCTGAACATTTTGCGGGCAACGCATGTGGCGATGGCGCGGGCGGTGGCCCAGTTGTCGCCCCCGCCGGACATGGCGCTGGTGGATGGCTTGCCGGTGAAGGGGTTGCCGGTGCCGCACCGGGCAATTGTCGGCGGGGATGCGATGAGCCTGTCCATCGCGGCGGCAAGCGTGGTGGCAAAAGTGACCCGCGACCGCTTGATGGTGGAACTGGCGGCAAAATATCCGGCCTATGGATTTGAGCGGCACAAAGGCTACGGCACGCGCGAGCATCTGGCCGCCTTGCGTCAATATGGGCCGTCGCCGATTCATCGGCGCAGCTTCGAGCCGGTGGCGCAAATGACGCTGGGGTTCTGACATGCGCTGGCCCTGGCCGTTTTCTCTGTTGCGGCGCGCGCGACGCGCGCGCCCGGTGGCCCATCTGGCAGGGGCGTGGGGCGAGGAAACGGCGGCGCGTTTCCTGCGCGCCAAGGGCTACAAGATTCTTGGGCGCAACGTGCGCTTTGGCTCGCGTCTGGAATTGGACGTGGTGGCGCGCTCGCCGGAACCGGAAACGCTGGTGTTCGTGGAAGTGAAAACCCGGCGCACCGAAAAGTTCGGCCGCCCGATGGATTCCGTGAAGCGCGACAAGCGCCGGATGATTGGGCGCGCGGCCACCCGCTATTTGCAAAAGCTGAAAGTGCGTCCCCGGCGCATTCGCTTTGATGTGGTGGAAGTGGTCGGAGCGCCGGGCGATTCAAAGCCGCTGATTCGTCACATTGAGAATGCTTTTTCGCCGGGACCGGAGTATCGTACACCGTAACAGCCATGAGACGACCTCGCCGCCATTTTTGGATTGCGCTTCTGCTTATCGTGTCGCTCCCCCATCCTGCCGGGATTGCGCGCTTGCGCGACTACGAGCTCGACTTTGAGCAAATTTCGCAGGCGGGACAGGAAATCATGGACCGCTTTGCCCCGGCGTTCATCAAAGAAAACTATCGCTTTGCCACCGCGGATGAAATGCGGCAGCGGATGGCCCCCATCCGGCAGGCGCTGGAGGGCGAAAGCATTAAGGCGCTCGCCGTGATGGAGCCTCAGGCGCGAGCGCTTTTGACGCGACTGCGGGCCGACCCAGAGATGGAGATGTATGCCGACTGGCTGGAGACACGGATGGACTTTTTTGAAGTGGCGGCGGAAGCGGATCGGGTCATTCGCCCGACGCCTCCCGCGCCGACTCCTCCCCC
>DBPO01000030.1 GCA_002304915.1 Verrucomicrobia bacterium UBA1418
GCAAGGCCGGTGGATGGGGCGGGGGGATGGTTGTGCGGTTGCGGTGGGGCGGCGGTTGTGTTTTACTGGGCGGGTTTTGGGAAGGTACAGGTTTTATGGCTCTGCAATTATTTTTGATTGGTGCGCGGGCGGCGGGAAAAACTGCCGTTTTTAACGCGTTGGTGCAAACGCCGGAAGGTCCGCATTTTACGACGCGGGGGGGGCATCGGCTGGGGACGGTTAAGGTGCCGGATGCGCGTTTGGCGGCGTTGCGCGATATGTTCCAGCCTAAAAAATATGTGCCGGCGGAAATGACGTTCGTGGATGTGGCGTTGCCGTCGAATGCGGAGTCGCGGGGGTTTAGTCAGTTGAATGCGTTTTTGGGGGAGGCGGATGCGTTTGCGCTGGTGGTGCAGGCGTTTGGAGACGTGGATGGGGATGGCAAGCCGCTGGATGCTCCGGCGCAACTGGAGTCGGTTTTGCTGGATTTGGCGATGGCGGATTTGGAGAAGCTGGAGCGGCGTATTGAAAAGCTGGAGCAGGAGCTGAAGCGCGGCTTGAAGCAGGGGCAGGCGGAGCTGGAGGTGTTGCTGCGGTGCAAGGCGCAAGTGGAGGCGGGGCGGGGGATTCGCGATTTGGTGTTATCGGCGGATGAGCAAAAGCTGGTGAGCAGTCTTGCGCTGCTGTCGCAGAAGCGGGCGCTGGTGGTGGCGAATACGGGCGAGGAGGACCCGTCGGGGGAGCGGTGCGAGGCGTTGCGCGCGGCGTGCGAGGCGCAGGGGCTGGATTTGCTGGCGTTTTGCGCGCCGCTGGAGGCGGAAATCGCAGCGCTGGCGGCGGAGGATCAGGCGGGGTTTCTCAAGGATTACGGCTTGAGCGAGCCGGCGCGGGCGCGGCTGATTCCGGCGGCGTATCGCACGTTGAATTTGATTAGCTTTTTTACGGTGGGCGAGGACGAGGTGCGGGCGTGGACGATTCGGCGCGGGGATCGCGCGGTTACGGCGGCGGGCAAGGTGCATACGGATTTGGCGCGGGGGTTTATTCGCGCCGAGACGGTGGCGGCGGAGACGCTGATTGAAAAGAAGTCGCTGGCGGCTTGCCGCGAGGCGGGGTTGCTGCGGCTGGAGGGCAAGGATTATGTGGTGCAGGATGGAGATGTCATCGAAATTCGCGCCAATGCGTGATGATGGATGATGCGGATGATGCGGATGGAATAAACGGGGTTGATTTGGCGGGCTTTTTTTGCGTGAATGGCGGGCCGGATTTGTGATGCGGCCCCGGTTGGCGGCATCCGCTTCCTCACGAAACTTTTTTATGTATCTCAAGTCACTAGAAATGATCGGCTTCAAGAGCTTTGCCGAACGGACGAAACTGATGTTCGAGCCGGGCATCATGGCGATTGTCGGGCCGAATGGATGCGGCAAGAGCAATGTGTCCGACGCGGTTCGCTGGGTGCTGGGGGAGCAAAGCTCCAAGGCGCTGCGCGGGAGCACGATGACGGATGTGATTTTCAACGGCACGGATCAGGTCAAGCCGTTGGCGATGGCGGAGGTGAGTCTGACGCTGGCGGATTGTGAGTCGGTGCTGGGGACGGATTACAACGAGGTGACGGTTACGCGCCGCGTGTTTCGTTCGGGCGAGGGGCAGTATCTCATCAACAAGGCTCCGTGCCGGCTGAAGGATATTCAGCGTTTGTTCATGGATACGGGGCTGGGGACGGATTCGTACAGCGTGATGGAGCAGGGGCGCATTGACCAGGTGTTGAGTTCGCGTCCGGACGACCGCCGCGAGGTGTTCGAGGAGGCCAGCGGCATCAGCAAGTACAAGGCGGATCGCCGCGAGGCTTTGCGCAAGCTGGAGCACACCGAGGCGAATTTGCTGCGGCTGGGCGACATCATCAAGGAAGTGAAGCGGCAGATTATTTCCTTGCAGCGGCAGGTGGGGAAGGCCAAGCGCTATAAAAATTTGCAGGAGCAGTTGCGGAGCAGCGAAGTCTGGCTGGCCAAGGGGCGGTTGGCGGAGCTGGATGCCGCGCTGAATTCGCTGGAGGCGGAGCTGAAGGGGCATAGCGCGCGCGAGGAGGAGTTGCGCGCGGGTGTGGAGGCGGCTGACGGGCAGGCGACGCAGTTGCGGCAGGATATGTCGGCGCTGGAAGAGAACATCGCGGCGGCGATGGATGCGGCGGCGGAAACCGCCGGCGAGCTGGAGCGCACGCGCGAACGTGTGCGGGTGAATCAGGAGCGGGCGCAGGAGCTGGAGGCGCTTTCCCAGCGCGATTCCCGCGAGACGGCCAGCGCGCGCGCCAATTTGGAGCATCATCAGGCCGAGCTGGAAGTTCTGAAGAAGGACCTCATCGCGGCCAAGGATGAGCACGAGACGGCGCGGGTGGAGCTGGAGGAGCGTCAGGCGGCGTTTGCGGAGCATGAGCGGCTGGCGGCTGCCGCGCGTCAGCGGTTGCAGGATTTGCGCACGGAGGCGCTGGATTTGGAGTCGCGCTTGGCGCGCTTGCAGAACGAATGGAACGAAATTGATGCGCGCGAGCGGACGGATTTGATTCGCCGCGAGCGGTTCGCCGCGGAAAAGGCGGAGGCCGAGCGCACGGTGGAATCTTATGCGGAACGGCTGGGGCTGATGGTGGCCCAGCGCGATGCGAAGCAGGCGGATGCCGAGGCGGCGAATCAGCAGGTGGCGGCTTTGCGCCAGACGCAGGCGGATCGCACGGCGGAATTGGAGGCGTTGTCGCGTGAGTTGGCGGAATTGGCGTCTGCGGTGGCGGCGCGCGAGGCGCAAATCCACTTGTTGACGCGCAGCCGGGCCGAGGCGCGGGGATTCCCCAGCGGGGCGAAGAAGTTGCTGGAAAATACGCCGGTTCCCGGCGTGGACCCCAAGCATATTCTCGGCGCGTTGGCGGAAAACGTGCGCGCTGGCAAGAAGTATCAGCGGGCGCTGGAGGCGGTTCTGCGGTCGTGGCTGGATGCGGTGCTGGTGCCGGATGCGGCGGCGGCCCGCGAGGTGGCGGAGCATTTGCAGGCGGCGAAGGGCGGGACGGTGCGTTTGCTGGCTCTGGATGGCGCGGGCGTGTCGGAAGCGGTGGATGGCGTCGGCGAGCCTTTGTTGAAGCATGTGAAGGTGGCGACGGAATTGGGCGCTTTGATGCAGCGTTTGCTGAACCCGGTGCGGGTGGTGGCGACGGCTGGGGAGGCGCCGGAAACGATTCCTGCGGGCGCGGTGTATGTTACGCTGGACGGGCTGGTGTTGCGTGGCGACGGCAGCGCGGAAGTCTGGGCGGCGGACGAGAATGAAAGCAATCCGCTGGCGCGTGAGCATCAGTTGACGGAGTGGCAGGAGGAATTGGAGCGGCTGCGCAAGGACATGGCCGCCAAGCGCGCCCGCGCCGATGCGTTGCAGAGCGACGAAAAAACGGCGGTTGAAGCGCTGGCCGGCGCCCAGGAACAGCTTGAGGCGCGTCGGCGCGAAATGGCGCTGGCGGAGGGCGAAATCCGCATGGTTGAGCACGAGGCCAAACTGGCGCGCGAGCGCGCGGAGACGATTGGCTGGGAGTTGAGCGCGTTGGTGGAAAAGACCGGCGCGGGAACTCAGCGGCGCACCGAAATGGCGGGCGAGATGGAGACGATTCGCTCCCGTCAGGCGGAGGTGCGCACCCAAACGGTCGGCGATACGGAGAAGTTGCGGGAGTTGGAAGATGAGCGCAACGCGCGGCTGGAGGCGGCTACGGAATGCCGGGTGACGCTGGCGGGGCATAAGCAGCGGCTGGATGGATTGCGCGCGCGCGGTGAGCCGCTTGAAGCGCGGATTCGCGAGTTGGAGGCTTTGATTCACGAGCGGGATGCGGGGGTGGATTCCTACCGCAGCCGCATTACGGCTCTGGCTGAGGAGACGGCGGCGGCTGAAGCGCAGATTGAGCCGTTGGAGGCCGCGCGCGCGGAGCGTCAGCGCGAACTGCAGGAGGCGCGCAAGCTCCGCGAGAGCCGTCAGGTTGAGCTGGCGAAAAGCGATGCCGACTTGCACGCGCGGCGCAGCGAATTGGATGCCGTGCGCGAGCGGCGCACGCAGGTGGATATTCAGTTGGCGCGGCAGCGCATGAGCCGCCAGAATCTGCTGGAGCGCATGAGCGTGGAATACAGCTTGCAACCGGCGGACATTCTCAAGGCCAAGGAGCCGGAGTGGGAGCCGGGCGCCGAGCCTGCCGACCGCGAAGCGCTTGAAACCATGGTGGCGGAATTCCGCACGAAGCTCCAAAGCATGGGGCCGGTGAATCTGGTGGCGATTGATGAGTATCAGGAGTTGGAAGAACGCTTTGCCTTTTTGAATCAGCAAAATGATGATTTGGTTAACGCGAAGCAGCAGTTGCTGGATTTGATTCGCAAAATCAATGAGACCACGACGGCGCTGTTCACGGAAACGTTTAATAAGGTTAACGAGAACTTCCAAGAGCTGTTCAAGCAGTTGTTTGGCGGCGGGAATGCCAAATTGATTTTGGTGGATGAGGAAAATGTGCTGGAATCGGGCATTGAAATTATCGCCCGTCCGCCGGGCAAAAAGCTGCAAACGATTTCTCTGCTTTCCGGCGGCGAGCGGACGTTGACCGCGGTGGCGCTGCTGTTTTCGTTGTTCCGCGTGAAGCCCAGCGCGTTTTGCGTGACGGATGAACTGGATGCGGCGCTGGATGACGCCAACATCAAGCGCTATCTGCAAATGCTCAAGAGTTTTTTGGATGAGACCCAATTTATTGTCATCACGCACAATCGCCAGACTATTGCCACGGCGGATGCGCTTTACGGCGTGACGATGGAGAAGCAGGGCATTTCCAAGATTGTCTCGGTGAAGTTCCGCTCGCAGGATAAGAATTCGCCCGCCGCCAGCCCGGCGTGACGGGTGGGGGGCGTCAGGGGACGGGGGGCGGCGATTATGCGAATTGTATTTCAGTCTATCCGGCTATTCCCGGATATCCGCACCTGTCGTTTGCCGCATTCCATCCAGCAGGTCATGGCTCCAAGAAAAACTCATGCAAGGGACGATAACCGAGTTCCGCCATCAAGTCATCCCAGTTGGCAGGCAATTTGATCTCCACCGTGACAGAAGGGCCGCCGGGCATGGTCTGCACCTTGTTTCTATCCGCATCGCCCGTAACGAGAATCGCGGTCATGCCGGGTTTCATTACGGGGATCGTGTATATCTTTTCCTGCTCGGGATTCCTGGCCATCCACGGCGGCAGATCTGTGAGTTCGCCGCCTTCATTACGGATAATTCTCTGGACATGCATGTTCATATTGTATTTGGCGGGGAAGGCACTGCCGGGGTTGGCCCAGTAGTTGGCATATGCGCGTTCATACGCTGGTCTCCGTGCCGTCGCGATTAAGGCTTCTTCCAGGTTTTTCTTTGTGGAATAGCTGCGGGCGAGATCGCGCGCGACATATTCCGTGACGAGAATGGTTCGATTTGGCATGCGCGGTCCGCTCCCTGCTGCAAATTGCCCCTTTTCCACGACGTCCCATGCCATCATCTCCATGATTCTTTCCGCCTCATGCGATGCCGGAGTCAGGTTGTTGCCCCACAACAGGGCGGATGCCGCCGTCAGGGTGCTTTGATTTGCAGCAAAGCCTTTTTGTACATGGTAAGGCTGCCAGCCAATCTTCAGGCAGGCGGCTTCATTCTCCGCCATGCTCCACGGCATGAGGTAGCCGAACGTTCCCATGCGATCCTGTTTGATATAATACCCTCCCAGATTCATCATGGCCAAATTGATGAAGCGTCCGAGTGTGGCGTTGCGCGGCTCGTTGATTTGGCCCTGCTGTGCATCTACGCCCAACTGCCGGGCAATCGGGCCGTTGATCCAGCAATACGGCGTCCATCCATGCGTGCTGGCGAGGGTTCGGCGATAGTTTCCATCCGCAAGCGCCTTTGTGTAAGCGATCAGCAGCGGCATGAACTCCGGCGGGCAACCGGACATCGCGCCATTGACGGCCACATGCCAGACCAGAGTTTGGCGATAAGCAATGGGCAGCACGCCGAGCGCCGCGTCCCACGGTTGATCCGTGTATTTCAGAAACTCTTCGACGCGTTCCGGCGTGGGCGGGATGATCGGCAGACCATCGGACCAGCGTTGTTCGGTAAAGAAGCGATTCACTTCGTCAATCGTGCCTACGAATACCCGATCCTTCGGATGGCTTGAGGCTGCCTTCTGGCGCTCCTTGAGTTCCACTTTAGTGATGGGCTCGGTCAGGGCCGCAACGATCTGAGGCCAGACGACTTCCCGTGTATTCCGTGCCAGTTCTTCGGGGCTGTGAGCGGAGAAGGCGCCGGGATAGGTGGCGGCGCGCGGTGCCGGTACGCCGTGGGTAAGGGCCGTCGAATAGACTTGGTTCACGAAGTTCGGCGCGGCGATGGTGACGGCGGGGATGCCCATATATTCGGCGGCAATGCTAGAGCCGGTTTCTTTCGGAGTGCAGAGGCCACACCCGCAATTGCCTGAAATCACCGCCTGCACGCCCATCACTTTGAGTTTACGTTGGAATTCGTCTTTTGATTCACGTCTGATATTAGGTCCGGGATATGGGCCGGCCGACCCGATTTCATTCAGCAAAATCACTTTGGCAGTGGGGTGGTTTGTGAGAATCAGGCGCTTGATTTCGGGATGCGTGATGTTGGCCATGAAACTTCCGCCCACGACCGCAATTGTTTTTCCGTCCAAGGTGTCCAAGCGGGGGGCTTGTTTGAGCATTGGCACGGTCTGGTTGCCGACCGGTGACACTACGGCATATTTTCCCGCAGGTGTTGGTGCGCCGGGAATAAGGCATATGTTGTCACATTCGTAAGATATCGTGTTGCCTATTTCGTTTTGCGCGAAGGAGGCCGTTATGAAAAACGCGCATCCTGCCCAGCACACCATTGCCGCAAGTATTCCTTTATTCTTACTGAACATCCCATGACTCCTTTCGACACTGAATATGATTAACACATATAACGAATCCACAAGGAATTTATTGTCTTGATGCGCTTGGAATTATGCGAACGCCAGAGGAGAGAATTCGGCGGACGAGATAAGAATTCGACCGCCGCCAGCCCGGCGTGACGGGTGGGGGGCGGGGTTATACGCGGGTATTTTTCAGGGGGTGCGGAGGGAGAATTCGGCGGCCCAGGCGGCTTGTTCGGGGAAGGGGAGCATCTGAGCTTGGAGGGCGGGGAGGAAGTCGGCGGGCGGGTCGTTGATTTGTATGGCGCCGCCGAGGGGGGCGCTGCCTTCTTCGGGG
>DBPO01000119.1 GCA_002304915.1 Verrucomicrobia bacterium UBA1418
GGGTGGGGGGCGGCGGGGGGGCGTTGCGGCGGCGGGGTGCCGGGGATGTTGGCACCCAGCCGCCGGAAGATTTCGACCAGCTCTTCTGTCTCCGGCGGCGAGGATGCAGGGGCCGCCCCGGAGGGCGGCGTTCCTGCCTTTCGCGCGTTTTTCTTCTGGTTTATCGCCTTGACGGTTGTGACTATCCAGAAGATGACGCCGAAGACTATCCAGAAGACGAGTTCCAGAACGTCGGCGCTTGGGGCCGCGGCCAGAAGTATGGACGAGTGGATGAGCATTAGCTCTGCGCGGGTTTTTCGCCTTCGGCGAGGGACTCGCGCATGGTGGTGTCGGCCATGATGTTCTGCATGCGGAGGTAATCCATGACGCCTAGTTTGCCTTCCTTCATGGCGGTGGCGATGGCCATGGGGATTTCAGCCTGGGCCTCGACGACCTTCGCTTGCATTTCCTGAATGCGGGCGCGCATTTCCTGTTCGGCGGCGACGGCGGTTGCGCGGCGGCCTTCGGCTTCGGCCTGACGCAGTTTTTTGTCGGCTTCGGCGCGTTCGGTTTCCAGCAGGGCGCCGACGTTGGCGACTTCGCGGTCGCCGGAGACGCCGGCGACGGATACATCGGCGATGTCAATGGAGACGATTTCAAAGGCGGTTTGGGAGTCGAGGCCGGAGTTGAGAACTTTCTTGCTGATTTCGTCGGGATTTTCGAGGACGTCCTTGTAGCTTTGCGAGGAGCCGATGGCGGAGACGATGCCCTGGCCGACGCGGGCGATGATGGTGTCTTCGGTGGCGCCGCCGACGAGTCGGGCGAGGTTGGCGCGGACAGTGACGCGCGCCTTGACGAGCAGGCGGATGCCGTCTTTGGCGACGGCGTCGAGCATGGTTGCGCCTTTGGCGGGGTCGGGGCAGTCAATGACCTTGGGGTTCACGGAGGTGCGCACGGCGTCGTAAACGTCGCGTCCGGCGAGGTCAATGGCGGCGGCGCGCTGGAAGGAGAGGTCAATGTTGGCTTTGTCGGCGGCGATGAGGGCTTGGACGACGTTGATGACGTCGCCGCCGGCGAGGAAGTGGGCTTCGAGCTGGTCGGTATTGAGCGCGAGGCCGGCTTTGACGGAGCGGATGCGCGCATCCACAATCAGGGCGGGTTTGACGCCGCGCAGGGTCATGCCGAGCAGGTTGAAGAGCGAGACATATGCGCCGCTCATCCATGCGCGCACCCAGATTTTGAGGAACGCGAAGAACAGGATGACGATAATCAGTACGGCCAGAACGGCCAGCACGATTAAGATATTGATGAAGGTCATGGTGGTTTCTCCTTTAGGATTGGTTGGATGATGGGTCTTCAGATTGCGGGGGCATGGGGGGCGGGGCGGAGCGCGGGGGCATGGGCATGGCCCATACCGCGCTTTGGCGGGTGGCGATGAGCAGGGCGCCCATGCCGGGCAGAATAATCAGGGGGAACAGATACGGCGCCACGCCGGGGAGGGCGGCGATGAAGTAGATGACGAAGAGGCCGGCAGCGAGGGTGGAGAGCACGCGCGCAAAGGATGCCGGGCCGGCGGGGCGCAGGAACAAATGGCCTATCCAGAGGGCGACGACAATGTGGCTGAGGTAGGCGAGGGAGGCGTAGAACGCGCCCAGGATGAAGGCGAGCGGCATGCCGATGGCGGAAAGGAAGAGGAAAACAATCAGGAAGGGGCCGAACAAAAGCGTAATGGCGCCGACCATGAATGAGCGAAAGGGGGAGGTGCGGAGGGTGCGAACGGTTTTGCCGACGTAGAGCGGGAAAAAGCCCACGAAGGGCATGCCGACGAGCAGGGCCGCCAAAAAGAAATAGCCGTTCAGGACGAGCTGGTTCGACCAGGATTGCCGCGCGGGCAGCAGGGGTTGCTCTTCGACGGTGCCGGCGATTTGCACGCTGGGGGGATAGACCAGCGGCGTGGGGCAGGAATACTTCAGGTTGCCCGCAATTTGCGTGTCGGGCGCGATGCGGATTTCGTTGGCCTGGACATGAACGTTGCCGGCCCAGCGTCCGCCCAGGGTGACGGATGTCGCGATGATGCGCGCGTTGCCTTCCACGATGCCTTCGCAGATGACGGTGTTGCCGAAGAGGAGGGCTTCGCCTTGGACGACGGAATTGGTGGTGAGCTGCAGGCCGTTGGCGTAGGCCAGCAGGTTTTCATGCGCGATGCCGTTGATGACGGCCGCGCGCGAGGCCAGGCGGAGGTCGCCTTGGGCTTTACCTTGAAACTGGATGTCCGCCGAGGCCAGCAGCCAGAGGTCTTTTTGCGCCTGCCCCTGGACGTCCAGGCCATTGGCGATGCAAATGGCTTCTTCGGCGAAGACGACATCGGCGCCGATGGTGAGGGCGTTGGTGCCTTCGCCCATGTGAAATTCCATGGCCGACGCGCCCCGTGTGAGGGCGGTCAGGCAGGCGAGAATAAGGGCGATTCGTTTCATGCGTTCTCCGTGGCTTCGCTGACGACCAGACGGCCGTCGCGGATGGCGGTGATTTTCACTTGTGCGCCGGCGGGAATCCATGTGCCGCCTTCGGCGAGGACGTCATAGCGCTGGTTGCCGATGAGGGCGACGCCGGCGGGCCGCAGGGCCGTGACTGTTTCGCCGGTGGCGCCCATCAGGTCCCGGGAAGCGGCCACGGTTTTGACGGCGGTGCTGTCCGTTTGCAGTGTGATGCGCCGCCCGACGCGTGAGCGCGGGAAAAATTGGACCCACAGCAAGAAGGCAATTCCACCAAAGACCATAATCGCGAGGACGGCGACGAATCCCCACGGGCCCGGGAAGGTTGCCAGACCCACGCCCATGGCGGCCAGCAACATCAGCCCACCCAAAACGCCCGCCACGCCGCCCGGCAGAAAGACTTCGGCCAGTGTGAGGAGGAATCCGGCCGCCACCAGCGTGATAAACCAACCAAAGGGGCTCATATTCATGGTCGCCAATCTACCACAGGCCCGGAGGCCATTGCAAAATGTCTTTTCTTGCGAAACAGTGTTGCCGGGAGGGGGTGTATTTGATAAGAAAATGGACGGCGGCGACGCGGTTGTCCCGCAAGTAACCCAAAGGAGAGGCATACATGAAGAAGTGGAAGTGGATGGTTCTGCTGGTTGTCGTGGCGGGAGTGGCTTTGTGTGGCGGGTGCAGCAGTGATGACGACGATGGGGGCGATGCGGAGGGCACGTATGCCGGCACCTACATGGGGCGCATTGGCGGACGCGATTTGGTTTTGGTGTTGAAGCAGGATGGCAATCGCGTATGGGGCAACTATACGCTCAACAATCCGGCCTTTGCCGAAAATCTGCCGAACGGAACGGTTACGAGCCTGACCCCGCCGTCCACGGCCATTATCACGGCCAATGCGACGCGGCATTTCGAGATTACCTTCCGCAACTACAATTCCTTTGACGGGGTTTTCATCAACAACGGAAAGCCTGTTAACACCTTTGGGAACAAGTAACGCGCCGGTCTAGCCGTTTCCCGATGCGCCAGGGCCTGGCGGTTGCCCGGCCTTGGCGCGGAAAGGGCTGAAGGTTGCCAGCGGTCGCTCGTTCCTGCCTTGAACGGGCGGAGGGAGGTCAACTGGAATGAAAACGCGCTTTGGCATTTGCCCGATGATTGTCGGTTGCGTCGCCACCGCCGACCCGTTGCGCCGCTATGCGCGGCGTCCGCCCGCGAGCTGCGACATGCTCGAAGTGCGTCTGGATTTGATTGGCGCCGACAACGGCTCGTGGAAAGAGCGATGCGCGGCCATTCGCGACAAGGGGATGCCCGTGCTGTTGACCGTTCGCAGCGCGCAGGAGGGCGGGGAATGGCGCGGACGTGAAGCGGAGCGGCTGGCGTTGTATCTGGCCGGCATGCCATATGTTTCGGCTATTGATTTGGAAATCAACACCCGCGCGTTTGAGAAGGTGGCGCAAACCGCGCGCCGGTTTGGTGTGCGGGTGGTGGGGTCGTTCCATGATTTTCGCGGCACGCCGGATGTGGCGCGGCTGGTGGCGATTGAGGCCCGCGGGCGACGGCTCGGCGCGGACGTGGTGAAGATTGCCACGATGGTCCAATCGTCTGGTGACTTGGCCCGCGTGTTGGCGTTGCCGGCGCAATTCAAAAAGCCGGTGAGCATTCTGGGGATGGGGCCGCTGGGCGCGGTGTCGCGTGTGGCGTTGCCGTGTGCGGGCTCTTGTCTGGTCTATGGCTCCTTGGGGGCGGCGACCGCGCCCGGACAACTGAGCTGTCGCACGCTGGCGCGCGAGCTGAAGCGCTGGGGCGTCCGCAACTAGCTGTTGCCGCGCGCCCGCCGCAAATAATTTCCACGGTATGGAAAAATTGGGGCGGGCGGCGGGGGTTGCGACTAAATTTTTCCATGCTATGGAAAAAACTTTTCCACGGTGTGGAAAAGTTTTATGGGGCGACGGGGCGCGCAGGGGGGCGGGTTAGAAGGTTAGGGAGAGTTGGAGGGTGGCGAGGTGGCGGTCGTCGGCGGAGTCGTCGTCGGTGTCAAAGGTGCCGTAGAGGTATTCCGCGCCGAGGGTTGCGAAGGCGTTTAGCTGGCAGAACAGGGCCGCGCCGCCTTGGTGCTCGGGCATTTCGCCGGGTTTGAATTCCTTGGAGCCTTCGTAGCGGAGGGCGGCGGTCCAGGTTTCGTTGAGGGCATAGGCCAGGTCCACGTGCCAGGCTTGGGGACGGGCGGCGGTTGTTTCGCCTTCGGGGGCGGTCCATTTCAGGTCTTCGGCTGCGCCGAGGTATTCGGCGGCGAGCGCCCAAGGGCCGTATTCGAGGTGGAGGAATGCGCTGACGCCGGCGGCTTTGTCGGCGGCGCCTTCGTTGGCGAGGTGGTCGTTGAGGTCATCGAGATAGCCGGCGGCTTCGCCGAGGTCGGTGAGGGCGGAGATGCCGAGGGTGAGGCCTTCCAGCGGGGACCAACTCAGGGCGGCGGCGGCGTTTTCGATGTTTTCGGCGTCGTCGCGCTCGCCGGCGAAGGCTCCGACCCAGGCGGTGAGGCCGTTCCATTCGCCGGAGAGGGCGACGGCTGTTTCGCGGGTTTCGCCGAGTTCAAGGGTGAGGGGGTCGCTGACGAGCAGGCTGTTGAATGCGCCGAAGGGGAGGTACATGCGGCCGGCGGAAACGGTGAGGGGGCAGGCTTCGACGCCGCCGAGTTCGATGTAGGCGGCATCTACGTCCAGCGAGTCGGCGTCGCCTTCTTCCCAGAACAGGGCGGCGATGCCGCGCACGCCTTCGATGGGCTGGGCTTCGAGGGCGGCCTCGAAGGTGGCGACGTTGGCGTCGGTGGTTTCTTCGTCGCCGATTTTTTCATAGGTGGCTTCGACTTCGGCGAGGATGCCGAGGGTGACGCCGGGGGCCAGTTGGAGGCCTTCCCATTCATTTTCTTCGGCGAGGGTTGCGCCTGCGCTGATGAGCAGGGTGGAGGCGAGCAGGATGTTTGTCCATTTTTTCATGTTGATTTCTTTCGTTTCTTTCGTTGCTTGGTTGGTTGGTTGTTGTTGTTATTCGTTGAGATTTCCGGGGCGGGCTTAGATGCCGATGCCCAGGTGGCTTCCGAGTTGGTAGACGACGAGGGTGATGACATAGGCGAGCACGGTGAGGCCGATGAGTTGGAAGATGGCCCAGCCCCAGGAGTTGCTTTCGCGTTTCGTGACGGCGATGGTTGCCATACAGGGGGCGGAGATGAGCATGAATAGCATGATGCACAGGCCTACGAGGGGGCTGTAGTTCTGCTGGAGTTTGTCGCGCAGGGGCTCGGATTCTTCGTCGGCTTCTCCGACGGAATAGACGATGCCCAGTTGGGCCACAAAGACTTCCTTGGCGGCGAAGGCGCCGATCATGGCGGTGCCGATGCGCCAGTCGAAACCGAGCGGGCGGATGATGGGCTCCATGGCGTGTCCGATGCGGCCGGCCACGGTGTGGGCGAGTTCGGCGGCTTGTTGTTCTTCGGCGGTAAGGGATTCATCCACGGTGTCGAGTTTGGGGAAGCTGGTGAGGGCCCACAGGATGACGGATACGGCGAGGATGAGGGTGCCGGCTTTTTTGAGGTAGGCGCCGCCGCGTTCCCACATGTGAATCCAAACGCCTTTGAGGGTGGGCAGGCGGTAGGGGGGCAGTTCCATCACGAATGGGACGGTCTCGCCCTTGAAGATGGTGGCGCGGAGCAGCTTGGCGCAGGCGATGGCCAGGAGGATGCCGAAGGCGTAGATGCCCCAGAGCATGGGGGCGCGCCAGGCTTGCGGAAAGAACGCGGGAATGATGAGCGCGTAGATGGGCAGGCGCGCGCCGCAACTGACGAGCGGGACGACGAGCATGGTCGTGAGCCGGTCGCGGCGGCTTTCGAGCGTGCGCGTGGCCATGATGGCGGGAATGGTGCAGCCGAAGCCGGTGAGCATGGGGATGAAGCTTTTGCCGTGCAGACCAATCTTGTGCATGAGCCGGTCCATGATGAACGCGGCGCGCGCGAGATAGCCGGAATCTTCGAGGATGGCGATGGCCAGAAAGAGCAGCAGGATGTTCGGCAGGAAGACCAGCACGCCGCCTACGCCGGCGATGACGCCGTCCACCAGCAGGGATTGCAATACGCTTTCGGAACCTTCCGGCCAGAAGCCGGCAACGGTTTCGCCGAGCCAGCCGAAGAATCCTTCAATCCAATCCATCGGCGGTGTGCCGACGGTGAAGGTGAGCCAGAAGACGAGGTACATCAGGCCCAGGAAAATCGGCACGCCCCAGAAGCGGTGGATGACCACCGCATCTATGCGGTCGGGGTTGTCTGGCGGGCCTCGACGGGGGAGCGGACGGTTTTCCGGCAGAGGTCGGCGATGAATGCGTAGCGGGCTTCGGCGATTTGCATTTCGGGGGATTCGCCCTGCGGCGCGGAAAGGCGCTCCTGTTCGGCTTGGACCAGGCGGTGAATGTCGCCGGAGGCGATGCGGCCGGCGACTTCGGCGTCGGCTTCGAGCAGTTTGATGGCTGTCCAGCGGCGTTCGCGGTCGTCGGCGCGGGGGAGTTGGCCTTCCAGCTTGGCTTGGATGCGCTCGATGGCTTGTTCGAGTTCGGCGCTATAGCGGATGGCGGGCGGCTGCTGGGTCTGCTGCCGGGCGGTTTCCACGACGGCCGCGAGAAGTTCATCCATGCCCGTGCCTTGATTGCCGACGGTTTCCACGATGGGCGCGCCGAGCAGGCGGGACATTTCGGCGAGGTCAAACTGGAGGCCGCGCGTCTGGGCGACATCGCTCATGTTGAAGGCGAGCACCACGGGCACGCCCAGCTCCATGAGTTGCACGGCGAGATAGAGGTTTCGTTCGAGGTTCGACGCATCGAGCACGTCCACGACGACGTCGGGTTTATTTTCGATGATGAACTGGCGGGCGATGCGTTCTTCCTGGGAGTAGGCGGTGAGGCTGTAGGTGCCGGGCAGATCCACGATGTGGAATTCCTGGTCCTTGCGGCGGCAGGCGCCTTCTTTTTTCTCGACCGTCACGCCGGGATAGTTGCCGACGTGCTGCCGGGAGCCGGTTAGATGGTTGAAGATGGAGGTCTTGCCGGAATTGGGATTTCCGGCGAGAGCCACGACCAGTTTTTTCTTCATGGGGGCTTGGTTTTCTTTCATGGTTTTAGAGGACTCCTACAATGTTTGGTTAACCTAACTTTTGGGGCAAATAAAAAAACGCTTACTCGACGACCATCTTGTCCGCCATGCCGCGGCCCAGCATGAGGCGGCTGCCTTTGACCTGGACGACCAAGGGGCCGTGGCAGGTGTTTCGGCAAACGTCGAGGGTGGCACCGGGGACAAAGCCAAGGGAGGCCAGTCGCGCTTCCAACTTCTGGCCGGCGCAGACATCCCGCAGACGTACGGAGCTGCCGGCCGAAACGGCGCTGAGGGGGCGATAGAGGCGGTCGTGCATGGCGGGACTCATTTTTCCTTGTCGCGCAGGCGCGTCACGGAAATGCCGGCGGCTTCCGCTTTGCGCAGCGAGAGGTGATAGCCTTTGATTTTCACGTCAATGGGGTCGCCCAGCGGGGCCACGCGGACGACTTCGACGACGCTGCCTTTGGTGACGCCCATGTCCGCGATTCGGCGGGCCACGGGGCCTGCGCCGCTAATTTTGTCAATCCGGGCGCGTTCGCCGGGTTTCAGTTTGCTCAGGGGGTGCTCACAGTCGGGGTAGCTCCTTGTTGTTTGTTTTTCTTTACATCATCGAGGCATTGCGTGATGCAGCGCACGCATTCCTGTTTGTCCGGCGCGGCGGCGGCCTCTTGACAGCGGTAGCCGAAGCCCCGGACCCATTTGGCGCCGGCGCGCGGGCAGGTTTTGACAAATTCGGCGAACTCGACGAGGCGGTCCACGACGGTTTTGGAAATGGCATGTTCCATCCGGCAGGCGTTGGCATCGGCTTCGGCGGGGGCGATGGAGAGCACGTTCACCAAGAAGTCGCGCAGCACCTCGTGGCGGTGCAGCACTTTTTGGGCGGCGGCGGCGCCGGCGGGGGTGAGGGTGACGTAGCCGTAGGGTTCGTAATTCACCAGCGCGCGTTCGGCGAGCGCCTGAAGCGCGCCGGTGACGGACGACTTGTTGACGTTCAGGCGCGCGGCGATGTCGCGCGAGCGGGCGACGGCCTGCTCGCGGATTAAGAGGAAGATGGTTTCGAGGTAATCTTCCAGACTTTCGCTCAGTTTTAGTTCGGTGGTTGACATAGGCCCTTCAAATGTTAGGTGAGCCAAACTTATTGAGATGAACCAAATTCGTCAAGTGTTTTTTTCGCGGGGGGCGGGGAAGAGGTCAGAAGTCAGAGGTCAGG
>DBPO01000052.1:0-17097 GCA_002304915.1 Verrucomicrobia bacterium UBA1418
CCTCAACTGTCGAACTTGGGTTAAACGCTATACCCGGCAAATGCCGCTGGCCTGAATTTTTTCTTTCATCCGGGGAGAATTGCGGCCTATACTGTGCGCCGTGCTTTGCCTCTATTCAGGAGATTGCTTATGAAATTGTGTGCTTTTATTCGTCCGGCCAGCTTGTCGGCCGCGCACGAGAACCTTCGCGAACTGGGCCGGGAGGGAATGATTCTGGCCGGCGGAACGGCGCTGCACTTCATGCAGGACCATACGCCGGTCACCGCCGTGGACATCATGAGCCTGGGCCTGTCCTTCATCCGGGAGGAAGGCGATTATTACAACATCGGCGCCACTACATCGCTGGCCGACATCCAGCGCTACCGCGCGCCGCGCTGGGCCATGCACGAAATTTGCCGGCGCATTTCCACGCACCAAATCCGCAATATTTCCACCATCGGGGGGAATATCTGCCGGGTGTTCCCGTGGGCCGACCTGCCCGTGATTCTGCTGGCGATGGATGCGCGCATGGTCATTTATACCGGAAGCGACGAAGAAGAGTTCCCGGCGGATGAATACTTCAAGGAGCAACCTGCCAAGCGGTTCCTGGATGGCAACATTTTGACGTCCGTGAAGATTCCGCAGTTGAAGGCGCATCACGGCTTTGGCTCCATCAAGGTCGTTCGCGCGGAAGCCGCGTTTGCGCAAGTGACGATTGCCGCGCTGCTGGAGCTGGATGGTTCCACCATCAAGACCGCGCGCGTGGCGGCGGGCGGGGCCATCCCCTTCCCCCGGCGGCTGCCGTCCGTGGAAGCCGCGCTGGGCGGCCAACAGGCGAACGAGGAAACCTTCAAGGAAGCGGCGGCCCAAGCGGACGCCGATGTGACCTGGCGCGGACGCGAGGGCATGACGCCGGAATATTCCCGCCATCTGGCGGAAGTAACCATTTATGACGCGCTGGAGCGGGCGGCGGCTTTTGCCCGCGGGAGGAACGAATAATGATGAAGAATCCCCAAACCGTGACGTTCACCCTGAATGGCGAACGGAAGACGTTCATCACCCGGCCCGACGAAAAGCTGCTGGACCTGCTCCGGCGCGAGGGCTACAAGGGCACAAAATTCGGCTGCGGCCAGGGCACCTGCGGCGCTTGCACGGTGCTGATGGACGGGCGCGCGATTTACTCCTGCCTGCTCTACTCCATGCAGGCCGAAAACCGCGACATCCGCACGATTGAAAGCATCGGCACGCACGACAAGCCCTCGGAGTTCCAGCAGGAGCTGATTGCCGCCGGGGCCGTTCAGTGCGGCTATTGCATCCCCGGCATGATTATGTCGGCGGAAGCCCTCATGAAGGCCGAAAAAACATACCCCGAAGAAGTGGTCCGCGAATACATGGACGGCAACCTCTGCCGCTGCACGGGCTACGAAAAAATCTGGGATGCCCTTCAAACCGTCCTCGCCCGCCGCGAGGCCGCCAACAAAGCAAAGGCCAAATCCTGAAACCCTTATCTTGAACCCTGAACCCCTGAGGCCCTCATGAGCAATCCAACCGCCAACTTCAAACAGGTCAATCACTCCGTCACGAAAGTGGATGCCAGACAACTGGCGCTCGGCAAGCCGTCCTATGTGGATGACTTCAGGCCGCCCAACGCGCTGGTTGTCAAAATGCTGTGGAGCCCGCACGCCCACGCGCGCATCGTTTCCATGGACGTCTCAGAAGCCGAGAAGATGCCCGGCGTGAAGGCCGTTCTGTGGCACGGCAATGTGCCGCGCATTCCGCACGCGACCGCGGGTCAGGGTTTTCCGGAGCCTTCGCCTTACGACACGTTCATGTTCGACACCAAGGTGCGCTTTGTCGGCGACCGGGTGGCGGCGGTGGCCGCCGAAACCGAAGAGCAGGCGCTGGCGGCGCTGGAATGCATCAAAGTGGAATACGAAAAGCTGCAGCCGGTCTTCACGATTGACGAAGCCATGGCCGAAGGCGCGCCCATCATTCACGATGAGCCGGACGCCTATGTGCCGATTCCGATTCCCTACGAGCCCCAAAAGAATCTGGTCGCCCGCGTCGGCGCTGAAGTCGGCGACTTCGAAAAGGGCATGAAAGAGGCGGATTTCACCTTTGACGACACCTATGAAACCCCCTACGCCCAGCATTGCCCGATTGAGCCTTATGTTTCGCTCGCGCAACTGGATTCCGCGGGCCGCATCGTCATCACCACCTCCACGCAGGTCCCCTTCCACTGCCGGCGCATTGTGGCGCAAATTCTGGATGTGCCCGTGCAGAAAATCCGCGTCATCAAGCCGCGCATCGGCGGCGGTTTCGGCTCCAAGCAGGAAGTTTTGCTCGAAGACGTGGTGGCCATGTTTGCGCTCCGCACGGGGCGTCCGTGCATCTGGCGCTTCACGCGAGAGGAAAACTTCCGCACGGGCCGCACCCGCCACCCCATCCGTGTCCGGATACGCCTGGGTGCCAAAAAAGACGGCACCATCACGGCAATAGGCATGGACTGCTGGAACAACACGGGCGCCTATGGCGGCCACGGCCTGACCGTGGTGTCCTGTTGCGGCTCCAAGGTGCTGCCGCTCTACCGCTGCGAAAATATCCACTTTCTCGGCAAGGTGTACTACACCAACCTGCCCTGCGGCGGGGCCTATCGCGGCTTTGGCGCAACGCAGGCTTTCTTCGCGTTTGAATCCTCCATGGACAAGATGGCCGAAGCCCTCGGCATGGACCCGGTCCGATTCCGCCAGATGAATCACATCAGGAGCGGCGAAGGCTCCCCCATTTTCGCCGCGCTGGGCGAAGGCAAAGAGGGCGTTCCGATGACCGTCGGCTCCAACGCGCTCGCCGAGTGCATCGTCCGCGGCGCCGAGGAAATCGGCTGGAGCAACCGCACCGACTGGCGCGAAAAGACCGGACGCTACCGGCGCGGCATGGGCATGGCCTGCCTGATGCAAGGCTCCTCCATCCCGCACATTGACATGGGCGGCGCCAGCATCAAGATTAACGAAGATGGCTCCTTCAACCTGCTCGTCGGGGCAACGGACCTGGGGACGGGGTCAGACACCGTTCTCGCGCAAATTGCCGCCGAAGAGCTGTGCACCACAACCGACAAAATGATTGTTTACTCGTCCGATACGGACATGACGCCGTTTGACGTCGGCGCGTATGCCTCCTCCACCACGTATCTCTCCGGCGAAGCCGTCCGCAAGGCCGCGGCCGACGCCAAGCGCCAGATTCTCCACACGGGCGCTGAAATGCTCGGCCTGGCCGAAAAAGACGTCCTGTGCAAGGACGCCCATGTGCAGACGCCCGATGGCAAGCAAAAGGTTTCCTATGGCGACATCGCCTGCTACGCGCTGTACCAGAAGAACCAGTACCAAATCATCGGCACCGCCTCCCACGTGACGGGGAAATCGCCGCCGCCGTTCGCCGCCCATTACACGGAAATTGAAGTGGACACCTGGACCGGCAACATAAAGGTGCTGCGCTATGTCTCCACCATTGACTGCGGCACGGCCATCAATCCGGCGCTGTGCGAAGGCCAGACGGAAGGCGGCACCCTCAACGGCATTTCCTATGCCCTGACCGAGGAATATCTCTTCAACGAGAACGGCCGCATGATGAACGCCAACTTCACCGACTACCACATCTTTTCCATGCGCGATGCCCCCCGCATCAAGGCCATCATTGTGCCGTCGTATGAAGATACCGGCCCCTTTGGAGCCAAATCGGTTTCCGAAATTTGCATCAACGGCCCGGCTCCGGCCATCGCCAACGCCATCTACAACGCCACCGGCGCGCGGCTCTACGAATTCCCGTTCACGCCCGAAAAAGTGTTGAACGCCATCCGCGCTGTCCAAGCGTAATCGGCGCACAGCCCGATACGCGGGCGACGAGAACGCGCATGCGTCCCGCCGCGATTTTTCGCGGCGGCCACTTGCCGCTGGCGCGCGGGTCGGATATAGTTGAGCTATGCCTATTTACGAGTATCAATGCGAGAAATGCCGGCGCATTCTGAACTTTCTGGTGCGCAACGTGGCAAAGCATCAGTCGCCGTCTTGTCCCAAATGCGGACATCCCCGCATGAGCCGTGTCCTTTCCCGTTTTTCCGCGCCGAAAAAACGAAGGGACGCGGGAAGCTCCGCCGACGATTTCGGCGCGCCGCCGATGGGCGGCGATGACATGCCGCCCGGAATGGACAGCCTCATGGCCGAAGCCGAAGGAATAGACGAAAACGACCCGCGCGCCATGGGCCGCTTCATGCGAAAAATGGCGGACCAAATGGGCGAACCCATGCCGGCGGAAATGAACGAAATGGTGCGGCGTCTGGAAGCCGGCGAAGACCCGGAACAAATCGAGGCCGATATGGGCGACGTCATGGGTGCGAACGGCTCCGGCGAGGCGTTCGGTGGCAGCGGTGCCGACAACACCCTTTATGACGCGTAAAAAAAGGAATGGATGCTTGTTTGAATATCTGCCGGGCGGCATTTCGTCGGGCACATGGATTGCCCGAAGAAGCCCCGCTGTCGTTTGACCCCGCCCGCGCGCAAGCCTTTTGCGAATGGGCGCGACGCCACCGGGTGCAGGGGCTGCTGTTCGCCGGGATTCCTGAATTGGCCGAGAGCCTGCAAACAGTCGCTTTTGGCCAGACCCGGTTTGCCGCGCAAGCCACGGAAGTTGCCGGCAAACTCTTCACACGCCTGAAAACCCGCTTGCCCAACCTGACCCTCGTTAAAGGTCCCGCGCTGGCAACGCATGCGTGGCCGGAGCCGGGCATGCGCAGTTTTGATGACCTGGATATCCTCTGCGGCAAATGCTCGTTTGCCGTCATGCGCACCCGCCTGCAAACCGCCGGTTGCGCACTGGACGTGCGCGATAGGCGACGCGCCCGCAATTTGTGGCATTTTGGCTGGGGAGTTCCCTTCCGCGCCGAAAATCATCTGCTCGTTGAAGTCAAATCCCGCTTCTTCCCCCCGCATTATCCGTGGCCCAAACATTTGACACTGACGCAAGACCGCTTATTTACGGAGCTGACCCTGGACGGCGCGGAAGTTCGCACACCCACCCCCGCGCTTCATTTGCTGTTGTGCAGCCTGCATGCAGCCTGGCACGGATGGGAGCGAATGGCCTGGCTGGTGGACATCGGCGGGCTGCTGGTGCGCCAGCCAGGCGTCTATCAAGAAGCTCAAGCGCTGACCCGACGCCACCCCTTTGCGCGGCGCGCGCTGGACACATCCTGCGGAATGGCCATCCACTTCTTTGGCCTGAACGCCAGCCTCGCGGACGCGCCCCCCGTTCCCGCCCCAATCCTCGCGCAAGTCACGGACTTGTTGAACGGAACCGCCCGCCCCTTGCGCAGCCGCCAATTGCGCGCCCTCCACGAATCGCTGATGACCTGCCGCGAAATCATCACCTACCGCTTGCGGCGCGCGCTGATTCCCGGCGACGGCGACTTCCGCTGGATAGCCCTCTCCCCCGCCCTCCGCTGGCTCTACTGGCCCCTCCGCCCGCTGCGCATCATCTGGCGCTCCGCCACCAGAACCTGACCCAACAGGATCAGGACGGGCGCATCATTTTCGGATGATATACGGCTGAACGACTCTGGAATCCTGTTATTTAAAAGGATTACTATTTTGCATCAATTCATCGTAATTAGAGATGCCATCCCCATCCGCGTCCCCGTAATACAGGCTGGCGCCCGGGAATGCCATCTCCCAGCTATCGGGAATGCCGTTGTCATTTTCATCGGCCACCAAAGGATCCCAGCCGTGGGCGATTTCATACGGATCGCTGCCCCACCAGTCTGACACCGCACCCGATGGCGGCGGCCAGGGAAAAATGTCTTCATCCGTCGCCCAGGTGTTGGGATTCGTCCCGTGGATGACGCACTCCTCATAGTCGGACAGCCCGTCTCCGTCGCTGTCAGCATTATGCCGGTTTGTGGGTTCTCCAAAGACGTTGCGGCTCCCCGTCAACTCCTCCTGATCGGTCAGTCCATCCCCGTCAGAATCGGGAATATCAGCGGCCGATTTTTTGGGGGTGGCGCGGGTATAGGTCCAGTCCACCGATTGGTCGGTATCATGCCCGATGAACCGCCGATACAGGCTGTGGCCCGCCCCCGCCGAACGGGCATCGCTGCTGATCCAGCCGGTCGTATCCAGCCCGTTCTGATTGAAGTTTTCAGCCGTGCCGCCATACATCAGGCAATCCACCACGTGGATTTCCGGGCCGGCCTTCGCCGCAATCCGCACCGCCGCAGTCGGACCGTTGGTGAAGCGGTTGGGCATCTGAAAATTCACTTCCAAATCGCGATTCTCCACCAGCGAGCCGCCCAGCAGCAGGTGCCGACCGGGCTCCAGCCAAGTGTTGGCTGGAAACACATAGGCATTGGAAAAGCTCGTGTCGCCAACTTGAATAAGAAACCCGCCAAGATTCACGGGATAGCGCCCGGCGGAATAGAGCTCGATCCATTCTTTGCCGGCATCCGGCCCCACCGCGTCGTACAGCACCTCATTGATCACCGCGCCCCGCGCCAGCTTGGTGGCGCTGAACCTGTCAAGCGGATCGGTTCCCTCGGCCAATTCCTCCGCATCGCTCCACCCGTCGCCATCGGTGTCGGGATTGCCGGGGTCCGTGCGATGGAGAAAGATTTCTGCGCCGTCGGTTAACCCGTCGCTGTCGGAATCCTGCCGATTCGCCACGGCATAAAACCGCGTCCGCGCGCTGTCCAATATGTGCGTGTCCACATAAACGCCAACCCCATTCCTCAGCAGCAGATTGGTCGTCAGACATTTCCATTTGCTTTCGATGCCCCTGAACGGCGGCGAAATCGAACGCCAAAGCACATTCGTGCTGGTGATAACCTCATCATACTCGTTGGTCCAAACCGCCACGGAAACACGGGGCGTCTGCCAGACGGTATAGGCATAAACTTCAGCCACGTCGGCTCCGTTCGCCACGATGATCCGCATATTCCCATTGCTCAGGCGTCGAATATCCGCAATGCCAAACTTGCCCCCCCGCCATCGGCCCGCTGCCGCATTCACGGGTGCGCCAGCTTGCGACGCGTCACGGTGCGCAGGCGTTCTCACCAAGCGCCTTTCGGTGTAAAGGGACGGCCCGACATCCCCGGCGGGCCGCAAGTCCAGTTGCAGGGTCACGCGAGCCGGATCGCCCCCCTCCGGCCACTCGCGGGCAACCCCATCCGAGGGAATAGCCACAACCAGCGCCCCCTTGGCATTATAAATAAGCGTTGCCCGCGTCTTGGGGTCTTGAATCAGCGCAAGCGGATACATCACCACGCTTTTCTTCTTCTCTCCCAGAAGCTCATCCAGAAACCGCTCGTCAAAATAATCGGCATCAAACGGCGCAACCAGCGGCAACATCGGCTGAGTCCACGAAAGCCCCGGCGGAGTGATCCGGTTGAACATGCGACGCTGGATTTCCGCCCCCTCCGCCAAATCCTGAATATCTATAACCTTATGCCCCATGGAATCGGCATGCAACTCGGCCTCAACGCCGGCGCACTGGGCATCCCCCGCCGCCCAAACATTCAAAGACAAAATAATCAAGAAGGCCGCGACTCCGATCCCAATGGCGGTTTTTCGTTGCATGTCCAATTTTCTCGCCAGACCTTTTTTTCCGCGGCTTACCCCCGCGAAACTGCCCCATCTATCGCAAAAAATACCTCCCCCGGCGAGAGAAAACTCACGCCGCGCCCCTCCGCTGGATGGTCCCTCCTCCGCCCGCTGCGCATCATCTGGACGCGGCTCTGATGGCGACTGCGGCTATCGCCAGCCCTTCCGCGGCACAATCGGCCATTCTTCCAATGGCCGGCCGTCTTCCGCCACCTGTAGCAGGCCGCCGGCATCCAGCAGATAGGCGGAATCGGCCGCGGCGGTCCGCCGCAGTTCCTCACCCCCGCCCAGTTGCAGGAACACAAATCGCATGACGTTGGCCAAGCTCCGGTATGGGAACGCCGCGGGCTCTGCATCGGTTCCCCAGCGAATCGCCAGCAACACGTCGTGGCAATCCCGCACGAGCCGCTCGGCGGGAATCCCGTCTTCCCTCTTCGTCGCCGCGAACCCGCGCCGGGAACTCCTGTAGCTCTGCGCCCCGTGGTCGCCGGCCAGCACAATGATGCTCTGCGGGTCGCGCTCCACAATCCGGCGGCAAAGCGCTTCAATCTTCCGGTTTTCCCGAATTACGGTTTCCACATACCGCGCCGCAAATGCCTCTCTATCACTCCGGTAGTCGTAGCCGTCCGCCGCGTGCTCCGCCCCCAGCTTGACGAAAAAGAAGGCCGGGCGCTCCAGCGGCCACGTCGCAAGAGTTTCCGACACCCGGCGCGGGTAATCCGGCACCAGAGTATCCGGTTCACGGCCGATGAAGCGCGGCAGGCTGACTTTCAGCGGCGCGAGCGGCCACGACCGATTCAGCAACGAATCGTCCACCAGACCCGCGCCGGGCCGGTAGTAGTAGTCCGAAGGCAGCAGATAGACAATGTCGTAGCCGTTCCGCTTCAAGATGCGCAGCGTCGGATTGTAGTAGGTGCCGCTGCCCGAAATAAAACCGCGGGCGTACAGGGAATCGTGGTTGCCAAACGCTCCTGCCGCATAGTGGTGCCCCATCTGGAAAAAAGACTGGAGGCTGGTCATCGTGAATGAATAGTTCGACAGCACATGCTCTGCGACGACGAACCCGTTCTCCTCCAGAAATTCGCGGAACACCGCGTTGTCGAACCCGTACAACTCCCGCATCGCGTCGAAGCCGTGGTAGGACTCCAGGCAGATGAAATAGATATTCGGCGTGCGCGCCAGCCGCACCTGTTCGTAGGCGGCGACGTCTTCCGCCGAAACCAGATCGTCGCCGCGCACCGTGCTGGCAGCAATGGTCCGCCCCGTCTGCCCCGCCCGAAAAGCCAGCAACAGCAACAACAGCCCACACGTTTTCTTCGCGCCCAGCCACGCCGCCACGCCCCAATAGAGCAGAAACAGAACCGTCACGGCGGCAAACGCGGCCGGTCGCGGCCATCCGAAATCCTGCCGCAGTTCTGTCAGGTTCGCGTCGTAGAGAAATGCGGCAAACACCAGCGCGGCGACGCCCGCGACAATCGCCGGAGCCCAGCGCTCCCGCAAGGCTGGCCAACGCCGCCCAAGCCCCGCGAGAGCCAGCGCGCACAAGCCATACACCGCGCTCGTCGCCGCCAGCACCGCCGCGAACGACCATGCCAACTGCGCCGGCGCGAACAGTTGAAAGTTGCGCAACATGTCCCCTGCAAACGGCACCAGGCCGGCCAAGACGATCATGCTCCACGACCAGAACCATTTCCTCTTCTGTCGCGCCGTCACAATCTCAACTTTCCGCCATTTCGGCAATCAGGTCCACCAGCGGTTGCGAGCAGGTCTGCCACTGGTAGCGCGCGGCATTGGCACGCGCCAGTTGGGAGCGGCGCTGCCATTCGTCGGCGTCCGTCAACAGCTTCGTGAGCGCCTCGGCAATGGCGGGAACGTCGTCGGGATCGCGATACAGCCCGCCCTCGCCGCCAATTTCCGGCATGGCGCACACCGTGGACGTGACAACCGGGGTGCCAAACAACTGCGCTTCGATGGCTGGAATGCCAAAGGACTCGCACCGGCTCATCAGGCAAAAAACCTGCGCGGTCGCGTATAATTCTTCCAGCTTTTCGCGCGGCAGAAAACCCGTGAACTCCACAGCCGCCTCCAAATTCAGTTGGGCGACGAGATCGCGAATTTTCCGCTCATAGCCGAAGTCGGGCCAGCCGCCCGCGAGCACCACATGTGCGGCGGGATGCTCCGCGCGAACCTTGGCCAAGGCGCGAATCACAGCCTCCACATTTTTGTGCCGCGCCATCATCGAAACGCAAATGATGCGGCCGGGGCGGCGAGCCAGCGACGCCATCTCTCGCGCGCGCGAATGGGCGGCATCGTCGGCGGCTTGATGCACAATCAGGCCCCGTTTTTCGGTCCGGCCGGCATTGGCGCGGTAGGCCTCCTGCATGTACCGGGAATTGAAGACCATGACCGCGGCATGCGCCATGGCATGCCGATAGGCGCGGCGTTGCAGCCACGCCTTGAAGCCGTCGCGCCAGCGGCGCGCGGCAGGAACCAGCGCCCACGGATTCTGGCAAAACACAATTTGCGGGATGCGCAGGCCGGGGATCATCATGCCGCTAGGTGTGAAACTCGCAAAAACATCATATTTACGGGCCAATTCGGACATCCGCCGACGCTCCCACAGAGCGCGGGCCAACCAGCTGCGAGTGGACGGCGGGGCATATTCCCAAATGGTGGATGGCGGCAAGGCCTCGCGCAGCCCCGTCATGTCCGCGCGGCCAATAACCACCAGTTGGACTTTCCCCGCCAGTTCATCCGCCACGCGGCGCATGTGGCCCTGCAACACATGCCGCCCGCTGGCATTCGTGACAGACAGCGCGTTGACGAGCAGCTTACGCATCACGCAGGAGCTCGGTTTCCACAATATCCCAGCGAATCAGCCGCACCGACGTCGGTTGGAGCATCCGGCGGATGGATGCCTCTTCCTCAGCCGTGACCGGCTCGACCAGATAAACCACATCAATGCGATGTTGCGCAACTAACGCCGGCAGTTCGCGAATCTGGCCGAGCACCCGCAGGCCATGAACCATATGACCAATCATGGCAGTGTCATCGCTCACCAAACCGACAACCCGAAGGGCCTGATACTCCGGCATCCGAAAGGAAATTTGGCGCAGAAACAAGGTGGTGCGATAGCCCGCGCCGACGACCAGCGTGCGCGGCGCGGTCACCCCGGCCATTCCGCTGCTGCGCATGCGCCAGTGGAGCAAATCCTGCACCAGGCGGAGCGCGGCGCGCGTCATGACCACGGCAGGAGCCGCCATGCCCGCCAACAGCAGGTAATGCACCGCGAGCAGCACGAGTTCGTTGCGATCCTGCATGACCAGCAGATGCAGCCCGGCGGCAATGGCATAGCCCAAAACAACGGCCAAACCCGTGGCCGCATATTCGGAAACTCGCGCCAGATACCAAACGCGCGAATAGGATCGAAACGCCAGCAGAACCGCGAACGGAATGAATAAATCCAATGGCGCGGCTTTCAGCCAGGCCTCCTTCAAAGATGCCGGGGCGGCGGGGTCAACGTGTTGCATCAGCGCCAGAACAATCCACAGCGCCACGCTCAGAATGATGACATCCCCCGCCAAATAGAACAACAGGGTCCGATTGCGGCGAATGGGGAGCGACAGCCCCTGCAAAACCACTTGGCCGCTTGCTTGTAGCTCAATTCCCGCCAAATGGCGAACCACCGTATAGGCCGCCAACAGAAAAGCTAAAACCAGAATGCCCAGCGCGCGGTCATTGAAGATGCTCGCCAGCAAACCCACCAGCACGAGCACGAAGGTCGCCGCATACAGGAACCCCGCCACTTGCTGCTGCCCGAACCCGCGCCGCAACAAACGATGGTGCAAATGGTCGGCATCCGCGCGTTCGACGCCCGGATCCACTTCCACGGCGCTGCCGCCATGCAACAAGCGCCGCACGGAGCGCCGCCAGACGGCCAGAATCACATCAAACAGCGGAACCCCAACGGCCAGCATCGGCACGCCCAGCCCGGCCAGAAACGAGGCCTTGGAATTGGTGGAAATGGTCAGCGCCGCCAGCGTAAAACCGAGAAAATGACTGCCGGTATCGCCAAGGAATACGCTGGCCGGATAAAATTATAGCGCAGGAATCCGAGGCAAGCGCCGATAAAACCCAAAAACAGCAGCACGTCGCTGGGCGCGCCGCGAAAAACCAGCGAAAGCGCAATCCCGCCGGCGGCAATGGCCGCAATCCCCGTGGCCAGACCATCCATTCCATCAATCAGATTAAACGCATTCATCAGCGCGGTGAACCAAAACAGTGTGGCAATCAAATCCACCCAACCCGGCAAGACAAACCCGAACAGATTTTGCAGACGGAACCCCAACGCGTATGCCGCAGCGGAAATGGCGATTTGCACGGCCAACTTAATCCAAGGGCGCAAATCCCAGCGATCATCGCATAAACCCAGCAGGACAACCGCACAACTCAACGGTAAAAAACGGAACCACCATTGAATTGAAATTTGGCCGACAAATGGACGCCACGGGACAAGCATCAAAACGGCGCAAGCCGCCTGAAAGCCGATAAACAGCGCCAAGCCGCCCCCTGTGGGGATGGGCCGGTGATGAATCTTGCGCCCGCCGGGACGGTCCAAAAAGCCCCACCGCGGCGCAAAGTGCCGCCAAATGGGCGTCAGCAGCCATGTCACAAGCAGGCCAGCCAGGAAGATGGCCGGATATTTGAGAATGGCTTGCCAACTCACGAGGTAACTCCTGCAGCGTCTGTAATGACTGCAATCATCTTATGATAATTTTGCTCCGGCGTGAAGAGCCGGTTGTACAGTTCCCTGGCGCGCGCCCCTTTCCTTTCGCGGGGCGCGCATTGGCTCAATTCGCACGCGACAGCTTCAATCGCCGACGAATCCCCGGGCGGCAGCAACCATCCGGTATCCGCTTGAGCCAGCCAGTTCCCCACGGCGCTATCCGGCGGCCCGGCAAAAAGAACCGGCCGCCCCAGGGCGCAGGCAGCGGGAAATTTACTGGGCACCACGATCCCCTTCCAGTCCGGCTGTTGTGAAACCAAATGAACATCCGCCGCAAGCAAATGGGCATCGCGCTCCTCGGCGGCGACTCCGGGGATGAATTCAAACCACTCGCCCCATTGCTGCTCCCATTGCGCGCGGCGGGGGCCATCGCCCGCGAAAACAAAGCGACAGCGCGGCGTTTGCCCCCGCAGGCGTTTCGCCAGCGCGGCAAATTCATCCGCGCGATGGGCGCGCCCCATGTTGCCGCTGTAGAGCAACACGACATCCTCATCCGCCCATCCCCGCCGTCGCCGCAACTCACGGGCGGCAAGCTCCGCTTGCGAGGACGCGGCACAGCTCCACGGAGGGATTTCCACCACGCGCGCCGCGCCGGATTCGGTCAGAAGGCGCGCCATATCCGCCCCCAGGGCAATCACGCGCGCCGCATTCCGGCGCTCGCGGCGGGCCAGCCGGTTCAAGCACGCCAGCAACAGACTCTGCGGACGCAACAACTGATGCGCAACCAGCGCCTCCGGATAGAGGTCCATGCACCACAACACATACGGAATGCCCCGCCGCCGCCACAGCCGCGCCGCCGCCAATCCGATGAACGGCGGGGTGGTCATGCACACCACGACATCCGGCCGCTCCTTCAGTTGCGCCAGCGCACGGCCAACGCCGCGATAAAAGCGGCCATAGTCATTGATTTTTGCAGCAATTCCGGAGCGGTGGCGCTCGCGCGAGCCCACGCGAATGACGTCAATCTCCGGGGCGGCCGCCGCGCCTTCCGCGCCATATCCGGCGGGCGACGCAATCACGGTCACCGCATGACCGCGGCGCGCCAGTTCACCCGCAACATCCGCCAACAGAACACCCGTCGGCGCCTGCGCCGGCGGGAAAAACTGATTGATGAGCACAATGTTCACGGGGCGGCCCGGCGGGCGGCTAATTTTTTCTCAAACACTTTGGCGCGCACCTGCTCGATGTAGGCCCGTCGAATTTGGGCGGCAATCAGGCCGCGCCACCCTTCGAGGAAAGCGCCGCGGATCATATAGTGATAGAAAAACCACGCCCACGCCTCGCCGGGCAAACGCATGGCCAGCAACTTGAGAAAACGGCGGCGCTCCTGAGCATTTCCCCGCCAGCGGGGACGGATGGTCTGCGTGCCGTAGCGTCCCGTTGTCAGCGCTTGGTAGCGGACCTCGGCTTCCCACGTCGAATAAGCGTTGTGGCGGGCGATATAGGCCGCCAAGCCCTTGGCATCCCGATGTTCCAGCGGCTCCTTCAGCCGCCCCATCGGGCCGGACACAATCAGACGCTCGTGAACCTCCATGTCGAGGTTCTCGCCGACGTCCGGCAGCAAGTTCTCAAACCTTACCATTCCGCGCCGGAACAGGAAAACCGCGTCATGGCTGAAGCCGCCGAACCGGAAACAGCGGCCCATAAAATGAAATTGCTTGCGAACCGTCAGGGCCGCTGGAGGCGATGGCGATGCCAAGACCCTTCGGATTTCATCCCACAAGCGGGGCGAAATGGATTCATCCGCATCCAACACAATCACCCATTCGGTGCTCATCGGCACATGCTCCAACGCCCATTGGCGTTTACGCGGATATTTTCCATCCCAATGAAATTGGATAACCTCCGCGCCGCGTTCCTTCGCCATTTGCGCCGTGCCGTCCGTGCTTTGGGAATCCACCAGCAAAACCCGCCGCGCTGGTCCCAGACTGTCCAGACAGGCGCTTACGTTGGCGGCTTCATTGCGCGCCGCAATCAGCACAGTGACATCCAGCTTATTCATCTGGAGCAATCCTTCGTTCCCGCAAAATGCGCGCCGGATTGCCGCCAACCACTTGCGAGCGGGGCACATCGTGGAGCACAACCGCCCGCACCCCGGCCACCGCATCCACCCCGACGGTGACACCCGGATGAATATACGCCTCCGCGCACACCCAGGCGCCGGAACCAATCCGGATGGGAGCGGTCAAAAGGGGCATGTTGGAATGGTCAATATCATGCGTGGCGGTGCAAAGAAACGCGCGCTGGCTAATCGTGGCATGCGCACCGATCTCAATCGGCGCCACGTTATACACATCCACCCCGTGGCTGATGGTGGCATGGTCGCCTAGGACCAGATTCCACGGCGCCCAGATTTTCACCGAGGGCATGATTTGTGCGCCACGGCCAATTCGCGCTCCAAACAACCGCAACAGCATCCGGCGCGGCGCGTGCCAAAACCACGGCGACGGCCGGAAAAACACCAGCCACGCCAACTGCCACAGCAACCGGGCTATTTTATTGCCGGTGGAATGAGGGCTGGGACACGCCCTCCTATCCGTCCGAACGCGTGAAGGACCCTCATGGTTCATGGCTGTCTCCCATTGGCATGATGCTCCCCTTGTAGCATGGCTGGCGCGGGTTCCACAAGGGCGGCAATCGGCTGGGGCCCACTTTTTACGCCAGCCCCGTTGCGCACATCCGACAGCAACAGACCAATCAGCAGCACGAGCAAGAAAACCACCAGAGGGTCCCCAAAAATTTGCGCCGAGACCATGGCAGATGCCACATTCGCCATCAAAATGGACAAAATCCCGGCATTCAGAAACAGCGCTTCCCTCCCCCGGCTGCGGCGAACGGTGTGGAAGGCCGTGAGAAAGAAGACGCCGCCCCAAATCAAAAACAAAATAACGCCCGGCACGCCCAACTCGGCAAACAGCTTGCTGGGGCCGCTTTCCTGCCAAACCCGGGGCATCTCCACATTGGGGATATTGTGAACCCCCTGCTGCGACATGCCCAGGCCATAGCCCCAGAACCCGGCCTGACGCACCGTGCTGAAAACAGACGCAAATGCATGCCTTTGGATGCTCGTTTCCGCTTCTGTAAAAGCTGTCAAATAAAAGCGCTCAACGGCGGCATCGTAAAAGTGCGCGGAAATCAGGTACCAGCCCACACCCGCCACAATCAGGGTGATGCTGGCGGCGGCGAGCATCTTTTTAAATTGCGAAAAGCGAACCAAAAACAGCGCATAGCACCCCAGAAAAACCAGAATCATGGAGAACATTTTACGCCGCCCGCATAGCCAGATATTCATGACCGCAAGCACCGCCACGGCAATCCACAACCAACGGGCCCATCCTTTGGCGCGGAAAGCCAAAACAATAGCAATCATGCAAGTCAAGGAAGCATGCCAGCCCATCACATCGGGACTGCGGAAGAATCCGGCGCGCATATAGACCGGCGCGCCCACCCGGTGGGTCACCCACACATGGCCCAGCGCCTCCGTGCCCAACAGAGGGCTGTCCGGCGCAATCCCCGCGACTTCCATGGGCCCGCCCAAGAGCATGAACGAAGCCACAATGCCATAAAACGCCAAAAAATGCGCTGGTTTAAGGTCGCCTTCGGGGAAACGCCAGCCGACTAACACCAGCAGAAACATGGTGGCGTACATAAAAGCGCCCAACAACGTGATAATCCACGAATTATAGCTATACGTGAGCGAAATCGCCGCCGGAATCACCAAAAACAACGCGAAAATACGAGTCCACCAGCCCAAACGGGGAAAGGTTTTCAGGAATTGCCCCGCATTCAAATGTTTGTAGCGGGCCGCGGAAACCAGCACACACAACCAGATGGGAATGGCCGCCAATAGCAAGTAAGCCGGCGTACCGGGAATGGCCTTGCGAACCGGATCCTGAAGCAAGCTCATCAACACGGCTGCCGCAATGCCGATTCGCCAGTTAATCAGGGCAATTCCGCAGCTCACCGCCACCGCCAGCATGAAAATGCTCAACATGACCGCTCTCCATGGAAACAGGTCTGCTGCACCGCCTGCGCGATTCCCGCCGCCGTCACATCCAACCCGAACCCCCGAATATGCTCCGCCGCGGCCCGGCCCTGTTCACAGGCCAATTCGGGCGCGCGGGCGTAGCCGCCCAAAATATGTGCCAACTCCGCAAGATTCCCGCACGCAAACGAATGGCCGGTGCGATTCTCCACAATCAAATCGGCGCAACAACCGACCGCACGCGAGACAACGGCCGGACGCCCCGATGCCATCGCCTCGTTAACAACCAATCCCCACGTTTCACCGGCATCCGACGGCAAAACAAGCACATCCGACGCCGCATACGCCGCGGGCAATTGCGATTGATTCAGGAATCCGGCAAAGGTCACCGGCAATTGCTCCGCGCGGGCCTGGCGCTCGCACTCCGCCCGCAGCGGCCCGTCGCCGGCGAACAAGACATGCACCCTGGCCTTTTCTTCCGCCGGCAGCCGCGCAACCGCCGCGAGAATATCCTGCGGCCGTTTTTTGGCAATCAGCTTGCCAACGAATAAAAAGAGAACCGCATCCTCGGGCACGCCGGCATTGACGCGCCATTCCTGCCGACGCCCCTGAAGCGTAGCGGCTTGCGCGGCGAAGAAACCGTTGTCCACCGCATACGGCGCCCAAAAGATGCGCTCTTCCGGGCAACGGTGAAACCGATAAAACTC
>DBPO01000052.1:17162-20650 GCA_002304915.1 Verrucomicrobia bacterium UBA1418
GCGAATAAATATCCGGCGTGTCGCAACCCCCAAACGATGATACCGATGGCTGCCGCGCCCGGTTGTTTAACACTTGATACGCATACTCATCCAGCAACGGCACATCCCACACAAACGGCACATCAAAGCCACTCCCCTGCTGCGCGGCATCCGGAATCATGGCGTAATAGACCTTCACCTCCAGGTCCGGCCGCGCGGACAACAGGCGAAACAATGGCGCCTTGTATTGAATCGGGTGCGTTTCTACGATGGCAAGGCGATACTTTTTCATGGTGCGGGCGCCTCCCGGCGCTCAACACGGGCTTCCGCTGCGGCATAAGCAGTCAGCAAGCCCGCGCCCATCCGCTCCAGCGTGAAGCGCGCGGCCTGTTCCCGCCCCGCCGCAATCAGGCGCGCGCGCAACGCGGAGTCGCGCAAAATGCCACGGCAATGCTCCGCCAAACCGGAAATATCCGTGGGCGCGGCCATGAGCGCAGCCGAACCGACAACTTCCGGCAGTGAGCCGGCATGGGAGCAAACCACCGGACATCCACAGCTCATCGCCTCCAGCGGCGGCCAGCCGAATCCCTCATAATAGCTCGGGAACAACAGCAACGCCGCATGTTGATACAAACCCGCGAGTTGAGATTCGGAAAGATTCGTTTGAAATTCCACGTCAGACTCAACACCGGCCACCGCTATTTTATGTTGCAGAGCCACATCCGGCGGCGCGCCGGCCATAACCAAACGCACATTTTCCGTTTTCCGCACCATTTGAAAGACATCAATGACTCCGGCCCGGTTTTTGTAAAAAGCGTTATTCGCCGCAACATGCAACATATAAGAGCGGGAATCCCTGGCTGGCGCCGGCTGAGCCTCGGCAACAGAAAAGCGGGCCAGCGGCGCGAGATAAACGGCGCGCTCATCCACGCCCGCCAGACGCACCAGATCGTCGCGGGTATTCGCGCTGTCTGCAACCCACGCATCAGCCCGACGCAGCCCCGCCAAAACCCTCGGCAGAAGCCAACGGCTGAATCCGCTGACCCGTGCCCCCCCCAGCTCCCCGCGCAGGCACAACAGCGGAATGAAATCGTGGACGGTCACCACCAGCGGCGCGGCCAAACGCCGAACCGCACCCAGCAAATAGGCGTGGCTACCATCCAAAAGATGCAGGATGCCACGGGACTGCGCCGGCAACCGACGCCGCGCCTGAAAGGCTATCATCCCGTACCGCACCAGCGTTTGCGCCTTCCCCGGCCAACGCTCCAGCCAACTTTGCCGCGGCGAAAGGCACATATCTTCAATTTGATATTCCCCCGGAGCCTGCGTTTCCAGCGCCTCGCGAACCATGCCGGCATAACGCGACATGCTGCCGCGCATGCGGTCCGGCGGGTCCGTGCTGATTAAAATGATGCGTTTCGCGTTCACTGGATAAACCGACAGGCCATACTAACGTCCACCGCCCCGCATTCAAAGCGCGAAATGGCCGGACAAACCCGCTCCCCCGGCATGAAACGCCCCAGACCCCTAAAAATTCTGCCGCAAAACAACATATTCCACTGCTCCCGAATGAGTTGCGCCCGGCAGATGTCAAGTTTTCCACGCCATGGAAAAGTTTTTTACAGATTACCCACACCATGGACAAATAATTTCCACAGCATGGGGAAAAATAAGGTTGGCACGGGCGAAGCAATCGTGGTAAAACATTTGCGTGTTAGTGTTGAGTCCACGGAATCACAAAGGAGCGAAGTCCATGAAGAAGTGTCTGGTTGGTTTGTTATGTTTGGGAATGGCAGTAACGGCAACGTTGGGGGATTTATCATATCCCGCTCCTTTGCCGGTGAACTGGGCAGGAGGGTCCGGCTACACGACAGCCAACATCAAGGCCATGCCGGGCTGGAATGCCGTCGGATTGGGAACCCCATACACTAAAGCTGGAGCATCGGCTAAATTTGACCACGCGGGTGATTCCATCACCGTGTACATTGATGGGGCGCCCGGCACCTTGACGAGCGGCGCACGCCGTTCCAACGGAACCCCGTTGACGGAACCCTTCCTCGTCACGATTAAGGAATCTTCGGACAACAATAACTGGACGGTAGTCCGGTCGTTTGATGGAAGTGAGCTGGATGGCACCATAAAAACATTCGAGGATACGTTGCAGAGCACAACCCGCTACGTGAAATACGAATACGAGACAAAAGCGGAAGGCCAGAACTTTGGCTTGGCGTCCGTGCAAATTACCTCCGGCGGCCCGGCGGTGTTCAGCGTATCGCTGGATAAGCAAAACGGCTTCGAGGTGGCCGAAGGGTCCAGCGCAACCATCACCGCCACGGCGGCGAACGGAACGGAACCCTATGGCTATGTATGGGACAGCACGCTGGGGGCAACGTACTACACGGCTGCGGACAACACATTTACGGTTCTGGCGACGGCTCCGACGGGCACGTATTCGGCCACCGTCACGGCGACAGACAGCGCGTCCGACGAAGCGAATGCCACGGTCACGTTCTCTGTGGTCGAACCTGCCCCGGCCGAGGGAATCGTGGACTTCCGCTTCAATGAAGCCCCGTTCCTGCAAGTAACCGCCAAGGATGCCAATCTGACGGTTTCCGACATGGCATTGACGGCTGGCACGATTGAGACGGGCATCGACACCGGCACATATTTCCCTGACGAGCCGTACATTGAGGAAACCGCTGGCTGGACGGCGACCAGCCAGGCGGAAGCCAAGGCGTTTGTATTCACCATCACACCGGCGGAGGGTGCCACGGTCACCATCAACGGGTTGTCCTTCAACGCCTATGCGACAGCCGCCGGGCCGTCGGCCTTCGGTTTCGATGTCGGCGGCGTGGCGACGTATGAAGTGAATGCCCCGAATGCAAGCTTGCTCGCCGTCAGCCAAGCCGTGGTTGGCGTCGAAAGCGCCACCGGGCCCATTGAAATCAAGATTCAGGGCTGGCTGAACGGCTCCCGCGACTCAAAGGGCACCGGCGTCTTCCGCCTCGACGACGTGGTCGTGCATGGCAGTGTGTCAACCGGTCCGGCGGAGTTCCGTGTGTGGATTGACAAGGAAGACAACTTCACCGTGGAGCAAGGCACGGCGGTGACGTTTGATGCAGAGACGGCCAACGGTGTCGGGGCCCCCGGCGACTACAACTTTGTCTGGACCACGGACATGGACGCCAACGAGTATGCAACCATGCACGACGGCTTTCAGATTAAGGACAATGCGTCAACGGGCACCTATTACGCGACCGTGATGGTGACTGACCTGGCCGATAATACAGGCACGGCCACCATCCACTTCTCGGTGGTGCCTCCAGTCGTCAAATATCCGATCACCATCGTGACCAACGCGCCGGCCAATGGCACGGTCACGACGACCCCCGCCGAGCAGGCTGCCGCGGGCGCGCCTGTTACCATCAACGCCACGCCGGCTGACGGCTATGCGGTGGGCACCATCACCGTCACCGCCGCGGACACGTCCAACGTCCCCGTTGCTGGCA
>DBPO01000117.1 GCA_002304915.1 Verrucomicrobia bacterium UBA1418
GTCCTGTGGGAGAGGAAGGGAGGGGTCAGGGTTCGGGGTTCAGGATGGAATGCCCCCAAAGGGTGGGCAATGGTTTTTCCTGAAACCTGAAATCTGGAACCTGGAACCGATGTGAACAGCCGGAACAGCCACACGGACGGACACGGACAAGCACGGACGGACACGGACGGTGGGAGGTTAAAGGTTTAAGGTTAAAGGTTGAAGGTGCGCAAGCGGGAGGGGAGGGGCTGTAGGGGCGAAGCGCAGCCTTAAGCACACCGGCGCAAGGCCGGTGGATGGGGCGGGTATGGGCGGGGGGAAGGCACGCAAGCGTGTGGCGAGGGTTTTTCCTGGCACCTGGAACCGATGTGAACAGCGGGAACAGTCTTTCGGCGGCGGGAGGCCGCCGGTCCCTTGTGAAAACCGGACAGCCGGGGGGGGGGACGCCAGCGTTTTATTCTTCGCCGGTGATTTCCTGCAGGACGTCTTCGAGGGTGATGAGGCCGATGACCTCATGCTTGGCATCGGTGACGAGGAAGAGGGGCAGGCGGGTGATGCGCATGCGGGGGAGCAGGTGGTCCACGGGGGTGTGGGAGGCGACTTGTTGCGGCGGGCGCATGTAGTCTGCGGCGGTTTTGCCGTTGGAGTGGCTGTCCGAGAGGATGTCGAAGATGTGCACGACGCCCACAAATTTCTTTTGCGCGGGGTCATAGACGGGGAGGCGGTTGAAGACTTTTTCGCGGGCGACGTCGAGGATTTCGGCGGCGGTGGCGGTGACGGGGACGGTGACCATGTGGTTGCGCGGCGTCATGATTGCGGCGCAGGTTTTGTGGGTGAGGGCGAAGACGCCGTGAATCATGTCGGATTCGTGGCGGGTGAGGATGCCGGTTTGGGCGCTTTCGCGGGCGAGATGCAAGAGTTCTTCACGGGTGACGAGCAGCTTGTTGTCCGTTTGGCCGTTGCTGTTGTTGGGGAAAATCCAGTGCAGGATTTTGATGATGACAAAGCTGATGGGGTAGAGCGCCCAACTGGTCATTTGCAGGAGGCGGGCGAAGGGTAATGTGCGGCGGGCGGGGGCGGCTTGGAACCAGGCTTTGGGGATGTACTCGCAGAATGCCAGAATGATGAGCGCGGTCAGCACGCCGGCGATGGCGGTGCCGGTGGCGCCGTAGAGCTGGCGGCCGATGGAGGCGGCGAGGACGGCGCTGATGACGTGCAGCAGATTCGTGCCGACCAGTGTGGTGCCGAGCAGGAGATTGGGATGCGCCAGGAAATTGCGGATGATGGCCGCGCCGGGGACCCGGCGGCGCACCAGATGTTGCAGGCGCAGGCGGTTGATGGAAATGACGCCGGTTTCAATGCCCGCCAGAAATGCCGAGCCGAGCAGGGTGGCTATGAACAGGATGAGCTGGGAGGCAATCACGGCGCGGCCTCCTCTTCGGGTTCGGGCGGGAGCTTTTCGACGTGTACGAGCGTGACGCGCAGGCGGATTGTTTGCATGACGCGCACCCGTATGCCTTGGTCGCTGACGACATCATTTTGCCGGGGCACGCTGCCGAGGCGTTCGGTAATCCAGCCGGCCAGGCGGTCCGAGCTTTCTGCTTCCAGCTCCAGATGGAGCTTGCGGTTGACTTCTTCGAGGGAGATGTTGGCGTCCATCAGCCAGGCGTTGAGGCCCACGGATTGAAACACGGGGCGCGGCTTGGAGAGTTCGTTGTAGATGTCGCCGGTGATTTCTTCGAGGATGTCGCCGCGGGTGACGAGGCCGGCGACGCCGCCGTANNGCCGTATTCGTCCACCACGATGGCGATATGAATTTTATCCTTTTGGAAGCGCACGAGGAGGCGGTTGAGCGCCACGCCTTCGGGCACATAAACCGGCGGCAGGGTGGCGGCGGCCAGCGAATGGGTGGGGTCGAGCAGAAAACGGCGGACATCCAGGAAGCCGGCGATTTTGTCGAATTGGCTGTGGTAGAGGATTAAGAAGGTGTGGCGGGAGCGGCGGGCGGTGGCGACCGGGTCGGCNNTCTTCGTCGTCCAGGTCCAGCCCGATGAAGTCCACGCGCGGGGTCATGACATCGGAGGCGTGAAGGTCTTCGAGGTTCACAATGGCCTTTATCATGGCCAATTCGTCGGCGTTGAGGATGCCTTCTTCGCGGGAGATATCGAGGACGGTTTCGAATTCTTCTTCGGAGAGGGTTTTGCCCATGGGGCGGAAGAGGTGGGCGAAGCGGCGGCTGACCAGGTCCAGCGCGTAGCGCAGGGGCGTCAGCACGCGGCTAATCGTCCGCAAGATTGGGCCATAGAGGCGGGCGAGGGTGGCGGAGTAGAGCAGGCCGACGTTTTTTGGGCCGATTTCGCCGAAGAAAATCAGGAGGATGGTCACGGCGGGGATGGCGATTAATTCGCTGTAGGCGGGGGCATAGCGGCGGGCAATCGCGTAGCCGACGTTGGAGAGCGCAATGTTCACCAGCGTGTTGCCGATGAGGATGGTGGAGAGCAGGCGGGTGGGGTCGGCCAGCATGGCGCGTATGCGTTCGCCGGTGTTGGGACGCTGGGCGGTGATGCGCCGCAGTTGAATGGGGTCCAGCGAGAAGTAGGCGGTTTCCGCGCTGGAGAAGAAGGCGGAGCAGGCCAACAAGCAAATAAAGATGATGGGCGGGATGAGGAGACTCACAGCGCGTGTGACGCTCCCCGAAGAATCTGACTGGGCGTAGGTTTCACTTTTCGCAATTCAAAACAGCGGGTATAGTAGAGACTCATGATAAAAATATCCATCACAACTTTACGTCGCACGCAATTGGCGCCGGTGACGCGCGAAATTCAGGCGGCGCTGGCGGCGTTGCCGCCCTGGGATGGGCTGCTGCATATTCATTCGCCGCACACCACCGGCGGCGTGACCATCAATGAGCAGGCCGATCCGGATGTGGCCGCCGATATGGAAAAAGCGCTGGCGAAGCTGATTCCGTGGAATGACCACTACGCCCACGCGGAAGGCAATTCCGCCGCGCATATTCAAACTTCGCTGGTGGGGGTGTCCACGTTGGTTCCGGTTCGGCGCGGGAAGCTGGCGCTTGGCACCTGGCAGGGGATTTATTTTTGCGAATTCGACGGCCCGCGTTCGCGCGAGCTATGGCTGACACCGATCCGGGAGGCGGAATGAACACGCACAAGTTGGAGAAAATGATGCGGGGCGCGGGCGTCGCGCTCGTGTTGCTGGTGGCGGGACTGGTGGCGGGTTGCGGCGGCAAACAGACGCCTGAAAAGTTGTATCAGTCCGGCCTGCGCGCGTTGCAGGAAGGGGAGTTGGCGGCGGGGCGGGGGTATCTCGAAAAGGCGTTGGCGGCCGCGCCAGAGGCGGCATTTGCTGTTGAGGCTCACAACTGGCTGGGGCTGGCGAATTGGCGGCTGGGGGACACGGCAGCGGCGGCGGAAAACTTTGACGCGGCCATGAAGTTGAATCCGGCGGCATTTGAGCCGGTGTACAATCTGGGCGATTTGAAGCTGGAACTTGGCGAGATGTCGCAGGGAATATCGCTCTTGCGCTGGGCGGCGGATTTGGAGGCCAAGGATACGCGCGCGTTGTTGCGCATTGGCGATTGGACCACGCGCAACGGGCGCTGGGACCTGGCGCGCCGCATGTATTTCGAGGCGCAGAAACGCGACCCGCGTTCGTCGGTGGCGGCGACGGGGCTGGGGCGGGTGGAGCTGCTGGAAGGCAACCTGGCTCGAGCGGAAACTTTTTTCATGCAGGCGCTGGAGATAGACAAGGACTATCCGCCCGCGCTCTACAATTTGGGGGTGTTACATGCCCAAATGGAGGGGCATGGTGAGCAGTCGCGCGAATATTTCCGCAACTATTTGGCGGTGGCCCCGCAGGGCGCTCGTGCCACTGCCGCCGCCGCGCGCGTGGGCGGGCAAACGATTGAGCAAACATCCTTCACCCCGCCGGCTTCCGAGCAGCCGAAAATGACCGCCGGCCGTCTGTGGGCCGAAGCGCAGGGGCTGCTCCGCAGCGGCGATCGTGAAGCGGCTTATGGCAAGGCGCTCCAAGCTGTTGAACTGGCGCGCGAGGGCGGGGACCCTGCCCAGGGCGGCGAAATTTTGCGCCGCGCCGTGGAGGCTTTCGGCGACCGCGCGGCGATTCAACTGGCTATGGGCGAGTACTGGCTGAGTCAGGGGGAGCCTCAACAAGCGTATGACGCGCTCATCAAGGCGCAGGCGCTGGAGCCTGACAATCCGATGGTGCTGCTGGAGCTGGCGCGCGCGGCGACGGATTTGGAGGAATATGACACCACCGTCATTGCGTTGCGGCGATTGGTGGAGCTGGAGCCCGGCAACCCCGACGCGCTCTGGCGCTTGGCGGAAACCTACGGCGACAAATTGGGCATGATTTCGAAAGGGTCGGCTGCCTATCGTGATTTCGAGCGTCTTTTCGCCTCCGACCCGCGCGCGGGGGAGGTGTCCGCGCGCATTCGCGCCTGGGAGGAAGCTGCGGGAGTCCCGTAACCGGTTGGTTGAAAGGAATTGGCATGAGTACGTCATCAGAAAACCTGATTGCTGGCATTCCCATGCGTAAAGTGGGGCCGGTGGTGTTGGCCGGTCCGGATGTCGCCGGGGAGATGTTGGTTCCGTTGGCGACCTTCGAGACGCCGTTGTGGCCTTCCGTGGAGCGCGGGGCACGGGTGACCGCGCGCGCCGGCGGCATTCGCGCGGTGATTTTGGATGAGCGCATGACTCGCTCCGTGCTGGTGGTTGCGCCGGATGCCGCCGGTGCGCGCGCGCTGGTGGAGTTTGTGCGTGAGCAGCGCGCCGCCCTGGCGGATGTGGCGCGGGGTACGAGCCGGTTTGCCCGGCTCAAGGATATGCACGTTGAGGTGGTTGGCCACTGGGTGTACATCCGGTTGGAATTTGATACGGGCGATGCGTCCGGACACAACATGGCGACGCGGGCGGCTGATGCGATGCTCGCCTGGATTCTGGAACAGCGGCCAGAGTGCGCCTATGGCTCCATTTCCGGCAACTATTGCTGCGACAAAAAGCCGGCGGCGGTGAACGGGATTTTGGGGCGCGGCAAATATGCCGTGGCGGAAACCATTATTCCGGCGCGGCTGGTGCAGCGCTATTTGCATACCACGGCGGAAAAAATCGCTACGCTGAACCAGCGCAAGAACTGGGTTGGCACCGCGCTGGCCGGCGGGTTGCGGGCGGCGAACGCCCACTTCGCCAACATGCTGCTGGGATTTTATCTCGCGACGGGGCAGGACGCGGCTAACATCGTTGAAGGCTCGCAGGGCTTCACGCTGGCGGAGGTGCGCGGCGATGGCGATTTGTATTTTTCCGTCACGCTGCCCAACCTGATTGTCGGCACCGTTGGCAATGGCAAGGACCTGCCTTTTGTGCAGGATAATTTGCGCGAACTGGGCTGTCTGGAGCCACGCGAGCCGGGCGCGAACGCCCGCCGCTTGGCTCTGATTTGTGCGGCGACTGTTTTGTGCGGCGAATTGTCGCTGCTGGCGGCGCAAACCAACCCCGGCGAACTGATGGCCGCGCATTTGCGGCTGGAACGGAGTTGAGGATGGCGATGGAGCAAGTCATTTTGGTGGATGAGGCCGACCGCGAAATCGGCAGCATGGAAAAAGTGGCCGCTCACAAAAACGGCGGCACGCGCCATCGCGCGTTTTCCGTGTTTGTTTTTGATGAGCAGGGGCGATGGCTGTTGCAACAGCGCGCGGCGGGCAAATACCATTTTGCCGGGCTGTGGACGAATGCCTGTTGCAGCCACCCGCGACCGGGCGAAACCACGGAGGCGGCGGCCCATCGGCGCCTTGTGGAGGAGTTGGGGTTTGATTGTCCGCTGACGGAGCATTTTTCGTTTGAGTATCAGGCTGTGTCGCCGACGGGGGATTTGGCGGAGCACGAGATTGACCATGTGTTTACCGGGGTGTATGCGGGCGAGATGAAGCCTAATCCGGATGAGGTGGGGGCGGTGCGCTGGGTTGCGCCGGATGAGTTGGCGGTGGAGATGCAGCAGTATCCCGAGCGGTTTACGCCTTGGTTCAAGATTGCCAGTGAGCGTGTGCGCGAGTTGAGATAGGGGGGGCTG
>DBPO01000082.1:0-751 GCA_002304915.1 Verrucomicrobia bacterium UBA1418
CCCGCCTCGGTTTGGAGTCAAGGAACCGGCTACGTTACCAACGTGACGATCTGCTCGTTCACGTCCTGGGCTGGACAGTTCACCAATTGCGTTTTCCTCCCGTTGAAATGAAGGCCATTCTATTTCTCCTACTCTCAACGCTTCCGGCGCTTTGCCAGCCGTTCACGATGTCGGATCAGGCGTTTTTACGGGTGGCGAAGGTGGATGGGGCGGCGCCGGCGGCGTGCAGTACGAGTGAGACTACAAACGCTTGGGATGTGCTGCTGGAAGGCTTCCCAGGCGGCTTTACCACGAATTGGACCGGGGTGGGAACGACGAACAATATATCCATCGTGGATTCGAGCGGGTACGGGACTTATAAACCAGCCGGGGCCTGCAATAGCGCCTTACAGATCGTGACTCCCACTGATGGGACGGAGACGTTTGTGAGGTTCGACTTTGGAGCGATCTGGGGGTTGACCACAAATCAGACCGACATATTTTTTGCGCTGTACATTGTCTCAAAAAGTCCTGTCGATGGTAATTTCACGATCTTATCCTGGCGTTCTAGCACGAATCCGACGACGAGTCCGGGTGTGGGACTCCTCAGAACAGACGGGAACGTGTTTCTACGGGCTAATACGGAGGCTACTTCTTTCGCGCTTGCCGAAGGTCAGTGGTACGTGGTGAAGCTCTCGTACGATACTGCGGGTGATGCAGATGGGTCGAGCATCACTGTGTGGTCCGGCGGGGAATTGATCGGGTCAGATGC
>DBPO01000082.1:773-2592 GCA_002304915.1 Verrucomicrobia bacterium UBA1418
CGAAAACGAAGGGGGGACTTACTTGTTCGATTTAATTAGCGTGAGGGCGCACTAAGATGACCCGGTCACACACATCTGCGGTGGCGGCGGCTGCGGTGGCGGCCGGGGCGGCGGTGTGGTTGGGGATGCCGCGGGCGGTGCCGCCGGNNGGGGATGGGGCGGATCGGGTTGGCGTGGTCGAATAGCGAGCCGGAATGGGTGGGCCTGGCGGTGACGGGGATTGAGGGGTCGACGGACCTGGTGCATTGGGCGGAGCTGGCGGTGCGGCCGTATGCGGTGGGGGAGACGGTGGTGTGGCTGACGAATCGGCCGNNGGTGGGAAAAGGCAGATTGAAAATGGCAATCCGTTAAACAAAAGGACTAAATGAATCTCAACGACCTGGTTGACCGCATGGACAGAATAGAGGCCAAGCTTGATCACATCGACAAGTCTGTCGTTGAGCTGGGGGTTAAATGGAACGGCGGGCCGGGCGGCTGGCCGGTGTGCTCGCAAAATATCGGCACTCTATTAGACCACGAAAAGCGGCTGCGCTGGTCCGAGCGGAAGATCAATATGGCCCTGGGGGCCATGGCGCTCGTGTCTATCGGGCTAGCTGTCTACTCCGCAATCCGATGAACCGACTGACGATCATACTCAGGAACAAGCACACGACCCTCGCCGGTGTCGTTGTGATCGTCTGTTTCATCGGCCAGATTTGGCTTCCGCAGTTTGCAGAAAAATTCAATCGAACAATGGAGGCGGCGCTGGCCTATGGAATGGTCATGGCTGGCGACGCACGAAAGGAACAATGAAACGGATTCGGGTAGCAATTCTGTCACTCGGGCTGGTCGCTGTGGGCTGTGTCAGTATCAACGGCACGCGGACGGCGCCGGATGGCTCCGTCCTCACGATCAAGACGACGCGGTGCGCCTGGGCATCGGAGGGCATCAACTTCACGCTGCAGGACACCAACGGGTTCAAGACCACGCTGGCGGTGCAGAAGTCGACCGTCGACAGTGCGGCGATTGGCGCGGTGGCGAAGGGCGTTGCCGAGGGGATGGCCGCCGGGGTAACAAAGTAAACGCAGCAACAACGGAGAAAATAAAATGACACCAGGTCAAATCGGGTACGAAGCTTATTGCGAAAAGACAAATTGGAAGTCCCTTGTTTCGGGGGCGCAACTGCCAGCTTGGGATGCCGTAACACCCGGGATCAAAGAAGCATGGGAATCTGCGGCCGCGGCGGTGCTCGTGCATGGAGATCGCGGCAGGCTGCATGGCCCGAGCGGCCCCGGGGACAGCTACTACACAAAGCCGAAAGCATGACATTGGCACCAAAGCCAAACCTCGAACCGGGCGACGCGCTGCTATACCGGCCTTCATCGCCGACGGGCTGGGTCATCGCGGTCAAAACCTGGACGCGAGTGGCGCACGTCGAGGGCTACGCGGGTGACGGCATGTCAATAGCGGCGCGCAGTTCCGGTGTCAACCTATACGCGCTGCGCACCAAGAAGCTCGCGGCAGTCATGCGGCCGGTGCATCCGTTCAACATCGAAGCGGCTATGCGCTGGTTTCAGACTGTCAGGGGCCAGCGATACGACTGGCGCGGGCTGTTGTGTTTCACCCTCGCAGTTCGGCAGGGTGCCAAAGACCGGATGTTTTGCAGTGAGCTGCTGACGCGGTGGTATCGTGCCGGGGACTTTCACCCGTTCAACAAGGCGGAGGACGCGGACCATATCGCTCCCTCCGCGTTCTGGTTGACGCCGGCAATGTTCCAAGTGTGGTCGGATGGGGGGCGGATGTGAAATCGTTCTGGCGCAAACGTCATCCGAAGGAGCCG
>DBPO01000116.1 GCA_002304915.1 Verrucomicrobia bacterium UBA1418
GTGCCTTCCCTGACCTCTGACCTCCGACCTCTGACCTCTCCCTCCCCCCTGAACCCTGAACCCCGAACCCTGAACCCCCAAACTGCCCCCCGCCGCCTCACTGGCGCCTGCGATGCCGCCGCCTTTCTCGCCTTTCTCGACCCCTCCGCCCCGACACCCGCCGCCGCATCCGCCTGGCAACTTTTTCTCGATGACCCTGCGCAATTTTATTTGCGCCACGGCGTAGGCCTTTCCATTCTGCTGATTCTCCTCGGCGGCGTGCTGCTCAATCTGACGCCCTGCGTGCTGCCGATGATTCCCATCAACCTCGCCATCATCGGCGCAAGCGGCGCGGACACCTCGCGCGCGGTTCGCTTCAGCCTCGGCCTCGTCTATGGTCTGGGGATGGCGCTGGTCTATGGCGCGCTGGGGCTGCTCGTGGTGCTGACCGGCTCCGTCTTCGGCGCACTGCACGCCTCGCCCATTTTCACCGGCGCGATAGCCCTCCTGTTTTTCGTGCTGGCGCTGGCGATGTTCGACGTCTGGCAACTGGACTTTTCCCGCTTTCGCAAAGGCGGCGGCGCAGTCGGCAAAGTGCGCGTGCCCGCCGTGCTCGTCATGGGCGGCATCTCCGCGCTGCTGGCCGGCGCATGCGTCGCGCCGGTGCTGATTGCGGTGCTGGCGCTGTCCGGCTCGCTCTACGCGCAAGGAGCCGCCGGCGCGCTCGCGCTGCCGTTTCTGCTCGGCGTCGGGATGGCCCTGCCGTGGCCGCTGGCCGCCGCCGGCATCGCCATTCTGCCCAAACCCGGCGCGTGGATGAACGCCGTGAAAAAAGCGTTCGGCGTTTTGATTCTCCTCCTCGCGCTCTATTACGCATGGAACACCCTATCCGCCCTGCGCGCGTCGCCCGCTTCCGCCGCTCCAGCAGCCGACACCACGACCGCCGCCACCGCCGACGCAACCGCCGCAACCGCGCCAGCCGACTCCCCCTTCCACACCTTCGACTTCGCCACCGACGCCCCCGCGCAACTGGATGCGCTGCTCGCCGCCGCCGCCGCGTCCGGTCGCCCCGTGCTGCTCGATTTTGGCGCGCATTGGTGCAAATCGTGCCACTGGATGGATGCAACCACCCTGCGCGACCCGGCCGTGCTGAAGCAGTTGCAAAACATGTTCGCCATCCGCATTCTGGCCGACCGCCCCAACCGCCCCCCCGCCCGCGACGCGCTCGCCCCCTTTGGCATTCAGGGCTATCCCACCTATCTGCTCTATCCCGCCGCAACCCCGGCGGATTAAATCCATGACGAGCGCCGCTTGTTTTTGATATGACTGACCACATGAGCGTTGCCACGCATGAACCCTTGAGCCGCGCGGAGGCGCATCAAGCCGTCCTCCGCATGCGCCAGTCGGTGGCGCACCTGCACGAACTCTTCACGCTGAATGTCGGCGCCGACCTCGACACCTTTTTCAAGGTGCTGGACACCAAACTGATTCCCCGTCTGGACCCCGCCTATCCGCTGATGGTCGCCATCACCGGCGGCGGCAGCACAGGCAAATCCTCGCTCTTCAACGCGCTCATCGGCAAAAATATCAGCGCCGTGCAGGCGCGCGCCGGATTAAGCCGCCGCGTCTTGGCCGCCATGCACCCGGACGTTCTCGCGCAACCCGATTTTCTGCCCAATCTCTTCGCCGCCTTCGACGCCGAGCCGCAGCCCCTCCAAAACGCCGACGAATTAACCACACCCGGCCCGCCGAGATATATCACCGCCGACACCCTGCCGCGCAATCTGGTGTTGCTGGACACCCCGGACTTCGACACCGGCGACCGCGAAAACTACGCGAATCGCGACCTGGCCAAACCCGTCCTCGAAGCCAGCGATGTGCTCATGTATATCTTCGTCAATTCCACCTATAACAATCGCGGCAACACGGATTTCATTCGCCACGTCCTGACGGATGTAGGCCGCCGCCAAACCCTGCTGGTCTACCGCTGCTCCAAAAGTTTTTCCGAAGCGGATGTGCGCGAACATGCCGAAGTCGTCGCGCGCAACATCTACGGCGAGACCGGCAAACAAAACTGCCTGGGCGTGTTCCGCGCCGATGAAAGCGATGACGTCGCGCGCGGCGAAACGCCCCTCACCATCCGCCCGCTCGCAAATCAGCCCGGCATCCGCGAGGTGCTGCAATCGCTCAACCCCGCGCAAACCCGCCGCAAGCTCATCGCCTCCGCTCTGGCCGATGGACAGCGCGTGGCCGCGGAAACCCTGCGCGCCGCACGCGCGGAATTGCTGAAACTTTCGCTCTACCAGGATGCCATTCGCGCCGCCACCACCTGGGCCGTCACGCAAGCCCTGAAATCCTTCCCGCAAGATGAATTGCTCCGGCTCTTCGCGCGCAAATGGGAAGAAACACAACCGGGCTGGCTGCGAGGCGTCAAGAAGGTCGGCAAGCTCGCGGCCCTCCCCATGAAGTTGCCGCTCAAGGCCGCGCAAAAAATGAAAGAAGCCCTCTCCGGCGACACCCCCCACCCGCCGCCGCCCGCCGCCTCGCCCGAATTGATAATGGAAAAGAATTTGCGCGAAGCCGCCAATGAATTGCGCAATCAGGTGCTGAACGCCGCCGTCTCCGTAACCGTTTCCGCCAAAGATGTCGCCGCGCAGATGAAAGAAATCGGCACATGGCCCGCCGACCAGCAGCGAAACGCTCCGCGCTTTGAGGCGCTGGACCGCCGCACCGGCAATCTCCACGCGCCGCGCCCGGCCGCGCTGGACGCTTCGGCGGCAACACTGCAATCCGCGGACTGGAAAGCAACGCTGGATAAAATCGTCGCCGCCGCCCGCCAGCCCATTCAGCAAACCGAACGGCTGGACCGCGAATTGCGCGCGCTGGCCCAACGCTTCCGCGCCGACATGAGCGCCCGCCAAAAAGTGCGCGAAACCCTCAGCGCGGCCCTGACGCTCGTGCCCACCGTCGGCGCGGCCGTCTATGTCTTCGGCACCGCCGATGCAGCAACCGGCAGCGCCATCTATGCCAAACTCGCCGGTCTGTTCGGCGCAAACGACCTCTGGGCGCTGGCGGCCATTCCCGCCTCCCACGGACTGAATCAAGTGGACCGCCGCAATCTGGAAAAACTGCTCAGCCCCATCTTCGCCATCTGGTTCAACGACAAGGCCGCCGCCGTTCAAGCCATTTTCGAGGAACACATCACGGGAGCCGTCCTCCCCAAAACCGCCGAGCTTGCAAACGAAGCCGCCAAGCCCATCACGGAATTGAACGCGGCGCTGGAAACCATTCGAGGAGCCCATCCGCATGAATGACATCAAACGTGGCGAACTGCTCATCGCCTTTGAAACGGAATACCAGCGCGTCGCCGCTCTGGGCCGCCAACTGGACGCGTTGCGATACTGGCTGCCGGCGGCGGGCCTGCGCGCCGTGGTCCGCCGCACGGAACAACTGCTGGCGAATACGCGCGAACGCCTGACCGCCAAGCCCGTGGTGGCGCTGGTGGGGCCGAACGGCTCCGGCAAGTCCACCCTCGCCAACGCCCTCGTGGGGCAGGATGATTTGACCAAAGTCGGCGCCGCCCGCCCCACAACCCGCCGCGCCGCGCTCATCGTGCGTTCTCCCGCCGATGCCCAGCCGTTGCAAGAGCAAATCCCACACGCCCATCTGGAAGTCATCCCCCACGCGGCCACTCGCCTGCCCGATACCATTCTCGTGGACACCCCCGACACCAACAGCAGCGAATGCCACGAACACCGCCCGATTGTGGAGCAGGTGCTGGAGCGCACCGATGTCATGGTTTGCGTCTTCCAAGCCCGCAATCCCAAGGAGCGCGACAACATTTTGGCGCTGGCCGATTGGGTCAACGCCTTCCCCGGCGCACACGTCTTTCTCGTGCTCAACCATTGCGACCGAATCCCCGAAGACGAACTGAAAAACAGCGTCCTGCCGGATTTTCGCCGGCATATCGCCCAAGCCTGGGCGCGCGAACCCGACCGCATCTTTCTGGTCTCCGGTCGCGCCGGCCTGCAAACGCCCCGCTGGACCGAAAACGAAACGCCGCTGCATGGCCTGAATCAGTTGGACGACCTCCGCGAAGCCCTCCGCGAGCTGGGCGGCGGCGCTTTGTTCGTGGACCAGCGCCTCATGCGCGCACGCCATCTGCGCACAACCGCTCTGGAATTGACCCGCCAGCAAATCGAAGCCCATGCCGACAAATGGCCCGCCATTCAGGAAGACCTGGCCCAGTTGGAACAAAAACTCGCCCGCGCCGTCATGGACGATGTCGCCCAGCGCATGCAGGAAGACTCCGGCAGCGTGACCGCCCTGCTCTGCCGCGCCCTCGCGCAACGCTGGGGCGGCCCCGTCGGCCTTTTCGTGGGCCTCTGGCGGCGGCTGATTGATTTTTGGAACCCCTTGAGCCTCACGCGCCTGCTGAATCCGCTGATGCTGCCGGTGGTGCTGGTCCGCGCCCTGCGCGTCCTGCGCAACCCGGAAAAATATGAGCAGCTCTTTGAACAGCGGATGCTGGACGCCACCGCAACTCAAGATTTCACGGCGGCCAAAATTATCGCCGCGCGCGAGTGGCCGCCCATCGCTGAACACCTGATTGCCTGCGGATTCAACCCCGACATTCGCGATGTCGCCCTTGGCGTCAACGTCGCGCCGCTGGATACGCTTTCCCAGCAGGCGTGGGCCAACGCCGTCCGCCGCGCCATTGATGAAACAGCCGATCGCAACAGCCGCTCGTGGTTGCAGTGGCTCCTCAACGCGCCATCGGTTCTGGGACTCATCGCCGCCGCCGCCGGCTTCATCGCCTGGCCAATCCTCTATCACGCGCCCCTGCCGCGCGACTACTATCCGCACAGCCTCGGACTGTTGCTGCTGTTGTGGTTGCTGCCGTCACTGGCCCTGCAATATCGGGTGATGCGCGCGCAAAAGAAAGTGCCGCGGCTCGCCCTGCGCCACGCGGAACAAGCCGCGCAGGAAAACCAATCCCCTGCAGCCACCGCTGGAATCAGCGAAGAACTCAACCGCATCCGGCGGCTGACCGCCTCCTGACCCGCCCCCCCGCAAGCAACTACGACTGCGGTTTGTCCGCGTATGCGGTAAGAATCTTCCCGATAAGATTCGTGGTCGAAAGCCCCTGCACCATCGGCGCCAGAACCACGGTTCCGCCGGCCGCCTCCACAATATCGCGCCCGCTGACGTAATGCGCCCAATCCTCCGCCTTGACGAGCACATCCGGCATCAGCTCGCCAATCAACTCTTTCGGCTCATCCTCATCAAACATCGTCACATAATCCACGCACTCCAGCGCCGCCAGCATCCGCATGCGATTGCGCTCATCCACAATCGGCCGCTTCTCGCCCTTGTAGCGCCTCACGCTGGCATCGCTGTTCACCCCCGCAATCAGAACATCCCCCTGCCGCCGTGCAAACTCCAGATACGTCGCATGACCCGCGTGCATCAAATCAAACGCCCCGTTGGTAAAAACAATCTTCCGCCCAAGCTCGCGCAAGCGGGCGCATTCCGCCCCGAGCGCTTGACGTTCCCATATTTTTTTCTCGGCTTCTCTCATGGCAGCTCCTACCCTTGAACCAAATACCAAAACCCCATGAGCAGGAACACCCCAAAAATGGATGCCCAACCCATTCTGACCCGCCCGTCGGAAGTCCGCGCACTGCTGGCGCAACTGGACTTCCGCCCCGCGCGCATCCTCGGCCAAAACTTTCTGATTGACCGCAACATCCTGAATATCCTTCTGCGCGAAGCCGATGTCCAGCCGGACGATGCCGTTCTGGAAGTCGGCCCCGGCCTCGGCGTCCTGACCGCCGCCCTGCTGGATACCGTCAAAACCGTAACCGCCGTGGAAAAAGACAAACGCCTCGCGGCCTATCTCCGCGAACGCTTCGCCGACGCCCCCTCCCTGCGCCTGATTCAGGCGGACATTCTCGACTGCGACCTGGCCGCGCTGCTGGCCGCGCCGGAAACCAAGCTCGTCGCCAACCTCCCCTACGCCATCGCCGCGCGCCTGCTGGTGGAACTGACCGCCCTCACCACCCCGCCGCCCTGCATCGTGGTGACCATCCAACGCGAAGTCGCCGAACGCCTCACCGCCACACCCGGCATGAAGGACTACGGCTTGCTCGCGATTCTCCTCCAACGCCTCTACGACATCCAGACTGTCAAGCATGTAACGCCCTCGTGCTTCTGGCCGCCGCCGGAAGTGCAATCCTCCATCGTGAAGCTGACCCGCCGCGCGCAACCCCTCGGCGGCACGGCAACGGACGCCGCCGCCCTGCGCTCCTTGGTGCGCCACGCCTTCTCACAGCGACGCAAAACCCTCGGCCGCTCCCTGCGCGGATTTTTAGTGGACCCAATCGCTACCCTCAAAGCCGCCGACATCCCCCCCACCGCCCGCGCCGAAGAAATCCCCCCCGAAAAATGGGTCACCCTCTC
>DBPO01000020.1 GCA_002304915.1 Verrucomicrobia bacterium UBA1418
AATGATGGATGTCAATACGAACATTCCCTACGTGGACTTGAACGCGGCGTATTCGGACCAGATTTCCGGGCGGGAGTGCAACGCGCTCCCCGGACAGAATCCAATGTACATGGGAGCACGGACAGACAATAGGGGGTACTTGCAGATCGACGCCACGATTCTACCTCAGCAAATCAATAACCTTGGTCTGGTGGGGGTTCGGCATGGGACGGATATCCTAGCCAGCGTGCCGATTCAGGCGATCAGAACTCCGATTGATTTCGCTCCTGCTGGAGGACGAGAGTTGTACGAGGTCGTAGCGGGATACGACCTGAACGCCGACGGCACGTTACAGAACTCGGAAGTCAGCGAGGTTCTGACGGACCAGTTGATGCTTCTCAGACAAGGCGATTACAACTATTCGGACGGCCTATTGACCGCCCTTGCTATTGGGACGATTGGAGTCGGGTCGCAACTGCTTGAGGCCTTCATTGACGACACGATTCCCCCGAATGTCGTCAACTCCGCCACGACAATAACGTCCACGGAATTGACTCATCCGATCGGTGCCAACTGGGATGCGTCATGTTCGGCTTCAACACGTTTCTACACGTATCTGGAAGGGACGGATGTTGCAAAAGACGTAGCAATAGACTCCCACACCATCACCGCATTGCAAACCAGTTTGGGACAGCATCAATCTGAAGTGCAGGATTATTTCACTCAGAATCCGACAGTCAACGAGCATACGTTCGGCCCTTGGAACTGGCAGGCCAATGGACTCGAGTTTGACGGGCTTGCACTTCAATTTGCTTTCGGTCACGTCAACATAGCTGGCACCGTTTCTGTTACAGTTCGGCGCTCTGATCTGGCTGTGACGCACATCGGCTACGCAGGCAGTTTCACGGACGTTTACGACTTTAACTATGTTGGGGTTTATCCGTCAGTTCACGGCGCCACGATGCAAGCAGGCTTCCCCACGCTAGGCAGTGGTGGGCGAGTGTTCCGTGATCGGGTTGAGTTCTCGCGCGATACGACAAGCTTTAGTTATGACTTTAATTGATGAGGTGATGAAATGAAACGATTCGTTCTTCTTTTGGCCATTAGCTTTCTTGGATATCCCGTGCAGGCGGCAGATACCGACAGCCGTGTGCTCGATTACTGGTCGGACATTTTCGCGGACAGTGACTTCTTGGCTATTCTTGCGACTTTCAAATCTGGCCCAAAAGAGGAGTGGCCCGCAGTGCATTCGCCAGACTTTGCAAGTTCTGCAAAAGAGTTAACGCCGTTTCAACAGGCAGAGTTTCGCAAGCTTGGCAAAAAGCTTGCGCATGGGCTGGAGAATTACGAACAGAGTCTGAAGGGGCAACCCACAGCGCAGTTTTGCGACAACTCCCAATCCTTGCTTTTGATGCGAAAACACCTGGCGCACAATCCAAGCTACTTCAATCTGATCCTCGTTGACGCGATCAATCGCGTTATTTACATCAATCTTTCCGAGCGGCTTACTCATGAGGAGGACCCTTCCCCCTGTCTCCTGACTCTTGTGGAGCAACTGGGGTCTTTTCAGCCAAATCTTGTACAGGTGCTTTCCATGGCAGATGCGGAACTCAATAAGCACCTGCTGGATGATGTTGCCTATCGTTCGGCCTCAGATAGAGAAAAGTTCAAAATGCTTTGGCCTGTCCTTTCCCCAGACACTCCTATCATGATACCAAGGAATCCGATCAATTTATTCACCTATCAGCTCATGGGGACGCAAGACATTCCATCTCTTTTGAGTCGTCTTGTTAACTCCGATTTTTATATTCATTCCGCCTTGCCTTCACTAATCCAGTACCGGAGGGTGGCGGGGTCTTGCTCTCCCCTAGCTACTTATCAGGAAATTGAAGCCGTTCTTGGCGAAGAAACCCGTGTGCCTGAATCACTCGGTGCCACAGTATGGGGTATAACTCGTGCGGCCTCTGCTGTCAGCACTCTTTTGCAGGACGTCCAATCTGGAAAGACACGTAAACAGCTTTTCTTTTCGGATATGGGAGCCCGCCAGACGGACAGTCCGTGACACAATAGCTTGGAGTGCTCCAGCAAAAGAACAAGCAACAAGGGATATGCGGCAACGCCCAGATTTTGCCGCACTTTGTCGGGAAGGCATTGGGCGTGTGGTCTGCTATTTGATACCGTTGGTTTATCCCGATAACGCACGATATTTTTCGCACGTTAGTTTGAGGCGGGAGGGGCGGCCAAAGCATGGGGCGTTCTTTCTCGCCTTGCGGATGGGGTGGTCCATCCCCTGATGGAATGTGCCGAAAAATCCACGCTTCACACTTCGCGGCTGGCTCGTTAAACTCCCGCGCATGAAAAGGACCTTTTGTCTTCGTATTTTCTGGCTCGTGTTAATCGTGGCGATTGCCGGGACCGCTTGGGCGGATATCCGCATGCAACCCATCAGCGCGGGTGTATCCATTTATTCACGCCCATCGCCCGACGCCCAGCGGCTCGGCAGCGCCAACATGGGCGAAATTCTGTTTGTCAGCCGGATGGAAGGCGACTGGGCGGCCCTGTCGCCTCCCGACCGCATCGGCCTGTGGCTGAACAAAGACTTTGTTGAAGGCAACCGGGTGGTCGCCAGAAGCATCCAGCTCCGCGCCGGGCCGGGCATTCAATATGATGTCGTTGGCTCGCTCGAACGTGGCGCACCGGTCATGCCGCGCGGCGAAGAAGGCGAATGGTGTCAAATCGGCCCGCCCTCCTCCGCCACCGTATGGATGAAAAAAGCGGACTTGAAGGAAGTCCAAATGGATTCCCGTCCCGTTCAGGAAGTCGCCGCTGTCCTCCCCGCGCCCGAGCCAGCGCCAGAGCCTAAACCCGAACCCAAACCCGCGCCCAAGCCGGAGCCTCGTCCTGAACCCAAGCCGGAGCCACGGCCCCAGCCCAAGCCCCGGGCGCAGCCCGCACCCCAACCCGCGCCCGCTGAAACAGTCGCGCATGTCCCGTCAACAACACCGCCCCCGCCGCAAACGGTAAAAGTGGCCCCATCGGTGCCGCAGTCGCGCTCTCCATCCGCGNNCCCGCCGCAAGAGTCGAACCGACCGGCTCCCCGATGATTGGCGGCGCTTCCCCCGCGCGTCCGGTGGTGGAACCCGCCCAAACAGCGGCCCGCACGCGCCCCGCGCAACCCGCCGCCACGTCAAGCCCCGGCCGTGCGCCCCGCCCGACCACCGCCCCGCCCCCCCGCGCCACCACGCCACGCCCGGTGCAAGCCCCCGCGCGGCCCGCGCCCGCGCCCGCCCCGGCTTCAGCCGTCACCGCGCAAAAAACACCCGCGCTGGAAGTCACCGTTTCGCAAGAACTCGTCGCCGATTTGGACCTAGACGAAACCATCCCCAACCAGGGCCGTCCGGTGCAAGTCGAAGGCGAAATACGCAATGCGCCCTTCCTCACCGCTTCGCCCTCTCGCTACCGTCTGCTGAACACCAAAACCCGCGGCTTGGTGGAAATGGTCTGCCACCTGCACGGCCACTCGGCGCAACTGCGCCAATACATCGGCAAGGAAGTCTCCATCCGCGGCCGCGAATACTGGGTGGACAACAGCGATATGCCCGTCGTAGTCGTCGGCCAGATTGTGCCCTTGTTCACGTCGCCGGCCGACGAACCGGTACTATTCTAATGGCGCGCACCATCGGACTGCTTGGCGGCACCTTTAACCCCGTCCACGAGGGGCATCTCTCCATCGCGCGGGAAGCCCTTCGCCTCTTTTCGCTGGACGCCGTTTGGTTTATTCCCTGCGCGGTGCCGGCGCATAAGCCCACGAACAACCTGGCCCCCAACGAAGACCGCCTCGCCATGCTGTGCCTCGCCATCGCGGATGAGCCCCGGTTTTCCGCCCTCACCATCGAGCTGGACCGCCCCGGCACCTCCTACACGCTCGACACCGTCCGCGAACTGCGCGCCCAACATCCCGCCGACACATTTGTATTCATCATTGGCGCGGACACCCTCGG
>DBPO01000017.1 GCA_002304915.1 Verrucomicrobia bacterium UBA1418
GGGGCTAGCGTGGGCGGGGGCGGGGGGGATGGGTGAGGATGCTGGTGATGAGGTATATGCCGACGCCGCAGCAGATGGCGGCGTCGGCGACGTTGAAGGCGGGAAAGTGGGCGCCGCGCCAGTGGAAGTCGAGGAAGTCGGTGACGTAGTCGAGGCGGAGGCGGTCGAAGAGGTTGCCGGCGATTCCGCCGCAGAGGAGGCCGAGGGCGATGCGGTGGATGCGGCCGGGGGGGAGGAGCTGGCGGCGGAACAGGACGAGGGCTATCAGCATGGCGAGGGCGAGGGCAGCGAGGGCGAGGTTCTGGCCGCTGAACATGCCCCAGGCGGCGCCGGTGTTGCGGATGTAGGTGAGGTTGAAAAGGCCGGGGATGACGGGGTGGGTTTCGAGCAGGGAGAATGTGCCGCGGACCCACTCTTTGGTGGCTTGGTCGAGCAGGATGATGCCGATGGCTACCAGCAGGGGGGTCATGCGCGGCGGCGAGGGGCGGGGTTAGTCGGATTGGTCGGCGCCGGCGGTGTCGTCGGCGGTCATGCGCAGGGGCGTGGCGCCTTCGAAGGGGCGGTATTTGGTGCGGCCGCGTTCGGCGGCGTTTTGGCAGGCGAGGCATTTGCGGGCGAAGGGGAGGGCTTTGAGGCGGGGGCGTTCGATGGGGTTGTCGCAGGCCTGGCAGATGCCGTAGGTGCCGTCGTCAATGCGCTGGATGGCGAATTCGATGTCGTAGATGGATTCTTGGCGGCCGGAGACGAGGTTGAGGGCGAGTTCGCGGTCGAAGTTGTCGGTGCCGTGGTCGGCCATGTGGGTGGAGTAGAAGCTGATGTCGCCGGTGGTGTCGGAGGGGGAGCGTTTGAGGTTGTCGGCGGCGAGGGAGTTCAGGTTTTTTTGCATGCGCTCGAGCTGGTGCTGGAGCAGTTCGCGGTAGATGGCGAGTTCCTTCTTGGTGAAGGGTTTGTGGCCTTTTTTGGATTTGGGTTTGGCGGGGGCTTGTTTGATGGCTTTTTTAGGGGCGACCTTTTTTGGGGCTGCTTTTTTTGCCACGGCTTTTTTGGCGGGGGCTTTTTTTACGTTTTTTTTGGGGGTCGCTTTTTGGGGGGCGGGTTTCTTTTTCGCGGGAGATTTTTTAGGGGTCGCGCGGGTGGATTTCGGGGCGGTCGTTTTCTTTTTAGCTTTTGGGGCCATGTTGAACCTCGCGTTTTGTGTTATTCGGTTTTGGCTTTTGGAGTTGCTTCCTGCCATCAAGGGTTCGGGTGTTTAGCAGGGTGGGGGGCAAAAGTCAATGGCGGATGATGGGGGCATTCATTTATGGTGGCGTCTATCGCGGCAAGCGCGTCTGGCCAACGGACGCCGGTTCGCAATCAAGACAATACGTTGGCCACAAGTGCATGGAGTTGCTTGGCCACGACGGAATGGCTGTATTTTTCCGCGCAGATTTCGCGGGCGAGGCGACCGAATTCCGCGGCTTCCCGCGGGTGTGTGGATACCCATTGAATTTGGCGGGCAAGCGCATCCACATCGCCCGGCGGCACGGTCCACCCGCAACCCGCCAAGACCTTGGGTAGGTCGGCTACTGAAGAAGCAATGATGGGTTTGGCCATGGCCATGGCTTCGAACACCTTGCAGGGCATTTGGGTTTGGGCAAGAAGGTCGTCGTTTTGGGGCAGCACAATCAAGTCGGCCAATCCGAGATACTTGGGCATATCGGCCTTGGGCCTTGGGCCAAGCGCCACCAGATAGGGGGCATAGGCGGGGTTGGCGCACAGGGCCGCGACATGCTCGTTGTTGGGGCCGACAATAACCAGCGCATTGTTCGGATTTCCGATGGTTGCCAGGGCGTCCAGAATGAGTTCGATCCCTTTGTGTGGACGTACGACTCCGCCAAAGACAATCAGGTTTCGGCCTTCCAATCCCGCTTCACGGCGCAATGTTGCGCTTTCGTCCGCGGGGCGTGGGGCGAAATCGTCCATGTTCACGCCCATGGGGAGAACGTCGCCTCCAAATCGTTTCTGGAGGGCGGTTGTGGTGCTGATTACATGGTCACAGCGGGGGATCATGCGCTCCACCCAGGGGCAATAAATGTCGTCGACCGGATGTTGGAAATGTCGCAGCCACCGCTTGGCCTTCTGGAGCGGGGAAAGACGGGCCACCAGAGCGCCGTCCCATTCGTCGAGGTAGGCCATAACCTTGGCTTGGCGAAGCCGTTTGGCCTGCAGCGCCACCGGGATGCTGGTGGCAAACGCCTTGACGGCGATGATGACATCGCCCTTGAGGACCGAGGCCAGCCGGCGGGATTCCCAAAGGTAATCGGGCCAGCGGTAAATGCGAGTGCAGGGAACGGCCGTGTAAGGGAAAGAACCCCGGTACATTTCACACACCCCGTAGCCGAAATCCGCGCCGACAATTTCAACATCGTAAGCGGGTTGCAGATGACGGGCGAGGACGGTGACGGGCCCCAACACGGGGGAATGGATGTCCGGCACGAGAAATGAAATCTTCGGGGCGGGCATGGGAAATTTCCTACTGTTTGCCGGCATTCACTTTTGTTGGATGGGGCAAGGTTTCCTCCGGTTCCCCGAGCAGGATCCGGTTGACGACTTCGACGCCCTGCATGACGGAATGGTCCATGTTGGCCACTTCATATTTCCACGCGCCGAATCGTCCGCGGCTCCAAATGTTTTTTTTCTGCAGCGCAGGCAGCAAAGCGGCCAAGGCTTCATCCCGGTCCAGCGTTGGGATTGGATAGCCGTAGTCCGAATGCAGATGGAAGACCCGGGCATCGGCAGGGCGGAAGGTGAGGAGGCCGGACTGGTTCAGGTCCTCCATGACTTGGTTTGCCAATTTTTGCTCCGGATGCATGGCGTCTTGACCGGGCGTGGCAACCTCGCACATGAACGAGCAGAAACGGGCCGGGTCAGGCGTGTGAGCCGGGGAAAAAGTGGAGAATGGGGTGATGCGATAGAACATGGATGTAACATCCGGGCAATAGATCCAAGTTTTATCTTGCAGGACAGGAGGAATCGGCATGGGCAAGCCAATGCACACAACCTGCACGCGGGTGTGGCGCAGTTGCGCCGCGGCAGCGGCCAGTGTGCTACATCCGGCCATGGAGGTCAGTTGGTCCAGGGGCATCGTGGAAATCAGATGATCGTAATGGAGTTTCTCGCCGGTGGAGAGTTGAACGGTCCGGGCTTGGGCATCTATGCCGACCACGGCGGAAGACATCCGGATTCGTTCTGATCCGATGGACTTCGCCATGTTTTGCCAGATCTGGCCGGTGCCGCCGGTCCGGGGAAATTGGAACACATGGTTGGGGCCCCAAGAGACATCGTCTCGTTCGTCACGGATGTTGGCGCGTACGCGTTCCACATCGGTTTCCGGCACGCGATCACCCAGCCAGCGACAGTTCATCTTCGCCGGGGGCACCGTCCACAGCTTCGTATTGTAGGGCGCCATGAAGTGCTTGGCGATGCCGGGGCCAACAGATGCCAGAATCCATTCTTCGAAATTCGCCGGGCCGTGGGGCAATTGCGCGGGACGAGCCAAGAGGCCATCGAGACATTCGCGGCGCGCCTGTTCCGGCAGATGGCGGAAGTTGTATTGGAAGGGATACGGGACGAACGTGCGCTGCGTGTGTATCCAGGATCGCCGCTCATGCGTCAGGAAGCCGTCCGGCATCACGGTTTGCAGCAGACGGTCCACATAATGATAATGGGAATGAGCAACGTGGATCGCAAAATCCCAGGTGAAGCCCTGGGGGTCCAAAAACGAGGCAGCCAGTCCTCCAACGTATGAATTGCGCTCGAGCACCAGAAAATCCTGATGCCCAAGTTCTTTCAGGCGCCAAGCCGCACCAAGCCCGGTGGGGCCCGCACCAATGATTAAAATTCTCATGGTTTTATATCGGGGCCTTCTTAAACTGTTCGACACGAATACGAAGCCGATATTCCCCGCCAATCTATCTAAGCGGAGCCACGGCTCTCTTTAAAGTAAGTAGATACGATATAAAAAATCAAGTTATGATGTCAAAATCAACCTGGCCCGTTCCTCGACGCCTATTCCGTTTTTCATAAACAGGGCGAAAAAGTATAGGGAAATGAATAAGCGTGTGTTTCAAGAAGTGGCTTCGGGGAACGAGGTGCCGCTGGCGGCCCGAAGGTGCCTTGTCCGTCACCGGCGTTTTTTGTTGTGTCCCCCGGGAGGTCGCTCTATACTCCACGCTTTGCAACTCGAAAAGGAGATTTTCATGTTTATTGCCTATATCGATCCCGGTAGCGGTAGTATTCTGCTGCAAGTCATTCTGGCCTCCTGTATCGGCGGGATTGCCGTTTTTTGGAGCCGAATCAAGGCGCTTTTCACGGGCAAGAAGCCGTCCGAGAAGACGCCGGGCGACAAGCCTTCGAAGTCGGAATAGCCCCATGACTCGCGTGGACGGTTCCTTCCGCGATCCTAGCGGATATGTTTTTCAGCACGGGGAACGCATCTTCCGCGCTTTGGACGCGGGGGCGGCGGAGCTGTTGCGCACGCTTGATGCCCAGGGGCACCTCGCCCGCTGGGCGCGGGAAGGTCTCGTTGTGGGAACCCGCTTTGTCGAGGAGTCGGCTCTGCTTGCCGAACTTACCGCCGCCCATCCCGGTTTTGCCGCCTTCGTAGAACATGATAGGATCGCGCCCATCACGTATCCCTGCGAGTGGTCCGTCTCCATGCTGGCCGATGCCGGCCGCCTGACGCTGAAACTCCAGCGTGAACTGCTTGACCTCGGCCTTTCTCTGAAGGACGCCACCGCCTATAACATCCAGTTCGTTCGCGGCAAGCCGATTTTCATTGATCTGACATCCATCGAAAGGCCCGCGCGGTTGGACCTGTGGTTTGCTCTGGGCCAGTTCAACCGGATGTTTCTCTATCCTCTGTTGCTCGTGAAGTACGCGGGCTGGGATTTGCGCTCGTACTTTCTGCCCAGCCTCGACGGGCGCTCCACGCTCCAGGTCGGCCAAGCGTTTTCCTGGCGTCGGCGCTGGAGCCCGGGGCTGGTGTTCGACATTGGCCTGCCTTTCGCCCTTGAGCGACGTGTCAAGGCCGGCAAGGTTTCCGCTCCCAGGTCTTCCGCTCCGGCTCCCGGCGGTGAGGCCGTCGGGCATCCCGCCGCGCAACTCATGACTTTGCGCCGCCTCGACAAGAAAATCACCCACTTGGCGGAATCCATCGCTCCCGAAACCGTATGGGGCGACTACACGCAAATCTGCTCCTACGATGACGAGGCCGAAGCTTCCAAGAAAGCTTTGGTCGAGGAATTTCTGAAAGAGGCGAAAGCCACCGAGGTGCTCGACATCGGCTGCAACACCGGCGACTACTCGCGCATTGCCGCCGCTTGCGGCGCGTCCGTCCTCGCCACCGATTTTGATGTTGGCGCTGTTGAGCAGATGTATCAGCGCATCCGGAAGGAGCCTGCGGCCATCACCCCGATGGTCGTGGACATCGCCAATCCCACGCCCGGTATTGGCTATCTAAATGCCGAGCGGCCTTCCTTTCTGGACCGGGTCCGGCCCGACTGCGTTCTGGCCCTTGCCGTCATTCATCATCTTCTTGTCGGCGCCAATCTCCCGATGGCTGCCATCCGCGACCTGATGGCCACGCTGACCCGGCGTCATCTCATCTTGGAATTCGTTCCGACCGATGATGTCATGTTCCGTCGGCTGATTGAGTTTCGCGTGAACCTGTTTGATCACATCACGCTGGGCCACTGTCTGGATGTGTTTGGCGAATCGTTCCGGCTTCTGCGCCGGGAATCCATCCGAAATTCCCCGCGGACTCTGCTCCTCTTCGAGAAGACCTGAGCCGTCATTTTCCACGGTATGGAAAAGTTATTTTGAATTTTTCCATGCTATGGAAAAATAATTTCCACGGTGTGGAAAAAATCGGGCTGGCGGAGGGTTTTGGGGCAAAAGTTTTCCACGGTGTGGAAAAAATGTTT
>DBPO01000065.1:0-25653 GCA_002304915.1 Verrucomicrobia bacterium UBA1418
AATGATGGATGTCAATACGAACATCGTTCAAGTGGAGATCGAAAATACCGCCCCCAGAGACACCCACGACATCCAAGTCCAGTATTTCCACAACAATGCTGGTGTTTTCAACTACACAGCAATCCCGCTCCAGATATATTACCGTCTTCAACCAGATTCGGACTGGACACCGGACGGTGTTGAACTCAACATTAAAGATCCGGCGGGAACCATCGTCAAAAACATGGCCTTGCCGCCAAATGTTGGCCAACAGCAAACAGCTTGGGATGGAAAAGACAACAGCGGCAACTATGTCGCCAGTGGAGCAAACTATATGCTCGAAATTGCCGTGAATATCGGGGAGACGATCCGTACGGCATCCCAAAAATTGACTGTCTATGAAATCCGGCAAGGAAATTGTGTGTACCGTCCAATAACAATCAATGAACATGCTGCTATCCTCTACGAATATGTCGGTGGCAATCAGTTGGCGGATATTCAGAATAACAATAATTATACTGTAATGGAGCATCCCGGAACTGGTGGGACAACAGGCACATCAAACTATGGAAACTATGACAACTGGATTGGCGCATACTGTCCCCCAGGCCTTTCAAGGGCACAACGAAAGGCCATTTTGGAGAAGGCACGCGAATTGGACGTTTCAAACATTCCATATGTTTCGTCTTGGGAATTGCTAACTGCTTTGGTCCATAGTGATACTGCTGACTCCCCTGCCGGGAACGATTGGGCTGGAGCTGTGGGAGACATCTTGCGCATTCGGTGTGATGGAACGGTGGAGGTCGCATACGAAGATGTCGGCGTGCGTTTGTATGGCGACAATGCCTGGTGGAACATCATGACCCCGGGCGCCGGAGCCGGGAGCAACTTGCGCCTGCACAATGATGGTTCAAACAGTATGAATCCACAAAGACAACGTGTCGGCATAAGTTCAGCACATGCTCTTACTCGCAACCGGGAAGATGCGATATATTTGCCATGAAAAGGAGGTTTGTTGTGAAAAAAATACCAGGTATTGCGTTTAGACTATTCTTTATTTTCGTAATCGGCGCTTGGGGCGCCGGAACCAACCACTACGAGCGATTACGGACACTTGCCGATTGGAAAAAGATAGCGGATTATGTGCAGGCGCTTCCAGAGGAAGAAGTGTGGGAGCTTATCAATCAGGTGCGAGACGATCAGGGCATTTGGCAGGCATATCCAAGCGGGGTGCTGTTGGCGTTGTACTATGGTGAAAATTGGGAGCACAGGACACCTACATTGGAGAAAGTATTAAAAATTATTCAAGACAATCACCTTGAACCTGCATTGCGGGGAGCTGTTGCTGCAAGTGGTTTTGAAATTAGCCGGACATGGGAGATCGCGGACAAACTTCGTTACTTTGATTCAGTTGTGTCTCTTCTGAACGACAATGATATACCAGCCGCAGAGAGGGCACGAATAGCCGAGTATTCTTTCCGATCATTCAAGAGATGCTTAAACGAGTTGCATCCAATGTCAGATGCTGACGGCATGAAATCTGTTCTTCTCAACACCTTGCATGATCGCGCTCAGGTCATGATGAAGGCGCTTGCTTCTATAATAGAAAAGCATCCGGAAGAACAAACTGAAGGCGCCATGGCAAAAACTTTGGAAAATTATGTGCGAACATATGAAGGCAATGACTTTCTAAAGTCGCCGCAACTTCAAAAGGCGGTGGATGAAGCTGCAAGGAGTCAAGCGGTTTTACGGCGCTTTCAGCAAGAATGACTGACCGCCTTGATCGCTCCGTCCGCACCATCCCGCCAATTCGTGCACCGCACCATCCAGTTGGTTGAAATAACCAATGCCTACATGCGCCCCTTGGAATTTACATTCAAGGTGAGCGTGACGGGGCGGGTCGAACGACAGAACTCCGGCTATGATGCGGTACATGTGAACGGCGTTCACGTTTTCAGCGGTTCCAACGAAGGGCTGGAATGCCAAATGGCCAACAAGGCCGGGGATGTGCTGGTGAAAGTACAAGCGCCGCCGGGCGAACTCACCTTGTCCTATGACACGGTGGATGCTCATTTCCACGTCGGCGCATTTGCCAAAGTGACAGACGTGGAAATGATGGATGTCAATACGAATGCCATTAAAGTGGAGTTGAAAGGAACAACATTCCCCTATTTATCTACACCCGTAGATAATCTTCTCGGCGTCTGGGATGGAGATGAATTTGGCCTCCGAGTTGACTTGGCCCCGGCTCTTGCATCGTTGCCCGATAATTTCATTGTGTGGCATGCATCTTCTGCCACTCCACCGACCAATAATACGCGTCAGTTTTCTTTCACGCGGACGTCAACAGGCTAGAAATGGTTACAGTTGAGTTCCCGTTGCTCGAGATCACCAAGAATGTCGTAATTGAATACCCGAACGTCGGCACGGAGTCACGAGCGGATGTTGCGCTCAGTCATCCGTACCTGTGTGCGGCTGCTCTGTTTTATGGGAATGCTGCCGCAGCCTATGCAAATGAACTCAATATGCCGGACACTTCAGCGAATGCCATCCAACACGCATACTGGGCATCAATCATGGCATCTGATCCAACTATTGGAGCTGCTTATTCCCTTTGGGTTACAACCGCTTACGAATATGACAACCGTTATGACGATGGGGGACGAGCTTTTGATAGCGTAATGGATCTACACAACAACTTCGTTGGGGCTTACGTTGTCTGCACCGATCAGTCAGGCCAGATACAGGTTGGTCTAATTCAATCCACGCTTGATCAGAAACTGCAAGCAGGGGAGCTTTGGATATATGATACGCAAAATCTAATGGTTATTAAGTCCAATTATGAAAAAATATATCCGTAACCGGTCCATTCTGTCTGGCTTGTTAATCTTTGGCGCTATAGTTGTCCCATACGCGGTATTACGGCATTTAGACCGTGATCGCCCATTCGATGCGGGGCAATGGTTGGAAGCAAGCGGCAAGTCGCATCCATGTGTCCGATACCAGATGGCTTCGAGCCTTGTTTCTATTTTACGCTCAAATAAAACTATGGGCGTTACAGATGTTGTTCATCTATTAGGCAGGCCGGATGAAAGCAATATTCAAAACGCAGAAATTAATAGTGTTCAAGCTGGAGGCTACATGGCGTATAAGCTTGGGGGGAACAGTCGTGTGTTGCCCACTGGCCGCTATGATCTGATTATTACATTTGATTGCAACGGAGTTGTGAATAGGGCAGACATAGTGCCCGAGTGAGGTAATAAAAATATGAAAATGACATTTTGTTTTCTCAATGTAATATTTTTGAGCGTTTCCCTTTGCCTTTCACAGGAGCTCCTTATCGTCCGAGTTAACAAGTCAACTCAGCGGAGCATCGACGAGGCGTTACAGGCAAACCACAGCTTGAAGCTCAGTCATGATGAAATTATGAAAGCAGACTCATCTGTACGGCCGGCGCAAAGAGATTTTGCTCCGAGGCGTACCAAGGGTGCCACAGATGAGCAAAAAGAAAGTGAGACCTTGGTATCCAAAGAAATGCTTGAGGATGGTGCGACCTGTGCACGAATTTATATAGTCAAGCACGGTTATTGCACGTTTGCGGGTTTTGGCTGGCAAATTCCTGTTGGCATATATACGTCTCTAATTAGTAGCGTTGTCGCCGATTACAAACAACAGTATGAGATGGTTCAACCGGAACAGAAGGTTAAGACAGATCAGGTTACAGGCCAAGACAGGCCTTGTCTTGTATGGAGTCTGTCGGATCGCACCATTATACTCGACTGGACAAGCCTTCGTGAAGATTTGCCAGTCGGAGGCTATGGCTTGATACAACTTGTAGCGGCAGAGAAAGGCTTTGCGGGGCTTAACCACATGGATCGGTTTTTGAATGCGGCTACTGATGACAACCTGTTTGAGCTAAAAGAAAATGGCATGAAGTAGCCCGAAGGGTAGTGCCCAGTACTTTTCTCGCTTTGGTTTGAAGCAGGTTTTCGCCTGAGGCGTGGGTGGCTGTTTTCCCGCCTTTCGGCTGGGGTGACCCATCTATTGGTGGAATTATCCCCGCTGGCACAAGACCGGCGCAAGGTGCTGAATGTAGATTGTCGCTGGAGGGGGTGTTGGCTATAATGTCCGAATCATGAATTTTTTGGGGCAGATTGGCGCGGGTGTTATGGCGCGCATGAGCCGGGCGGCACGGGTAACGGGCATGCTGTGGGGCGTATGCCTCAAAGCGGTGCGCCCGAGCACGTGGACGCCGCCGCTGCGCAATGTGCTGGCGCGGCAAATCCTTTTCACCGGTCTGGAAGCAACCAACTTTATTGTCATGATTGCGCTGATTGTCGGCGTGCTCGTGGTCGTTCAGGCGCAATACTGGCTGACGCGTCTGGGGCAGACCGCGCTCATCGGGCCGATTTTGACGGCGGTGGTGTTGCGTGAACTGGGACCGCTGCTGACCAATTTCGTGGTGATTGCGCGCAGCGGCACGGCCATTTCCACCGAACTGGCGAACATGAAAGTGCATGGCGAAGTGCGCGCGCTGGATGCGATGGGGATTGATCCATTCGTCTATCTCGTCATCCCGCGGGTGCTTGGCGTGGCGGCTTCCACGTTTTGCCTGACGATTATTTTCCTGGGCGTGACGTTCATCGGCGGCTATTTCTGCCTCTGGGCCATCATGCTGGGCGATTTGGACATCGGGCTCTTTCTCGGCAACATCATTGGGTCCATTACGGGCACGGATGTGTTCACGCTGCTGGCGAAATCCATTTTGCCGGGAATGTTGACGGGCGCGATTTGTTGCGACGAGGGGCTGGGCGTGGGCGCGGCGGCAACGGAAGTGCCCATTGCGGCGGCGCGTGGCGTGATGCGCGCGGTGGCGGCGCTGTTTGTCACGTCGCTTTTGATTTCGGTGATGGCGTATTTATAGGGATGAGCATGAGCGGCGAAACATCTCCATTGTGGCGCGTGCAAGCGGTAGCGGCGGAGGCCGGCGGCCCGGCGTGGAGCTTTGCCGTGGCTCCGGGCGAGGCGCTTTGGATTCCAGACGGCGGCGAAAACCTTCTGAATTGGCTGGATTGGCTGACGGGAATTGAGTCGCCGCCGTGTGGCGAGGTGTTTTGGAAAGGCGTGGAGTGGCGCGCGCGGAGCGCGGATGCAGCGTCGGCGGAGCGCGGACGAATGGGCGCCGTCTTCGCGGGCGGCGGCCTGCTGGCGAACCTGAATATGGATGAAAATGTCTGGCTGCCGGCGCGCATTCACCGGCGCGCCAACGCTGCTCAGGACATCGAAAAGTGGGCGCGCTTTTTTAACGTTTGGCCGCTGCCGACTGTTCGCGCGCCCGCCGTGCGCGAACGGATGCGCCAAAAACTGGCATGGACGCGAGCGTTTGCCGGCCAGCCGGAGGCGCTGGTTCTCGAACGCCCCTTGCGCGAGGCGGCGGCGGAAGATCGCGCCCGTTTTTTGGAAGGCGTTCGTCAACTGCGCGCGAGTGGCTGCGCTGTGGTTTGGATAGACGCGGAATTGGACCCGGCCACCCGGCAGGCGCTGGAGCCGTTGATTCCAGCCGCCCCGGCGATTGGATGAGGAGAAATAGGATATGACGCAAAAATTCAAGTTTCGCTACGTGAATGAAATCGTGGGCGGTTTCGTTCTGCTGGTCTTTCTGTTGCTGTTGGTGGGCGTGTTGATTGCCGGCCACGCGCAGCATTGGTTTGAAGGCATGGGCGAGATTGACCTGAAGTTCCCGCCGGAAGGCTCCATGGAACTGCAGAAGGGCGCGGAAGTCATGTTGCTGGGCGCAAAGGTCGGCAGCGTGCAGGACATCAACGTGGATGACGAGGGCAATATCACCGGCTCCATTCGTGTGCGCGGGCCGTTCATGCGCTTTGTTCGCGAAGATTCCATTGCGCTGGTCAAAAAGAAAATGGTGGTGACGGGCGATGCCTTTATCGAGCTGACGCGCGGCACGGGCGAGCCGCTGCCGAAAAGCGGCGGCGAAATTCAGTGCGTCATGGATACGGCAATCATGCAGATTCTGGAAGATGCGTTGGCCGAAATCCAAAAGGAAACCACGAACACGCTGGCGCTGGTGAATGCAGCCATCGCAGAATATACGGAATTGGCCGCGGGCATGAATGCCCCCGATGGCAATTTGCAGCAAACGCTTGGCAACGTGAATGGCTTGCTGGAGGATGCCCGCACCGGAGAGGGTTTGCCGGCGCGCATTCTGAACGACCCCAAGCTCGCGCAAGATGTGGCCGACATCGTCACGGAAGTGCAGGAGCTGTTGGTGAAAATCAATGCGATGGTCGCGGACATTCAGGCCGCGACCGCCAAAATCCCCGGCATGACGGATACTGTGGCGGATGAAGTGGATAACCTGCCCGTGTTAATCGGTGAGGCCCAAACGCTGATGCGCTCATCCACCGTCCTGCTCGATGGCCTGCAAAAACATTGGCTGTTGCGCAAATATGTGGGCTCGGACGATGCCCTGCAATCCGCGGAGGTTCTGTTGCCATGAAACGAGCAAACGCAAACATGAATGGACGGAACAACGTGCGCGCCAACGGATGGCGGCGGACGGGATTGCTGGGCATTTTGATTTTGGCATGCGCGGGTTGCGCCACACCGACGCCGCAATTCACCGATGAAGAATGGGTGTCGCACACGACTACGGGGCGGGGCAGTCGCGCGCGTGGCGATGAGCGCCGCGCGGCCGACGCTTTCGCCCGTGCGCAGCAACGCGCCCGCGCGCTGGATGATGCCGACGCGCTGGCCGTCTCCGCAGTCAATCGCGCCTATTGCCTGTTGCCGTTGGGACGCGCGTCCGAAGCCCGCGCGGATGTGGCCGAGGCGTTGAGCGATGCGCGCGTATCAACGGCCCGTCGCGCCGAATTGCTGGCGGCGGCGGCGCGTGTGGAATTGGCGCTGAACCAGCCGGATGCCGCTCTGACGTTTTGCACAGACGCAGCCGCGCTCCAGCCGCCGTGCGTTTTACAGGCGCAACTGGCGCTGAATGAAAGCGCGGCGTGGATGACGAAAAAAGACAACTCCGCCGCCGCAAAAGCCTTGAGCGCCCTGCCGCCGAAAATCTGGGCGCAACTGCCGGAATCCGTGCAGGCCGAACATGCGCTGCGGCGCGGCGAAATCGCCGAGGCGGACGAAAAATTTGCGGATGCCGCTGTCCTCTACGATGAAACGGCCGCGCTTTGGAAATCGGCGGGACGCTTGCCGGAAATGGCCCGCGCCTTGCAGGCCGCCGGACGGCAATATCGGGCCGCCGGGGATACCGCAAGCGCCTGCGACCGGCTCTATCGCGCCGCCCAGAGCTTCCGGGCGCAGGGCTTGGCCGCCGAGGCGATTGCCGCGCTGGATGCCGGCGTTTCGTGCGCGGAAGTTTTGAAGGACGATGCCACCAGTCGGCGCATGGCGGAATTGGTTGTAACTTTTCAACAAGCGGAACGACCGAATGAGTAAGGATTCTGGGAGACAACGTATGAAAAAATGGACTCTTTTTATGGGCATGGCGCTGTTGGCCGGAAGCGTCTGGGCCGCCCGCGAAATGAGCGTGCAGGTGCGCGACGGACAGTTGCGCAATCGCGCGTCGTTTCTGGGGACGGTCGTGGGCACAGTGGCCTATGGCGACCGCGTGACGGTTTTGCAAACTCAAGCGGGCTGGAGCGAAGTGCGTGTCGCTGACAAAACCGGCTGGATTCATGAGTCGGCGCTGACCCCCAAACGCGTGGTGATGAGCGCCGGCGCGGGCGACGTGCGCAGTGGCGCCAGTGGCGAGGAAATTGCGCTTGCCGGCAAAGGCTTCAATAAAGAGGTCGAGGCCGAATATAAAAAGCAAAACCAGAAACTCGATTACACCTGGGTGGACTGGATGGGACAGCAAACCATCGGCGCGGAGCAACTGATTCAATTTTTGAAACAGGGCGGGTTGACGCCGTGAAAGGGAATGCCATGAAAACTGTATGTTCCTTTTCGCGCATGGGCCTGTTAGCGACGGTGCTTGCGGGGTTGTGCCTGACGAGCGGTTGCGAAACCGTCAATCATCTGACCGAGTTGAGCACGGAGATTGCCTGTGCCAGCGGCGCCATCACCGAAGACCAGGCCACAAGCATCAACCGAACCTCCCAAGCAGTCACCAAGACGTTTCAGGACATCACGCCTGAGCAGGAGTATTACATCGGGCGAACGGTCGCCGCGACGGTGCTAATAAAATACCGGCCCCAACCCGACCAAAATCTGAATCGCTATCTCAATGAAATGGGTCAGGCGCTGGCGCAATTCTCCACGCGCCCTGAAACGTTCGGCGGCTATCATTTTCTGCTGCTGGATTCCGACGAAATCAACGCTTTCGCCGCGCCCGGCGGGCTGATTCTCGTCACGCGCGGCTTGGTGCAATGCTGCCGGAACGAAGACCAGTTGGCCGCCGTGCTGGCCCACGAAATCGGTCATGTGGAAAAAATGCACGGGTTGCGCGCCATCCGCTCCGGACGCCTCAGCTCAGCCTTGACGGTTTTAGCCGTGGAAGCCGGCAAGAATTTGGGCGGCGCGCAGTTGGCGGAAATTACCAAGGCTTTTGACGAGTCCATCAACGACATCGCCGGCACGCTGATGAACAGCGGCTATTCCCGCAAACTGGAATATGAAGCGGACGCCGCCGCCGTTGCCATTTTGAAGCAGGCCGGCTATGAGCCGGGCGCGCTGGTGGCCATGCTCGAAAATATGGCCGAAAATTGGGACTCTTCGCGCCTCGATTTCGCGGCCACGCATCCGCCTCCCGCCGAACGCATTGCGCAGCTCAAAAAAGCGAAGGTGAAGTCTTCGCTGGCCTCAAACGACGCCCGGCAACAACGTTTTCTGGCGGCAACAAAATCGCTGCGCTAGAGGCAGGCGGATTCGGGCTCATCGGAATGAGACATGAATAAGAAAATTGTGTATGGCCTGCTGGCCGGCGTGACCGCTGTTGCGCTGGTGGCATTGCTGAATGTCTCCGGCCTGCTGGCTCGATGGGAAAACCCCACCGCCGATTGGCGGGCGCGCCTGTTGGCCCGCCCCTCCCCCGCGACGGAACAGATCAAGCTGATTCTTCTGGACCAATACAGCTTGGATTGGGCCAGCCAGAATCTGGGCTGGTCCTGGCCGTGGCCGCGCGAAGCCTATGCCGTTGTGCTGGACTATCTGAAACGTTGCGGCGCGAAGATCGCCATTTTCGATGTGCTCTATACAGAGCCTTCTGCATTCGGCGTGGCCGATGATGAAGCTCTGGGCGCGGCAATCGAGCGATTCGGGTCTTTCGTGGGCGCGGTTTTTCTGGGCCAAACTACCGCACAAACGACCACATGGCCGGACACCGCCAAACCCAACGCTTTCGTGGTGAATGGACTGGATGTCTGGCTGAATGCGCATCCGGCCGCGGCCACGGAAATGGTCGCCACAGCCGCCGCTTTTCCCGTGCCCGAGCTGACACGCGCCACGGCCTGGCTTGCCAATGTCCGTGAAATTCCAGACGAAGATGGTGTTTTTCGCCGCGCCATTCCATTCCGCATGTTTGATGGCCAGGTTTTGCCGTCGCTGGGATTTGCCGGCTGGCTCGCTGGCTTGGAGCCGCCGGTGGCCTCGGCAACTCTCACCGCTGATGAATTGCATGTGGCGGGGCTTAAGGTTCCGCTGGATGCTTCCGGGCGACTCATTCTGAAATTCCGCGGACCGTCCGGCACGCATCAGGCTTTTAATGCGGTGGAGGTTATTCAGTCGGAACTCCGTTTGCTTGAAGGCGGTTCGCCGCCGCTGACCGATGACAGTATTTTCAAGGATAAGTGGGTCGTCTTTGGTTTTAGCGCGCCAGGGCTGAAAGATTTGCGCCCCACGCCCATCGCGCCGGATTATCCCGGCCCTGAAATCTATGCCACCATGCTCGACAATATGCTGGAGGGTGATTTTTTGCGCGAGGCTTCGCCCGTCGCTGTCTGGGCGTGGATTTTCGCGCTGGCCCTGCTGGCGGCGGTGATTGCATCCGTGGCGCGCTCCGGCTGGCATAGCGGGCTGGCCGCCCTGATTTTGCTGCCGCTGCCAACTATCGCAGGCCTGCTGGCCTGGCAAGCGGGAATCGTTTGGCCGGTCGCGGGCGCTTCGGTAGGCGTGCTGCTGGGACTGCTCGGCGGCGGAATCGTCAACTATGTCCTCGAAGGCCGCCAAAAAACGTTTATCAAAGGCGCTTTCAAACATTACCTCAGCGCCGAGGTCATTGAGCAGATTGTCCGCGATCCGAACAGCCTCAAGCTCGGCGGCGAGCGGCGCGAATTGACGATTTTCTTTTCTGACCTCGAAGGATTTTCCAGCTTTTCCGAAAAGCTTTCGCCTGAAGAGCTGACCAAGTTGCTTAACGACTACCTGACCGACATGACCGACATCATTATGGATGAGGGCGGCACGCTGGATAAATATGTCGGCGATGCCATTGTCGCGTTTTGGAATGCGCCCCTGCCGCAGGCGGATCATGCCGCGCGTGCTGTGCGCGCCGCCGTGCGGTGCCAGCGCCGTCTGGCGGAGCGACGCGAGGAATACATGCAGCGCACCGGCGCTACAGTGCGCATGCGCATCGGCCTGAACACCGGGCCGGTGGTGGTCGGCAACATGGGCTCCGCTCGCCGCTTTGATTACACCATGCTCGGCGACGCCGCCAATCTGGCCTCGCGCCTCGAAGGCGCAAACAAAGCGCTCGGCACCTATACGATGGTGGCGGAGTCCACCTGGGCGCTGACGCAAAACGCATTCCCGGGCCGCGAGTTGGGCCAGTTGCGCGTCGTGGGGCGCAGCACGCCGGTGCGCGTGTTTGAGCCGCTGGGCTTGGCAGGCGAGCCGCCCTCCTCCATCAGCGCGCCCTTTGCGGCGGCCTTGGCCTTGGCACAAGCCCGGCGATGGGCGGAAGCCGCGCAGGCGTTCACGGCCATCGCCACCGATGACCCCGTCGCAAAAAAATACGCAACGAAATGTGACGCGCTCGCCGCGGCGGGGCCAAACGCGACTTGGGATGGCGTCTGGAGCTTAACGGAAAAATGAGGACGCCATCATGAAAATCATTCTCGGCGGCGCGCGCGGCAGTTTTCCTGTTTCGCGGCCCGACAAAACCCGTTATGGCGGCCAAACTTTCTCGCTCCTGATTGAAGGAGACGACGGCACGCAAATCCTCGTGGATGCCGGCACGGGCCTGACCAACCTCAAGCCGTATTGGCGGGCAGGCGGGACCGTTTGTTTTACGCATACGCACTTGGATCATATCCTCGCATTGCCATTTCTCATGGATGCCTGGCCGCGACAGCTCATCCTGCCGCGCAGCGACCTGCCGGATGTGTTGAAACGGGTGTTCACTCCGCCGACCTGGCCGGTGCCCTTGCCGCCCGCGGACTTCACCATCCCGCCCCAGCCCGCCAGAATCGGCGGCCTGCAACTCGCATGGCACGAAGTGGCGCATCCTGATGGGTGCGTGGCCTACCGCGTGGAAGAACCCGCCAGCGGCGCGGCAGTGGTGATTGTTTCTGACATCGAATGGCCCCTGATGACAGCAAAGGCACAAGACCGTTTTCTAGCCTTTGCGAAACGCGCGGACCTCTTGATTTTCGATGCCCATTTTCTGCCCGAAGAATATGAGACGTACCGCAACTGGGGCCATAGCACCTGGGAAGATGCCATCGCCGTTGCCGAGCAATGTCAGGCCCGCCAGCTCTGGCTCGCGCATCATGCCCCGCAACGCACGGATGACGAACTCGACGCGCTGAATGTCGCCCTGCGCGAGCGTCATCCCGCCGCTCAATATGTCCGCGCCGGCACTGTGGCCACCCTGCCGCTGTAACTCAACACGGCGAAATTTCTATTCCCAACGGCCCACGGCATCGGGTTATATATGGCCCGATGAAGCATCGTAGGATTAAATTCTTGCTGGGTATTCTGCTGTTGCCGATTGCCGTGGCGCTTTCGATGAGTTTTGGGCGGGTGGTGATGATTCTGGCGCAGGCGCCCGACCGCCTTCCTCTTCTGCCAGCGTTCGCAGGGATTGCCGGCATTGTGATCTGGCTGTTGATTTGGTTGTTTTTGCCGCCGCTGACTCGCACCTATATTTTGGGGCATGAGCTCACCCACGCGCTCTGGACGGTGCTGTTTGGCGGCAAGGCGTTCGGCCTGCGCGTGAATCATCGCGGCGGCAGCGTGCGGGTGACGAAAAGCAATGTGTGGATAACGCTCGCGCCCTACTTCTTTCCGCTATACACGTTTGTGGTCGCCGCCGTGTGGCTCATCATGCACTGGCTTTGGCCGCCCATTCAGCCCTATGCTCCAATTTTTGTCTTTTGGATTGGGCTGACCTGGTCTTTTCACCTGACCTTCACGGTGCGTTACTTGCGGTATAACCAGCCAGACATCCGCGAGCACGGACGGCTGTTTTCATACACGCTGATTTATGTGCTCAACCTGCTCACGGTGGGGGCCGCTCTGGTGGCAATCAGCAGTTGGACCTATCGCGAAGCTCTGGCGGATGTGGGGAACAATCTGCGTCTTCTGGCCGCCGCCGCGCATACGTTCTACGAATGGGCGCGCACCCAATGGCCGACGCCATCTTGAGAAGCGAACAGTGAAGCCGCGCCGGGCGCAGTTTTCCACGCCCGGCGCTTTATTTATTGTCCCATCCAGCGCGTCGGCAGGGTGTAGAAGTTGGTCGGGCTATAGGTCCACGTCCAGGTGTTCCCCAGCCCGCCATTGCGGGAGATGATGACCAGCACGTCGTTGGGCTTGAAGTAGCCTTCCGGCACGGGTCCGCCACTACGGAAGAACCAGTCGCCAAACTCATTGCAGTAGATCGCCGATTTATCGCGCACCAGCTTTTTGGTCGTGTCCCACGTATAGATGTAGTCGGCCTTTTCCTTGGCGGCGCGGCAGAAGTTCGTCGGCAGGTTCAAATCGCGGGGGTGAACCGCCACGGGCAGGTTCAGAGCCACAAGGTTATACACCTCCGCCCACACATTGCTGCGCTCCTGAACGCCGCAGTGGATGGTGTGTTGGTACTGGCCACTGATGGGGCCGTTCGTCGGCACCTTGAGAATGGGGTGCCACACCATCGCCGGCAGGTTGGTCCATTGGTCCGCATAGGCGGCATTCGTGGTGACGAATTTCGCCGGCAACGGCGACGGCAGAGTAATCGAGAACGCGCGCGAGAAGAAGCCGGGTGCCTGCTCCGTATGGGTAACCGGTGACGAATTCCCCGACGGGTAGGATTGATACCACTCGCCGTCCGAGCCGAAGAAGTACTGGGCGCTAATCAGCGCGCTGGTGCTGGCCGTGTAGTATTCGATGCGGGTGGCTGTAGCCGGAGAATCCCCTGACGGCCACAGATTGGTGTCCGTGCCGAACACGCTGGCAAACGTGTTGGAATATGGTGTTCCGTGGAGACCCACATAGTTGACGCCTTCGGAGATGACGATGTTGTGCAGGGCATATACATCCTCGCTGGCCAGCGGGCGTTGCGGCAGGCCGCTGACCACGTTGGTCCGACGCCAGCGGTCCTTGTAGGACGCCCGATAGAACCGCATGTTGCCTCGGGCCAAGTCCTGTCCCGGCGCATCGCTGAACCAGTTGCTTTGAATGGTGCCAACCTTGTCCCAAGTCCAACTGGCGCTTTCCTGGAAGGAGGGCTTGTCAATGTAGATGAGGTCGTACTGCTTGTTGACCTGAGTGTAGCCGCCCTGCGCATTGGTCGGGCCGGCCGCAATCCAGTACAAAGCCGCTGCGCCCTTGTCCTGCGGGCGCAAGTTGTTGTTGCCGGGGAACGCGGCCTCAATGACGCCGCGCGCACGCATCACGCCTTGGGTCACCGCGAAGCGAATCGTATTGTTGGTGGCCCAACTATTCGGATTGGCTGGGCCTTCATTGCCGGCCCGATCCAAGCCGACGACAATGATGGCGTAGTCCTGATCGTAATCCAGATCGTAGATGCGGATGGATGACGTGGCCATGTTCGTCAGCTTCAGATAATTCGTGCCGACCGCCGAAGGATCGGCGATGGCATTGGTGGACGTGATCGAGGGCCAGTTGGTGTACGTGCCAGTGGCAATAAAGTTCGTGTAGATATAAGCGCTGCCATAGCCTTGGCCCGGGTCGCTTTCCGGCACATCCATCGGATCAAAGGTGCCGTAATAGACCTTGTAGGAGCGCCACGGCGAGAAGATGTCGCGATCCGCGTTCGCGTGAGTCGGATGGCGAGCATCGGATGGATCGTCGGGACCAACTTCGAAGTTCAACTTGTTCGGGTTCCATGTCACATCGAATTGCGTGGTGGGGTCATCCACGGTTTCCGTCGCCGCCTGCACATCCGGAACGGCCGTCGGCGGTGTGACGTCGTAAGCTGTCCCGAACATCGGGATATCCGAGTCACTCGGCTTGCTGCTGGCCATGCGGTCGCCGGGGCGGTTGTTGTCGCGATCCACGGCGAACAGATAATTGGTCTTTAGACCCTGCTCAGTCGCCATGAAGATGGCGCTGACTTCATCAATCGGAACTTCATTGTCGAGCAACTCGACCTTCAGTTGGATGTCATCCCAAGCGCCCGCACCGGAGAGGGTCACGCGGATGGAGGCCACCGCCACATTGAATTTCTTGGTCTCGCTCGCAGCACTGACCCATGTGTCTTGAACGCCGGCGGCAAGGGATGTAAGCGACGATCCCAGAATGGGATTGCCGTCAGCATCCAGACCTTCCACCAGCAAGGTGCCGGTACCGGCGCCCATGAAGTAAGCGCTACTGAGCGTCACCTGCGGATCATAGGAATTGGTGTTGACAATGGGAATGAGCTGCACAGCCGTGCCCGCGCCGGAGATCGCCAGCGAACGCTGCCCTTCATAGGCCTTCGCCGTGGTCACGTCGGCGCCGGTGAGCGTCCAATGCAACCCGCCGTGTTCAAAGCCGTAATTGGCCAACGCGCCATCGGCCGGAATGGGAATCGGCGTGCCCAGATCGGGGCCGATATTCACCTTATCCGTCGCGACACGATATTCGCCGATGCCGGTCACATCCAGGTCCGTTCCCTGCTTCTCGCCATCCACGGACGGTGCAAAGGCAATGCGGAACTCCGGCTGGTTGGTCCACGGCGCGGTGTAGCGGTCAAGCGGCCCGCTCATCGCCACGCCATTGACGGTGATGTTTGCCGGCGCGGATGGGGCAACGGTATCGTTGTCGAGCACCTGAATCGTACCCAGACTCACCTCGCGCGACATCTGGTCTAACTTCCGGTTATCATCGGCGTCAAACAGCATGGCGGTCATGATATGGTCTTGAGCCACTTCGCCCGCATTGAGCCAGTGACCAACTTCCGAATACGAGAAGGACGTGAACGCCCAAACGCTGGTCGGGAATTGCGCCGCAATTCGAGTGAGGGGCAACGGTGAGCTGAGGTCGGCCCGATACGCGGACACATTCTGAACCTGAACGGTGCCAATATTAATCCAGCTATTGGTGATGTCGTATCCGCCGCCGGTGGAAGACGGCTCCGTCAGGGTAGTTCCGCGCTGTACACCCTTGATGGTGCGGCCGCTGCCACCGCCGCCGGTGTCAAATGCCGGTAGTACCACACTCAGTGGCACCCCCGTCGACACCTTGGCCAGCTGGCTGTCGTAAACCCGATTGGTCAGGTTCGCCAACACAGCGCTCTCGCCTGTATTGACCGGCAGACCACTCAGATAGAGATTGCTACGGGCGGCAGCATCCGGCAGGCCGAGGAATACCTGCGGCACGCACCATGCGCCGCGCGAGGCGCTCCAGGAGCTTTGCACGTTCGGCTGGCCCACATCGTTGTCAATGAAGGTCAGGAAACCGAGACGCGCGTTTGCCAATTCAAGGGCATCCACATTGTGACCATCGGCGTTGTGGCGATCGTCATCCTTGTCCCAAACGGAAACAATTTGGACCAAGTTGCTCTCGCTTTCGTAGGTGTTGAACATAGTATGTGCCTGTTCCAGGCTGATTTTCCATTCCATGCAGGCATCCGGGTTGTTGGTGGTATCCACGGTGACGGTATGAATCCCTGTCAGCCAGTCATTGGTGGGGAGGATCCCGGCGGTGACATTGGACACGCACAGCTCCGGCACCGTCCAACCACTATAGTCATAGAGGTTGACGCGAACGGTAATCGAAGTCCCCGAGGCATTCTGGAGTTGCTCGTCATTGATACGATAATCGCGGGCATTACCGGATCCCACAGCCTTGGTTAACGTGCCATCCACAAACACGCCCAGCGGCCCGCCGTAGAGCGTGCCGCGCGCCGGACGGCTCGTGTCATCATCATAAACGGTGACGCTACTCGGCACCTCCGAAACGGTGCGCCAGTCACCATCACGATCCACATCGGCATCGGTCACCGTAAAGCGGGCGCGATACTGCAAGGGACCACCGCTAGCTCCCAACACAATTTGCTTCTTATCGGCGACAGCGGGTTGCCCCGAAATCGTCAAATAGGTGTTGGTTGCGGAGCTCCAGCCATCCGTGATCAAGGCGTTGGTGATGGGCGTGACCCCTTGCGTTTCGTGCCAGAAATCCACGCGCGGGGCGCGCCCCGTGGCGCCCAAGGTACCGTCAATGCCGCTATACTCATCCATGGCCTTCAAAGTAAACGTCACCGTGCCATGAGCCAGATCGTGATCGGTTACTTGTGCGCCGCCGGCCGGACCGAGGAGATATCCGGCGACAATAATGTTATCCATGTACCAGTTGGCATTGACCGAAGATATCAGGTGGTTCGTATTCGCCACACGCGCCCGAATCTTGAAGGTGACCGTACCATCAGCCGCCGACGGCATCGCCAAAGCCGTGGCATAGGAATTCCAATTGGTACCGANNCCCGGCATCGTGCCGAATACCTCGATCAGGTCTGGCCCATTCAGGGAATTGACACGGCTGTCGAAACAAATACTGGTGGCCTTGAACGTGCGCCCGGGGTCAGGCGTCAGCGTGAACGTCAAAAATCGTTCAGTGGCCGGATTATAGAACGAGGCATTCATAAACACATAGTCCGAGCTGCCCTGCAGTACACCGGATGGTCCGTGGCTGATATTGATAGCCGCGAGATAGTCTGCTGTTGCCGTAGGGGCCACGGAGTCCTTGCCATTGGGGAACGCCCATTCCACCAGATTGGTCATGACATATTCGCGCGCCAGGCCAGTGCCGGTGACGCCCAGACTTTCGGTATCAATCACCGGGTCCACGGGATCATCATCCACGAGGACCACGCGCCCGAAGTTCACACGGGCGCTGGCTTGATCGCCAGAACGGTCGTTGTCCACGTCGTAGAGGTCCAATTGAATGAGGTTGGTGACGCCGAGCGGGCCGGACAAGCTGTCCGGTCCCCACAGTTTGGTGACATCCTGCGTGGTAATATTATCCCAGTGCCAAGTCAGCATGGTGCCGCCATCGGTCGTATCGGTGACGATGCTCTTGGCGGCAGAATAATTCACCCAATTGGTCTGCCAATACGCGGCAATGAAGGACGTATTCGTAAGGGTACGCCCCTGATCGCTAAAGGTCGGCGTGGTGCCAAGCGCAATCCCCTTATAGAAGGAATCATACGCGTTAAAGCAGAACGAAAGCGGCTGACCCAGCAGTGCTCCATCAGTGACTTGATACAGAATGTCCTGACCCACACCCTCCACGCGTTCCAAGCGCTTGTTCGCGTTAGACACCACCAGAGAAGCTTCATTGGGCCACCCCAGCGCCTTGCTCGCGCGCGGGGCAATGATGTCGTCATCCGTCACGCAAATGCGGATGAGGAAGTTGGTGGTGATGTTGCGGGCCGTGTTGGGGCCATCTGCGCACCAGCCGCTATAGGTTTCCGACGTGCTGGCGGCAAAACTGGCCCAGGTGCCATGTTGCCACCAACTGCCGCCTTCCGTGTAAGAGTCCTCGGCGCTGAGGGTCAGATAGTACTCAATATCCGGGTTGTAACCGCTCACGTTGAAGGCATTGATAACATAGTTCGTCATGACCGGGTCTGCATTGCCCTGCGCAAGGGTGTTCGTGGCAAAGAATGGCCGGTCCACACCCCAAAACTCACTGGTTGTGTTGTTTTGGGTGTCCACGGCAATCAAGTCCCAGTTGGGCGAAACCCGTCCATTCTCATCCACAATGTTCCAGGCAAACCCGCCCGCGCCGTTGGGCGGGTTGTCGTCGGCGCGCATCTTGTTCGTGGCGTACACCCCGCTGGGGTCTTCCCATCGAATCACAAAACCAAAACGAACGTTTTCATCGCGAATTTCGCTGTCCAAAACGCTTTGAATCGGGCCGTATTTTGCGATCCAGGCATCGTATTCACCGGCCAGATATCCCGTCACGTTCGTGCCGATGTAAAGCGTCACGTTCGTGCCGATGTAAAGCAGGGTCGGCTTCGGCCCTTCGGTGTCCAGCTTGCCCACCACGCGGAAGAAACGCGTCGTGGCAACAGAAAGCTGGCCGGCGGTGTCGCGCGCGCGCACCCGCCACCAGTACTGCGAGGCGGAAGTCGTAAAGACATAGTTGGTGACCGTCGCATCCAGATTCACGCGCAGGTCCACCACGCCGTTTTCCCGGCCGCTCACGCCATTGAATTGCTCATTCGTGCTGATTTCCAGCAGGTAGCCGGTAATCTCGCCATCGGCATCCGTGGAGGGTTGCCATTCCAGGGTCGGGCTGGCGACAACCCCTGCATCGTGGGCCGGGGCAACCAACACAGGCGTCGTGGGCCGGCTGTTGTCCACCAACCCGGCATCGGCAAATTTCACGTCCACCCAGAAGTCAATATCGGCATCGCTGATATCTTCGAGCCAGGCCGAAAGCTTGGCATCGTTGTCCGGTGTATTCACCGGCGGGATGGAAATGGCGTCCACCGCCGCCGAAGTGTTGTCCGCCACCTTCACCGTGCCGCCGCCGCCATTGTTCCAGATTCCGTTATTCAGGAAGGACGCCACGGTAAAGCGCACGGTTTTGGCGCCGGTCAGATTCAATTCGGCCCGCGGCACCCTCACCTCAATGGCGTTATGCTCGACGCTGATGGCAGCCGCGCGACTGGCGCCCGGCCCATACCACGAGTTCCCCGTATGATGATAGGCCTCGATTTCAGCATTGCCGCCCACGGAGTGAATATTGAGCTGATATTCCGGGAAGTGGACCGCCGCACTGCCTCCAAAGTAGCCGTCGCCCACAAAGGTATCGGCATCATCGCCCAGCCAATTCATGGCCGTGCTGTCCGCGCTCCGGCGCGTATCCAGACCAATCGCCACAAACGGCTTGGCGGCATCGGTGACATCCGCCAGCTTAATCAGGAAATATACACACTCTGCATCGGCATAGACCCGGAATTCCTTGATGTCGGCATTCGCGTGGTCGGCATGGTCCATGCGCTCTTCGCCGCTCTTGTCAGTCCAGATGTATTCCTGACGCGAGCTAATCGCCGAATTGAGCGTGACCGACGGCGTCCCCAGCCAGTCCGCCGGATTGCCGTCAATGGTGATGCTCTGCGAACCAGCGGCCGTCTTCGCGTTGGCCGATGCATAAGCAACCGAATAGTAGCTCCAGTTCTCGGAATAGAAGCGGTAGTAATAGGTGGTATTCGGCGCCAGACCGCCATCCGCGAAGGTGGTGGCGGAGCCGCGATACACCACCGTGCCGGAACCCAGCGCGTCACCCGCCTGATAGGTGACGCCATTGACTGGAGCCGTCCAGCCGGTATCCACCGTCTGACGAACCACAATCACATCCTTCGCCACACCGGAGATGCCACGCGTCCAAGTCAAATTGATTTGGCTGTTGGTGTGCGTTCCATCTCGCGTTGCCGAAGCGCCCGTGGGCGAATTCAAATTCTGAACCGTCAGCGCGGGGTTATTCGTCCGCACCGGGTCGCATCCGCTGCCAGCGGCCGCAAAGCGGCTCGTGAAAACACCCGCCGAAGTGGATTGCACCCGGTTCGACCAGTAGGTGTTATTGTTCTCATTCTTGAGCCAAGGCAAATCCTTCACTGTCGAGAAGGTGTTGTTTTTCGCCCAGTCGAACTCAATGCTACCGCGCTGGCCCGGGCCCGGCGGATACGATTGAAAAACGTAGCTTTCGGAGTCACCCAGCCAACTCGTCGTCGGCGCGGTCCACGCCGCGTTGTTGAATGTGTTGCTACCGGCCCACTCCGGACATTTGACCGTCACAAGGCCGGCCCAGTTGGTGGCGTAGCGAATTTCGTCAAAGAACACACGCCCAATCGTGCCGGCGGAATCGTGCGACCCCACATTCAGGCGAATGCGCGCAATCTGGCTGATGCCACCGCTCAAGGTCCCGCTGGCATCCCAGCTGGTCGGCTCCGTGTCGGGGAATGTGTTGCCGGCCAGGTTCCACGCCTTGGTCTGCAACTGCTTCGTGCTGAAATCGTATTTACCCACGACCATATACACGTTGCCGGTATTGCTGTTGTACGGCAGGAAATCAAAGCCGGACCAGAACGTGCTGCCGCCGCCGGCCGCCGCCAGCGTGTGGTAATTCGCGCCGCCACCCTTGCCGAAGAAGGCCACTTCATTCCCGCTGCCGTCCGTCAAACTCAACCCGGCCCACTTGTCCGGACCATGATACTGATAGGCCATCATGAAGGCCACGTAGAAGGTGCCGGCACTAATCGGTGACGCCAGACTGCGATCCGCCGTGGCGCTGTTGCCGTTGCCCGGGTCTTCCACCCAGGCCAGATTGCCGGCCATAGGCGGATAGCCGGTCATATCGAAGAACCGCGGCACATCTGTGGTGGCCACGGCGTTGTTGGTCCGCGCCTTCCAGGTGCCGGTGTTGGCCGCCCAGTAATTGGCGCCAAAGCCTTGCCCGCCCTTCATGGAGGCGGAAAATGCCGTGTCATTCGTATAGCTGAACGGGTTGACCCATTCATTCGCCAGATAGGTCCCCATCGTGGCGGACGCCCCGATGCCGGTCGAATAATAGTTGACCGAATTAACGGAGTAGAACTTGTAAACATTCGCGCTGCCCGGCGTCACGACATGCTCCAGCGCCGTCGCCGCGCCGCGATAAATCACGGTCGCGCCGTCAATGGTGTTGCCGACGGCATAGCCGGTGCCATCGGTCGGCCCCGTCGTAATGGCGCTGGTCTTATGCAACACCATCACATCGCTCCCCGCGCCGTTCTTCGTCCATGCCAGGCGCACCATTTCATGCCCGTCCACCGTGGCGGTTGCGTTGGCAGGGTCGGCCGGCTTCGACGGCGCAATCTGAACAATCCCCGCCCAGTTGGTCGCAATGCGCACTTCGTCAAAATACGTGCTCCCCGGCGTGCCGTGCGAGGACCCGGCGCCAGCCGACAGCCAGACCGTATTGACCCAGCCAACATCGTTGCTGCTCTTGTAGAGCGTGGCATCCCAGCTCCCCGGCTCCTCCGCCGGCACCGCCTGCGACCCCACCGCGTAGGCATTGACCTTCGCCACGCCGTTTTCCCAGTCGTAATAGCCCACGATAATGTAGTCCTTGCCCGACCCGTTATCCAGCGTGTAGGACGACCCCGCACTGCTGTTGGGAGTTGCAATACCGAGCTGCTTGTCCTGATCGTAGATTTCGCCGAAGAACACCTTCTCTTCGTTATCGCCCCATGCCAGAGACAGGCCCGCGTACTTATTCGGGCCGCTCCATTCGTAGTTCAGGATATAACCAAACCATATCTTCCCGCTCTTAAAGTCCTGTCCCAGATAGCGACAAGCCTTGACGCCGGTGTTATTCGGCGGACACACCCACGCCTTGTTGCCGGAGGTCGCCGGGTAGTTGGTCTGTGTCGCAAAACTGCCCGATACGTTCGTGAACAGTCCGACCTGCGGCCCGTACCACGCCCCGCCCCAGCCGCGTTCCCCATTCAAGCCGGTCAACGCCGTGCTATTCGTATAGGAGAACGTCTCCACGATTTCGCCCACGCTGAAAGCGGAGGTGGAATCCGAAGCCGTCACGCCAGCGGAATAATTGTTGCCGCTGTAGGAATAAAACGCGTAATGGTGCGCCTTGTCCGACGCCACTACATGCTCCAGCGACGCGCCCGTGCCCTTGTAAATCACCGTGCCGCCGCCGCAGGCCCCGCCCACGTTGTATGCCGTGCCTTGAGTTGGCGCCGTTGACGCGCTGCCCTGCTTGTAGACAATCATCACGCCATACGAAGCGTTCTTCGTCCACGCCAGCCGCACCATGGTTTTGCCATCCACTGTGGCCGTTGCCGCCGTGGGGTCAGGCAAAATCGTCACGCTCGCCGTGGCCGGCGATGTCGTCCGATAGTTCAACATGCTGCCCGACCCGTTATACGGATAGACGGCAATATGATAGCTCGTACCCGCGCTCAAGCCGGTAATCGTGGCGCTGCCGGACTTGCCCGCGCCCGCCACCACCACGTAGTTGCCTGTGCCGATTTGGCTGTCGCTGCCATACGCCAAATTGGCCGTGTACGACGTCCAATCGCTCGGGTTCGCACTAACCGCCCCGCCGGCCCGGATGAGAATAATCGTCCCATCGGCGGAACCCGTATTATCCCAAACAACGGTCGCGCTCGAACTGCTCGTCGGCAGGAACGAGGTAATGGTGGAGCTGGTGGTCGGCTCCGCCTTGCCCGTCGTGGCATTCGCGCCCGGAACCGTGGCGGACGTGCGGTAATTATACGTGCCATGTGCCAGTGTGCCGTCATAGGCAAACGGAAAGATTAAATAATGATAGGTGGTATTCGCCGCCGTGTTGTAGTTGTCCGTGTGCGAACCCGCCGCGCCGGAAGCAATAACCGCCACCACCTGGCCATCGCCAATCGTGTTCCCCTGCGCATAGCCGACGCCATCCACCGGCGCGCCGGTCGGGGCCGACCCCGTCCTGCGCACAATGATGTATCCATTCGCGCCGGTCGCCGCCGTCCAGTCCAGCTTGACCTGCGTGTCCGACAGCGCCGTCGCCGTCAACGCGCCATACGCCGAAGGCTCCGTCGAAAGCGTGTAGCGACTCGCCGGATTCCCGCTCGCGGCATTGACGTTGTAGTTCAATGTGGCATTTGTGCCGTTGTACTCAAACACGCGCACATGATATTCCGTCGCCGCCGTCAGCCCGGACAGCGTGAACGGGCCGGCTCCGCGATGCACCAGCTTGTTGCCGCTGCCCAAATCCGCCGCGCTCGCAAAATTATTATTCTCGCCCGAAACCGCCACCCCATCCGTCGGCGTCCAGGAAACCGCGCCACCCTGCCTCACCACTACCAAGCGGCTCAAGCCGTTGCCCGCCGTGAACGAGATCGCATAGCTTGTGTCCGCCAGCGTCCCGAACGTGATAGCCGTCGCCTGAGTAGTCGGCTCCAGCGTCAGCGTATAGCCATTTGCGTTGGCAGGATCGCTCGTGCGATAATTCTGTGCGCCGTCCGCCCCGTTAAAGGCATACGCGCGCACATAATAGAGCGTGCCTGGCGTCAGCCCCGTCACCGTCACACTCGTGCCTGTATTCGTATAAACCACATAGCTGCCCGAACCCAAGTCGGAGCCGGAACCAAAAGCCGCGCGCGCGTCATAGGTATTCATATCCGTCGGACCGCTCGGGGCTGATTCCTTACACACCACAATCAACGTATTGGTGCCGGTGGCACCCTTGGTCCACGTCACGGTGAAACGGTCCGTGCCAATATTCGAAAGCGCCAAATCAGTGACTGCAGAACCCGGATTGATCGCCATAGTCGTCTGACTAATCGGATTGCCCGTCGCGGCGCTGGTGTTGTAGTTGATGGCATCCCCACTGCCATTATACTCAAACAAGCGGAAGTGATAGACCGTGTCACGCGCCAGAGAGCTGATTCTGTTGGGTGTGCCCGTGCCAACCCACAGCACATAGTTCCCGGTGCCGATTTCGGCGCTGGCGGTGCCGAAATTGGTGCTGCCCGTATACGTCACGCCATCCACCGGGAAGCTGTCCACCGGCGCTCCGGCCTTGGCCACCAGAATGCGCCCGGCCCCATTGCCAGCCGTCCAGGTGAACCCGCTCATGCTGACTTCGGCGGGCGAACTAATGGCCATCCCCGACGCCTGAATGGAAGGCTCCGTCGCCAGCGTCGTGCGGCTGGCCACCGGCGCGCCGGCTTGCAGATAGTTCGGCGTGGTGGAGCCATTGAACTCATACACCGCAAAATAATACTCGGTACCCGCGGACAGTCCCGTCACATTCACGCTTGTGCCGCTGCCCTTGTACACCACAAAACTGCCCGTCGCCGTGGTGTCGCCGGAACTAAACGCGGCATTGGCCGTATAGGTCGTGTTGTCCACCGGCGCGGCAGGCGCGCTGCCCTGCCTGGCCACTACCAAAACGGAATCACCATTTCCCCGCGTCCAGTTCACCGTGTAGGAAGCGCTTGCCAAATCGCTGAACGTGATATTGGACGCCGGCGTCGTCGGCTCGCTAATCATCTTCATGCCGCTGTCCGATGCGCTGAAATCGCTCATGCTCGCGCTGGTGCTGTTCGTCGCCCGCACCCAGTAATAGTAGGTCTGTCCCGCCGTCGCCCCCGTGTCATCATAGCTCGTGGCATTCGCCGCCGCCGAGCCGATGCAGGCCGCCGCACCCGAATTATTCGCCGTGTGCCGCCAAATGCCATAGCCGGTCTCGCCGGCAACGTCGCTCCACGTCACCCGCACCATGTCCGTCCGGTTCTCAGTGGCCGCCACATTTTGAACCGTGGCCAGCTTCCGATAGCCCGTATCCGCCGTGCTCCAGTCGCTGACGCTGCTGCTGGTGTTGTTCGACGCCACCACCCAGTACCAGTACTTCTGACCCGGTTCCGCCGTCGTGTCGGCAAACCCGCTGGTCTGCGCGCCCAGCGCCGTCGCGCCGGTGGGACTGGAATCCGTCTTCCGATACACATGATACGCGGTCGCTCCCGTCACGGCGCTCCAGCTCACGGTCACCTGCGCCGTGCTGTTGCCATCGGAAGCCGCCACACCCGTCGGCGCCGTCAACTTGCGATAGCCCGTATCCGGACTGCTGGCATCGCTCGAACCCGATGCATTCGACGCCCGCACCCAGTACCAGTACTGCTGACCTGGCGCCGCCCCCGTGTCGTTGTACGACGCCGTGGCGCCGCTATAAATGCTCGACGCCCCGGCAAAGTTGTTTGCCGTGTTGCGGAAAAGCTCATAACTCGTCGCGCCCGTCACCGCATTCCAGCTCACCGCCACCTGCGCCGTGCTGCTGCCATCGGAAGCCGTCAAGCCGGTGGGCGTGGCCGGCTTGGGCGCGGTGTACGTCACCACAACGGTGTTGCCGCTCGTCGTCAACGCAAACGTGCCAGACGCCGTCCATGTCGTCCCCAGCGCCATGTTCGCGATATTCACCGAACTGCCGCTCATAATCGTCCACGAATACGAAGTCGCCTGATTGAAACCCGTCGGCGCCGTCGTCCCCAGATTGATGGTCAACCCGCCGCTGGCCGACACCGCCCCCGTCGCCGCAATCTTGTCGCAGGCCGTGCTGCCCGTCCCCGTGATGTCGCACGTGTACGTGCCAATCAATGAAGCCGCGCCGTTCACATTCAGCGTGCCCGCCGTGCCATTCGCATTGCCGGGGCTGACCGTCGAACCACTCTGCATCGTCAGCGCCCCGACCGTCCCCGCGCCCGCCAGCGTC
>DBPO01000065.1:25704-44464 GCA_002304915.1 Verrucomicrobia bacterium UBA1418
AGCACGCCCGCATACGTCCCGCTGGCGCTTTGATTGAACACCACCGCGGCATTGTTCGTGATGTTGCCCTGCAGGCTGGTCGTCGTCCCTTCCAGCGTTCCCGCGCTCACCAGCGTGCCCAGCGCATAGGTGTTCGCGCCGGACAGAATCATCGTGCCGGTTCCCGCCTTCGTCAACCCGCCGTTGGTGATCGCCCCGGAAATCACCACATTGTTCAATGCCGTCAACGTCCGCTGCCCCGCCGTCAGATTCACATTGCCCGAGAACGTCAGCTCCCCGCCCCCGCTGTAACCCAGCGTCACGCCTCCGTCGATCTGCGCCGCCTTGGCGTTCGTGCGCGAGGCCGACCCGTCGGAGCGGTAGGTCACCCCGTCGGACATCCGGAAAATGCCGCCGGAGGGAATTGTTGCCGAATTGTCCGTGTTCTGCCGGATTTCCCCTTTCTGCAGCCAGATCGATCCCGACAGCCCCGACGAAGGCCGCAGATACAGCGTGCTCGACCCGCTCTTGTGCAGCGCGCCATCCCCGGTCGTCTTGCTGCCGCTCAGCGTGCAGCCGCTCTGCATTGTCACCGTCACCGTGTTGGTGATGTACAGCGTGTGCGTCGCCGCCGTGATCGCACCGTACAGGCTCAATCCGCCGCCCGTCACCACGATCCGCGAATCCGCCCCCAGGTTGATGCTGCCGCGCCACGTCGTGGCGCCGCTGGTCGTTTTGCGCAGCGCCCCGTTCCCCGCATTCGTGCCGGTGCCGTAAAGATTGATCGCCACGGGCCGCAGAGATACCCCGCCATATTGTAAATCCAGCGTGGCGTTGGTCCCCACGTTGATGGCGCCAGTCCCCATGGCATTGGTGCTGCCGCTCAGTTGCACCGTCCCCTTTTCCACCCATATCCCGCCTGTGAACGTATTGTTGTTCGTCAACACCACGATGCTGTTTTCCTTCACCGCCAGCCCGCCGTTGCCGCTGTCCGCGTTCAGCACACCGTTCAAATACAGCGTATTCTGGTTGTCACCCCACACATTGATCCAGTTGGATTTCAGATAAATGGGCTGATTGAAGGTCAGGTTGCCGTTGACCGGGTTGAACTCCGTGGTGCCGTCCACTAACGAAACCGGAACGTTGAATACGTGGTGACCAGAACTGAGGTTCTCAATCTTGCGCGTGCCAGCCCCCCGCATATCGATACCTGCACTTTCCGCCTGGTTCATCGTGCGCGCGGAACTTGCCCCGGCCTGAAACGTGAGCGTCCGAATGAAATACCAATCATTGCCGTTCAAGGACATTGTTGTATAGTTGTTGTGTCCGAAAAAAACATCGTTGGCGGTTCGCCAATTCCGGTCTGGCCGGTCTTGGGTGTTATTCCATGTCTGGTAGTACCAAGGGTTGGCTCCGTCCCACCAGTTGCCCGTGCCGCAATCGTCCCGGTGATACACAGTCTGCTGCGCCCAGACTCCCATCGGCCAGACCAGCGCCGTCAACACCACCAAGCCTGTCACCAAGCGCAAAGAATGTTGCCATATCTTCATTTGTTCACCCTCACTCATCTCAAATCTCTCTGACTAAACTTGCCACTCCCGTTTTCCTACGGCCGCTCATACGGAACCCGCACACGGAAAAATCCCCGCTCAAATCCGGACTCATCCAACCACTCCTGCACATCCAGCTCAATCCGTTCGTCGGTATAAACGCCGCTCCAGATGTTGGAGAAGGCCTCTTCGTCCTCCCAAATCGGGCGGAACTGCACCACATACTCCATGGCGGGCACCGGAATGGTATCCCACGATAGAATCGCGGGCAGCTGCGGGTTGCCTTCCGGCGCAACCTCGCGCGTCAGCGCAATCGTCAGCGACGGATCCGGGTCCGACGGCTGCAAATACAGCCCATTCAGCACTTCAAACAAATCGTCATATCCATCCCCATCCGTATCCGCGACGCTGGGGTCCAAACCCATTTCCATTTCCATCGCATCGGGAATGCCATCGCCATCCGTGTCCGGATCGCCCGGATAATTCACCGTGTCAATCACCTGCCGCTCGCCAAAAACCACATGGAGCGAGGGCGTAACCTGCCATTGGTTGGTAGGCACATCCTGAATAATCTGCGAATCCCAGTAATAAACGGCGCCCTGAGACGCGTAATTGTCATACACCCGCGCAAACGCGCCCCCCGCCAATACCGCGCGGTCGCTAAAGGTATGCGAAATTTTCCCGAGATTCGGACCTGGCACATTCTCTCCAATGAACGATGACGCCACGAGCGGATTGGCCGCCTCATCGCTCTCCCCGGTTTGCGGGTCCGGCGCAACAATCCCCGTGCCCACACTACGAATTTCCACCCGCGACGCAATGTCCGGCCGCTCCCAATTGCCCGGCAAATTGCGCCCAATGGCATCCTTCACTGGTTCCGGGTTGCTCAAGGTGACGAAACTGACAACATCCGCCTCCACCACGCATGGCACCGCCCAGCACAGCGCCGCGCCCACCAAAAGATAAATTACGAAGTGTGACTTTTTCATTGCTTCTCTTCCTTTTTTCTCCGCATGGCATCCACGAAACCACCCTCAGGATAACGTTTTTCCCAACTGCGCCCAGACAGCAAAGAATAACCTTATCGCGTACAAAATTTTACTCCCAATTAGATTTGAGGCGGCGACGACGGGTAGCCGCCCACAGCCCCGTTCCACCCAAAATCAGCAACGCCGTCGTCCCCGGCTCCGGAATCACCTCAAAATAATTCCGCTTATCCGCCTCGATGTTGTCCCACGGACCAATAAACACATAGCCGAAACTTTGCGACGGATCAAACGACACCACGTCACTAACCCCCCAGTAGCTCAGCACCACTTCACCCTCAGGAAAATCCGTCACCTCAAACACCCGGATGTACACGCGGTCGTAAGGGCCATCAATGCTGAAAACCGGCACCGTCCGCCACCACGTATTTCCATTGCCATCCGGCGAGGGAGCCACCTGCACCGTATCCGTATAGGCCATCACGTGCCCCTCCGGAACCGAATACGGATCATACACGTTGTTATCCAGAAGAACGCCCTCCGGATAATAACCGTACACATCAAAATTATCAGCGGCATCCGACCCCGGCGGACTGGCCTGCGTCGAATCATACAGAATAATCTGAATAATCGAGCCCTCTTGTAAATTATATAGGCTCAGATCATTGCCAGCGGGGTTCTGGTTATAGCCCCAGCCAAGATCAATTTCCATCGTGAACGCGAGCCCCGACGACACCAACCCGCCCAAAAGACAAAGCGCCCCCACGACGAAAATTCTGGACAATCTCCGCCCGTCTCCAAACAGACTTTGGAACCCGCTAATCATCTTTCTGAAAATCATGCCCTGTTTGCCCGCGCAATGCAACTCAATAAGTAAGGTGACGCCCTTCAAAACCACCCGATGTCATACGCTTCACTTAACAAACAACATACAACAATTTCCCCGCGCCAGCCAACCCCCAAAATATTTTATTTTGCGGCCCCACTTCTCAAGCATTTTTCAGCCATCCACACAAAAAGGCAGGGCCACCCCGCCGCCGAACTGTAGCTGCGCTCGCCGAGCGCAGANNAGCGCAGAGGCTGTTCCGTTCCCCCTCCGCCCCCCGCTTGCGCCCCTCTCCCCCAAAAAATCGCTTGCGCCCTTTGCGTTTCGTTCGCGCCCCTTGCGTTAAATGGCTGTTCCGGCTGTTCGGTTTTTCCTGACCTCTGAATTCTGACCTCTGACCTCTCCCCCGCCCCACTCACCATCCGACGCCCAATACCGGAACTACGGATTCCGCATCCCATTGGCCCCCAACAAGATAAAAAATATAATTTTTCGACATCCAACGCCAATGTATTACAAAAAGTGAATTCAGTTATTACAATAATTGAATTCAGTTATTGCAATAAGTGAATCCAGTTTTGGCAATATGTTCGCCTCCAGTTATGGGCCAATTTTCAGCCGATTTTGGGCGCGAAAAGCCACAAAAACAGGCGCGCGGAAGGGGACTTGTCAGAGCAGAAAGTGCGCGCGGAAGGCGATTTTTCGCCGGTTTTCCAGCGTTTTTTAGAGTTTTTGCGCTAAACAGGCTGTTTTTACATGTTTTGGACTTCTTCGAGGGCCGGGCAGCCGTCGGCGCGCCAGCGATAGGGAAAATCGCGGCACTGTTTCGGGCGGGCGTCATAAATACGGCAGCGGTTGTCAGCGCCGAGGAATTCACAAGAGCCGTCAGAGGCTTCTTTCAGGGATAATTGCCGACGATTGGGTGAGAGAATCGTGTGGCGCTGAATGAAATCGTCTTCGGCAAGCTGGAGAGTGGCGGAAATGGCGGTGATATCGGCCTTGGTAAGGAGAACGGAGCCCGGCCAACGGCAACAGATGCCGCACTGATGACAAGCAAAGGCGGACAGGTCCATGGCGGAAGACGCGGCCACGGCCTATTGCGAGAATATCTGGGAGCCGCCGGGGCCGAGAATGATGTGATTTCTTTCGTCCTGCAATTCGCAGGCCACATTGATATTTTTCAGCCAGGCCAGGGTGCGCGCGCGCTGAAAAGTACGAAAACTGTCCGGGCGAACGAAGAAGCAGATAAACTGCGTGTGAGGGTCTATGGTGGCGAGCTTGGAGGCATACCAGTTTTCTTCGTCTGCCACGACGGTTTTGTCAAAGCTGTAGCCCTCCGCATCGGGAATGGGAATCAATTCGTATTTGCCCACGAGAGCCATGGTGTAGTCCACTTTTTGGCCGTTGACCTCCAGCATGGTTTGGGCGGCTTGCTTGAGAAATTCTTTTTGGTCACCGGCCACGGCGACGCGTATTTCCTCGGTTTTGGCGTCCACGGCCTCTTTCAAATCGTCCGTGGAAATATAAAATAGCTGCTGATTGCGGCACTCGAAGAATACCGGGCTTTTATCGTCGCCGGTGATTTCCTTTGGCGTGGCGACCAGCACGGAAATTTGTGAGGCGTCAATGCCGGTAAGCAGAATGATTAAAACCAGCACGCCGAGGATGCAGGTCAGGAGGTCGGTAAACGAGCTAAGATCAATGTCTGGGCCGGCCATGTTATGCTCCTTGCTCTCCTTGCGTTTCTGGAGCTTCTTCCGCCTCCGGGGGTTCTTGCGCCTCTTCCCCTTCGCGCGCTTCGAGTTCGATGGGACGGTCAGTTTCCCACGGCTCGAACCCCACGTCTATGCCTCGCTCCCGGATGACCTGACGCAACTTGCGCTGAAAAACCGCACTGCCCGGCCGCAACAGCAGAACGACATAGCGGCGCTCCTTGTTCGGTTCGATTTCGTCCAAAAACTTTTCGAAATCGTTGCCCTCAAACATCAAATCACGGGCGCTGACTTCCTTGATGGTCTTGTAATAAATCGTGAGCTTGGTTGGCTCTACGTCCACATAAACGGGGTCCTGCGCCAGGTTCTGGAATTTGGGCGGAATGAACTCCTTCTCGGCATCGTCATCGGCCCCGTAGGTAACCCCGGTAATCAGGGCGTCAATTTTGATGTTGTCGGGGTTGCTAATGATGGTGAGCACGTTGCTGACGAGCATGATGATGAGCACGCCGATGAGCATCAGCACGATATTCTGGAATCCGGAAGAATCAATATCGGCTTGTTTCATGGCGTAGCCTCTTCCGGGGATTCGTCTTGCGGCTGCTCGCCCGCCTTATCCACATCCGCGCCGTGGCCGTCGAAATCTTCTATATCCGAGGCAGTGGCAATGCTACGTTCGAGGCGTTTCTTTTCGACGATTTCCCTCAGATCGCTGGCGGCGCCGGTGAGTTTGGTGTCGTCCGCGTCTCCAAAAGCAACCGTCATGGCAGCGGGGAATTGGCCGAGCCGCAACCAGCCGACCGAGCGATTGGCGCCACTGCCGCCGCCGAAGCCGGAAATGAGCAGGTTGCTGTATTGCTCCTTCGTAATTTTGCCATCCATGCCTTCAACGGTCATATCATCCACAAACGCATCATAGCTGACGTTGCCGCTGGGACTGGCGGCGGATTTGACGACCAGCTTGGCTTTCTGCTCGCGCGGGCCTTGGAATAAATTGACATAGTAGTCGCCATACACGCCCGCGCCGAGAAAAGAAAGGTTCACCGAAATGCCTTCCTCGGTTTGCTCCATGCCGCAGACCACAATCGGCACATGCAGGCCGCCGGGCGCGGTGGTCACCTTGGCATAGTTGGTTCCCGACACACGGTGTACGCTGACATCGCCTTGGAACAGCGGTTTGGTTTGCTCCAATTTTCCGCTTTTGCGGCGAGCCGAGAAAAAGCTCAGGCTGGGACTGACCGCGGTATCCGTCATGACCACCTTGCTCGGGAACAACAGGAAGAAGTCCACTTGTTCGAGGGGGTCATCTTCGGCCCCTTCCACTTCGACCGTGGCACGAATGCGGCCGGCTACAATCGGCATTTTGCCGGCGATGTCGCTCAAGTTAAACTGAACGCCGTGCGTCGTGTCGCCCGTCAGAATGTCGCGAGAGGCATCCTGCAGCCGCTCCATGAAGTTGTTCAAGAAGGCCGGGGCTTCCGTCGGACCGCCGAGCATGCCATCCACCGAGCGCACAATTTGGCGCATGACCGCTTCATTGAAGCGAACGGGCGGCGAAAAGGTGCATTCTACCACGCGACCGGCCACCGGATCGGTGACGAAATAGCGCGCGTTGGGCCGGTCCATGGCGATGGCACCGATGGATTTGAAATCGGTGGACAGCGTCCGCTGTTGCCCGCTGAAGGGGTCCATGTGCATCAGGGACGCTTGATTGGGGCCGGTTTGCACACCGAGAACATACGAGCCGTCTGGATAAAAGGCCAATGCGACCAGATCGGCCCGGCCCACAGTGTCTGGCGCGCCACCCAACATGACGTGGCGGTTCACTTCCCACCAGGATAGCGCCCCCTTGTTGTGATCGCCCAGTAAAAGCGCATCCTGACGCTCGGACAATGCCAAACTGCGAAAATCGGCAAACGGGCCGAAGTCAATCACCCACCAATCGCTGTCCGTTTCGCGCATCAAAGCCGAGCCAAACTTCATAAAGTCAGAGCCAATTTCGTCAGCACCAACGATATACAGCCGATCGGCGCGGTCCACGGTGATGTTGCGCCACTGAAATTCCTGATCCAACCACGGCACGGGAACGCCTCGGGCGGTTTCCAACAGGCCTTCTTCGTTCGGAATAAACTCGAGAAGGCGGCCGTTCGGCACCTGCTCAGTAACGAATACATGTCCATTGGTGGCCACCGCCATGGCTCCGGGCTGCTCCAGTTGGGCGGCAAACCATTTTTCTGCGGGAATGCGGTCGGAGAAGGCCCAGCGCGGCAGATTCGTGGATACAGACCACTCGGCCGCCAGAACGGGTTCGGGGCGGCCGCCGGGCTTCATGGCCAGAATTCTGCCGCTGCCTTTTTCGGAAATATAAATGAGGTTCCCGTCCGGATGCAGAGCCACGCCCATCGGCTCCTTCAAGCCGTCGGCGATTACGCGCGTGACCAAATCCTGTGCCGTGGCGACCGCGCCCATCCAGAGAAGAGCCAAGCCGGCGGCTTGAACCATTCGCATTGGGTGAAGTGTCCGCATGGCCGCCGGGTTTCGAGTTCCCCCTCTACGAGACAACTTCCTCGTGCAACGTAATCACGCGCGGGCGGCTCATGCGGCGGCAGAACTCGTCAGTCGCAGCCAGATGCTCGCGCAACTGGGCAAACGTGTTTTGAAATTCCGTCGCGCTGGTAATGCCGACCATGGCGCGTTCCAGCGCCTGCTCGACCAATAGCAGTTCCTTGACCTTCGCGCCCAGTTCGACAATTGTGCCAATCTGCTGTTCCACAATGCCCGCAGCGCCAGCCGCCTTTTCCAAACTTTCGCCCAAGGTGGCCTGAATATCTTGCGCGGAGCGCGCGTACTTGTCGGCCAGCGCGGCGGCCCGTTCATGCGCCTGCTCCATGGCGGCGGCCAGAGCGGCCACTTCTTCGTCCGTGGCGGTTTTCCGCGCGTCCACATAGCGATCGGTCAGTTCTTCAAACTGGCGGCCCATTTCCGTCGCGGCTTTTTCAATGGAAAGCGAAAAAACTTGCTCGTAGCGGTCCGGATCGGGGATATAGCGGCGGAAGGCGGCTTCGATGGAATCTTCGAGGTTTTCGATGACGACCGGCTGTTGCTCGGGCGAGGGCAGGCGGGAAAGAAAGTGTTCGTCGAGATATACATCCACTTCGGACATAAACGTGAACTCGCGGCGCATGACGGATGTCAGTGGAAACTGCACAAACGTGACAAGCATGAGCGCGAGGAAGGTGGTGTCAAAAGCGACACCGAGGCTGATCGTCACCTGAGCGATAGCCTCTTTGATGGCGGCCAATTCAGCAGAACCGGCAAGGAAGTCGGCGAAACCACCGACGGCCGACCCCAGCCCTTGCACGGTTCCGATAAACCCCAGAATGGGAATCACCCACATCATCGTGCGCGCGAGGGTATAGGTCATGTCCGACATCGTGTTGTCGCGGGCAGCTTCCGTCCCCATCCAGCCGGTCACACGGCCCATATCCTTGGTGGCCACCCACAAGGCGAGCGCACGCTCCAGACGGCTGAGCATGACGCTCCGCGAGCCCCCCCCCTCACTTTCGATACGTTTGCGAAGGGCTTGAATGTCCGTTTCGCTGTCCATGTTCACGCCGCGCACCTGGGCCGTATCGTCCTCCACGTGCCTGATCTGGGTCTTGATGATGCGGGATTTCTGGAAAACAAAGAAAACGATGACGAAAAAGCTGACGAGTTCGAGCCATTGAATCGGACCGCGTTGATTGATCAAACCGTGCAGGTATTTAATCATCCCCTCGTGGTGGACTTTATCCAGGAGCAAAAGTCCAACACTCAAAAGAGTGGTGCATACAACCGCCCCGATTAACTGGACCCATACATTCGCATCAGTGTTTGCGCGTGTCTCGGACTTCTGATGTTGTTGCTCAACCGCTTTTTCCTTGGCCATGTCTAACACCTGCTGTTTACGTTGAAACCGATGACTTCATCCTCGGCTAATCTGAACGCTCTACTCTCTCAAACAATATAACAATCGTCGATAACAAAATTCAGCCATTTCCAAAAGTGCGCCTGATTCAAATGCCTGAAGGGTTCGGCTGAGCATTGGGGTCATTTTTCCTTCGCCTGCACCGACTGGGGTGCCGCGCCCATTCTTGATAAAAGACCCTGAAAATATCCAATGCCATACGCCGCGTGCGCCCAGGGAAAAGCGACCCACGTCAGCCATCCGCGCGCGCGACCACGGGTCAGGCGAATGCTTTCCATCGCAATACCACACAAGTAGATAGCCAGTGGAATCGTCCAAATCCACCACCATCCCGGCGCAACGAACAAACCCAACACCAGAACCAGCAAATAGACCAACCACCCCAGCGGCGCCGCTCGCCAAAGCCGATGCCAGGCAAAGCGCTGCCCCTGATAAAGCCCATAAGCCCGGAATTGCCGCCAAAATCCAACGCCTAAAAATCGCCGGTGATGATCCACCCGAACCGCCGGATCATAAATCACCCGATAGTCCCGAGCCCGCGCCAAAGCACAATATTCCATGTCTTCCGACGTATCCAGCTCCGGCCGAAACCGCAGCCACTCCAAATTTCTGGCCAGCATGTTGCAGGTGGGCAGCTCCGTCACCTCGCGTCTGGAAACCGGCACATGGCGGATATAAGCCGCCCCCATCCCCAAGGGACTGGCCATGATGTCACCGCACGCTTTTTGCAAAGGGTGGTCTTCCGGCGGCGTCAAATTGGGTCCGCCCACAATTGCCACGCGCGAATCTTCGAAAAACGGCAATCCTTGAGCCAGCCAGTCCGGCCAGGGGCGCGCATCGGAATCCACAAATCCAAAGATATCCGCCCCGTTATGCTCCATCGCGGCATTTCGCTTGCGGGCGGGATTGACAGGGCCGCTCACCACCTCGCGAACATTTTGCGTGTTAGGCATCGCGCGAATATTCTCCCAAACCTCGGCCGGCAGCGGCTCATCGGGAACCAGCGTAATTCGCTGGCAAGGGGGTTCAAGAGCCAGTGTCGCCTGCAGGCATTCCGCCGTCCATGCATCCCAGCGTCGGAATGGAATCACGACATCAACAAAGAGAGGGCCGCCGCCACTCATGCTGCCTGCTCCTTTTGCCGGCGCGGAATCGCCAGCCAAAGCAGCGCGCCCAAACCGGCCAGCAGCCCGACGGCCTGCATCACCAGCGGCCACGAGGTCGGCGCATAGCACAGCACCACCCGGTGCGTGCGCGCCTCCTCCAACGCAACCCCCTGAAACATATAATCCACGCGCAAAACCGGCCATGGCTGACCGTCCACGGTCGCCCGCCAGCCGGCATCAAATTTTTCCGCCACGCGCATCACCACCGGGCCGTGATTTTTCACCGTGAACTCCATCCGTCCCGGGATGGCCTCCACAATCTCCACCTCCGGCGGCGGCCCCGGATCACCCGTCGGCGGCGCGCAAACCGGACTGCCCGGCGGCAGCAGCACCGAAACGCCCGGCTCAAAAAGCGGGCCACCCAGCAACTTCAACGCCTCGGCATCTTCCACTACGCGCCAGGACCGCACCGCCTCCACGCGTTGAGGCGCCGGCTTCAACCGCAACACCACCTCCGGGGCATCCGCCGTCGGAGGCAGCGAACGCACACCCACCCCGCCGCAGCCATCCGCAAACGGCTGATACGCCCAGACCACCTCCAATTGCGAGGCCCACGCAGGATTTCCCATCAACTGCTTCGCCACGCTCCCCGGCGCGAGCACATGACTCACCGCCGCCAGCCGCCACTGGCGCAGCGGGTCGCGCACGGCCTGCCAAAACGCCGTATAATCATCCGGCGGGCGCGGCAACTGGGTTACCTCCTTCGTCGGCACCCCATGATACGGGAACAAATACGTGAGCCACTGGTTATAGTGCTCACTCGGCCCCGCCATGGCCGTGCGTGAAAATCCAACCTCCCGCTTGAGATACCGCACCAGCTCATTTTCCGCCACCAGCCCCGGCGGCATCGTCTGAATATAGTGCGGCGCCAGAATCACCGCCGCATCAAACAGCACCACCAGCGCCGGAACCCACGCCAGCCAAGAAGTTTTCCACAGCGTGGAAATATTTTTTCCACAGTGTGGAAAATGTTCCTCGGTTTTTCCACGCTGTGGAACGTTGTCGCCCGCGGATTTTCCACGCTGTGGAACGTTCGCCGCATTTTTTCCATGGTGTGGAAATATATTTTCCACGGTGTGGAAAACGCCGCGCGCCATCAGCGCCAGAAGTCCCGCCGCCACGCCAAACATCGCCCCCGCATACGTCACGCTGAACGCCTTGTTCCACTGAATCGCGCGCGCGAATACCGACGTCCACCCCAGCGCCACCAGACGCGCCGCGCCACTGGACACATCCGCCCACAACGCCAGCGCCGCCAGCATAAACAAGATACCCGCCGCCCCCGCGCCCCAAGCCCAGCGGCGCAATTGCCGCGCCTGCATATGCAGCGCGGCATGCAACCCGAACGCCGCCAGCACGCCCCACGCCAACTGGAAAAAATGAATAAACTTGTTGGGATTTCGGATGCTGGAAACACCCGGCAGCCAACTGAACGGGCGGTACAGCGGAAAATACTTTCCAAACGCCAGCAACAGCGCCACCCCACACAGCCCGCCCCACAGCAAAACAGTGCCACTGTGCTTCCACTCGCGCCGCCGCCGCACCGCCTCCACCAAAGCCATCACCGCAAAAAGCAACGGCAGAACACCAACATACACCGACTCCAATTTGAAATTCATGAAGCCCTGGCGCGTCCGCTTCCATCCCTCGCTCCGGCCCAATTTGCCCCAGTAGGGGCCTTTTTCGTCGCCGATGCGCCACCCCGTCCAGCCCGGCGCGATGAAGTCCAGACTTTCCGACGGCGGCTGGCTCCATTGCGTGATGTAAGCCCAGTGTTCTTCCGGCGACTGCCCCGCCGTGACCTCCTCCACCCCCGCCCCGCGCACCGCCAGCGATGCCCCGCCCGCCAGCAACGCCGCCACCGCCACCGCCGCCCACGACTCCTTCAAAAGCGCCGCAACATTCCAGCCGCCCGCCACCCGCACCCCCTCGCGCAAACCCAGCGGCGCCAGCAGCAGCGCGCAAAAAAGCGCCACGTCGCCCTGCTCCAGAAACATCGCGCCCGTCGCCGCCCCCGCCACAACCGACCACGCCATGCGCCCGGTCTGTCCCCACCGCCCCAGCGCGAAAATCGCCAGCGCCAGAAACGGCATCAGGCCGTACTTGCCGATGTGCCCCGCATAGGTCAGCGTCAAATTCGTGCCCACCCAGAACGCCACCAGCCCGCCAAACACACACGCCGCCGGCCGCAACCCGCGGTCGCGCAAATACAACGCCAGCAGCCACGCCGCCAGCGCGAGACACAAGCCATGAAACACATTCATGAACAGCGTCGCGGGAATCATCCTCAGCAACAAAAATCCCGGCCGGATGCCGCTAATCCCCGGCAGCCCCCAGAGCACTTCGCCCTCCCACGGATGAAACACCGACGCCTCCAGCACCCGCTGCGTCCGCTTCAACAGCCCCACGTTGTCATCGGTGCTCATCAGCACCGCCCCCGGCGCCCACAGCGCGTGAAAAACCACCACCGCCGTCACCAGAAAACATAGCAACAACAAAATGGCGCTGGCTCCACGGCGCAACGACCCCGACGGATTCACATTGGACTTCATGCCCACATGAAAAAGGTTCCAGCCCCAACTGGCAATCTCAAAAGACAGCCCCGCCGCCCACCCCGCCCATCTCCCCGCTTGACCGCGAGCAAAGACGCGGCGTATTTTGGAAACCAAAACCCAGGAGGTCCGCGCATGAAAACAGAAAAAGGCGCCGCATGGCTGCCCATCTCCACCCTCGAACGCTTCATGCGGGATGTATTCATCGGATTGGGCGCGCCCAAACAAGACGCCGAAATTTGCGCGGCCGTCCTCATTCAAGCGGACATCCTCGGCTTTGACTCCCACGGCATTTCCCGCCTGAAACCCATTTATTACGACCGCATTCGCGCCGGCACCCAACTCGCCACAACCCGCATCCGCACGCTCAAAAATCGAGGCGCAACCGCCGTTCTGGACGGCGGCAACGGCATGGGCCATGTCGTGGCGCACCGCGCCATGACCCTCGCCATCAGCAAAGCCAAAAAGCACGGCTTGGGCATGGTGGCGGTGCGCAACTCCACCCACTTCGGCATCGCCGGCTACTACCCGCTCATGGCGGCCAAGGCCGGCCAGATTGGCATCTGCGGCACCAACGCCCGCCCCTCCATCGCCCCCACCTTCGGCGTCGAAAACATGCTCGGCACCAATCCCCTCACCTTCGCAATGCCCACCGACGAAAAGTTTCCCTTTCTGCTCGACTGCGCCACATCCATCATCCAGCGCGGCGCGGTGGAAGTTCACGCCAAACTCAATCAACCGCTCCTGCCGGGCTGGGTCATCGCCCAGGACGGCCAATCCAAGACGGACCCCCACGCGGTCCTGGCGGAATTGATTGCCGGCACCGCCGCCCTGCTCCCCCTGGGCGGCGCAGGCGAAGACTATTCCGGCTACAAAGGCTACGGCTACGCCACCGTGGTTGAAATCCTATCAGCGGCCCTGCAGCAAGGCGCGTTCCTCAAAATGCTTTCCGGGCGCGGACCCGACGGAAAAGCCACCCCCATTCCGCTGGGCCATTTCTTCATCGCGATAGACGTCGCCCACTTCACCCCGCTGGCCTCCTTCAAAAAAATGGCCGGCAACATCTTGCGCGCGCTGCGCGCCGCCCGCAAAGCGCCCGGCCAAAAACGCATCTACACCGCCGGCGAAAAGGAATATCTCACCAGTTGCGCGCGCCGCAAAAAAGGCGTGCCCCTCAATCGCGAAACGCAGCGGGAAATGATGGCCATGCGCGACGAGCTGGGACTGAAAAAATATCGCTTCCCCTTTGAGCGCCAGCGAACATCCGCCCGCCGTTAAGCGCCCCCAAAATCAAGCGCCCCCCCAACGGCGCTTACTTGTCTTCTTCCTGCGGCGGAAAATCAAAGTGCGTTTCGAGCAGCTCCACCAGCCGGTCCGCCGCCGCCACTTCGTTCTCGCCCATGACCTCGACCTGAACTTTGGTCTTCGGCTGCATTTCCAAAGACAGCAGTTGCATCACCGAACTGACGTCGCACGATCCATTGTCATTCGACAGCCGGATTTGGCCGGGATACCCCTGAAATTCTTTGACGATGACCGCAGAGGGTCGGCAATGAATTCCCTGAGAGTTGGCTATGATGGCTTCTCGAACTTGCATATTCTTTCGTAAAAAGGGGCGCATTGAGCCACACCCCGAACCGCCTGTCCAGCCCTAAAAACGAAAAAATTAAAAATAATTTCAACCACCCCTCCCCCCCCTTCGGCTTGCCTCCCGCACACGCGGCAGGTACGATGCGCGCCCATGAAGACTCAACCCTCCTGGCTGACAAGTGCCATCATTTACCAAGTCAATCTGCGCTCGCTGGCCGCGCGCGAGCCGCGCAACGCCGTTGAAGCGCTGGTCGAAAAACCCCTGCGCGATTCTCCGCTGGCCTATCTGACCAAATACCTCCCGCGCCTGCGGCGGCTCGGCTTCAACGTGGTCTATCTGCTCCCGCCCTATCCCATCGGACACCTCGGCCGCAAGGGAATCGGCTCGCCCTACGCCTCGCGCGATTTCATGGACGTGGAGCCGGAATACGGCACCCCGGAGGAACTCCGCGCGTTCGTGCGCCGCGCCCACGAATTGAAGTTGAAAGTCATTTTTGACATCACGCCCAACCACACCGCGCGCGACCACGTCTGGATGAGCGCCCACCCCGAATACTATGTCCGCGGCGAAGATGGCCGCGCCATGTTCGATGCCGACTGGTCCGACACCGCCAAGCTCGATTACACCCGCCCCGAATTGCGCGACGCGATGATGGAGGTCTACGACCACTGGCTCAGTTGCCTCGGCCCCGATGCCAACGGACAACCCGACGGCATTGACGGCTTCCGCCTCGATATGGCGCACTTCATCAACGACCGCTCCTTCTGGGACCAAGCCCTCCCCGTCCTCCGCGCGCGCCACCCGCGTCGCGAGCTGCTCTTCATGGCCGAATGCTACGGCTTCGAAAACAACTGCGACCTCTTCGCGCGCGGCATGGACGCCGCCTACGACGACGACTTCTACAAGCTGAGCCAATACGCCTACGCCGTGGACGAAGCCGGCCAATCCCGCGTGCGCCTCTCCGGCGAAGCCCATCACAACCACGGCTTTCACGCGATTCTCCAGGCATGGAGCGATGGCGGCCTCGCCGCCGCCGCCGCGCGCACCCTCATGCAGTACGAAGAAGCCGCCCCCGCCTTCGCCGGCCCGCGCTACACCGCGCGCTACACCGACAACCACGACGAAGGCCGCGGCCTGGACCGCTTCGGCCCCGGCGCTTTCCGCGTCATGAACATCCTCGCCTTCCTATCCCCGCGCACCCTCCCCTTCCTCCTCACCGGCCAGGAATTCGGCGCGCTGAATCGCCCCTCCATTCATGCGCGCTGCCAGCCCTGCGATAAAGGCCGCCGCATCATCAGCGCCGACGGCCGCGAATATCGCCGCGAAGGCGTCGAGCTGGAAGGCAACATATTTGCTCGCGGCACGGAAGCCCGCCAAACGTGGTTTCAATTCTTCCGAGCGCTCATCGCACTGCGAAAAAAACACCGCCCGTTGCGCGAAGGCTCCTGCGCCATTTTGGATGTGGGCGAAGACGCGCCCGCCCATCAACGCACGGTGCTCGCCATGGATAGAAAACTGGGCCGCCAGCTGCTCCGTTGCGCCGTCAACCTCGGCGACCAGCCCCGCAAGCTGACACGCGCGGCGGACTTGTTCGTCGGCAAAACCCTGTACGGCCATTTGCCGGACGATTCCATCCTGCCGCCGTTCTCCGCCGTGGTCATGCAGATAACATAGCTTCCCGCAAAACGCGCGGAAACTCACACACCGCGCACCGCCTTCATCACCGCACAAAAAAAGCCGCGGCATTGCTGCCGCGGCCTGCGTTCCAAACTTGGAATGAATTACTTGACGCCGAGGATGGCATCCTTCGCGGCCTTCGCCACGCGGAACTTGACCACCTTCTTGGCCTTAATCTGGATGACTTCACCAGTCGCCGGATTACGGCCCTTGCGCGCCTTGCGCTGCACCAAGACCAGCTTGCCCAACCCCGGAATGGTGAAACCGTTCTTCGCGTTCTTATACGCAAGAGCGGCCAACGCTTCCAATGCCGCGCCAGCTTGCTTCTTGCTGATTCCAGCGCTCTCTGCAATCGCAGCCACGATTTGGCTCTTTGTCATCGCCTTTGCCATGTTCATTTCTCCTTAGTTTTGATTCTTTGTTTTATTTTTTTTGAGATGGGTTGTTTCCGTTCTGTCCCAATCTGACCGCCCTATATTCCTCTTATTCCCGCGGAATGCAACACAAATTCAACGCTTTTTTAAGTTTTCTTCACGCCCGCTCGCCAGACCACCGCCCCCCCCTCTCGCCCCCCGCCTCACTTCATCAGCGCGAGAACCGGCTGCAAATCGTCGGAACTGCGAATGCGCAACGACGGCGTATTCACCGTCACCAAACGCGGCTCCAGCTTCTGCGCCTGCATCGCCGCCAAATCATCCGAATAATTCTTGCGCTTGGCCTGCGCCTGCGGATACGCCTGCGCCAGCGCCGCGCGCGGATACGTCTGCGGAGAAATCACCGACCACATCCGCTCGTCGCCGCCCACACGCGAGGTGAACACATTCTTTTTAGCCGTCACCACCGGATCAAACAACTCCACCGCCGCAACCGCCGCGCCATGACGACTCGCCGTCACAACCGTTTGCGAAATAATTTCCGGCGTCACCATCGGCCAGGACGCATCATGCAGACACACCAAATCCACATCCTCCGGAATGTGTCCCATGCACGCCGCCATCGCCGCCGTGCGCTGAACGCCCACGCCCACGATTTTTTTCACCTTGGAAATACCAAGCATCTGCACCATGGCCAGCACGCTTTCCGCGCGCGCGCGGTTGACGCCAATCACGATGCCCTCAATCTCCGGGCACTGCATAAACGCCGCCAGCGAATAAGCCAGCACCGGACGGTCATCCAAATATAAAAAGGCCGTTTCAATATCCGTGGAAATCCGCTCGGACTTCCCCACGGCCATGACTAATCCCCAGGCTGTTTGCTTCACATGTACTCTCTTCTTCTTGCGTTAATGGATTCCACGGTTTCAATGTCTTCAGAAACCGTCCCTACACCTTATTAGTTTGGAATATTTCCGCGCGCAGGTCAAAGCAAATCCACCCCAAAACACACATTTTTTCAGTGGAAATGCGTCAAAAAAAGCCGTTCCCGCCCCCCTTTTATCGGCCCCCATCAGTGCCAGACTGGCTTATATCCGCCGCCGGAACCAATTGTGCGAGAAGGAGTTATCGCGGAAGGCGTCGGACGCCCCGGCGGATTGGGCGCGGCAGCCGGCGCCCCTCCCCACCCGCCACGGGACACCCCCGAATCCACGCTCATCCCCGGCTGGCTCCAGTCCGCCTTCCAGCCCGTCGAAGCCCCCCCAACGACGCTCCGCCCGCCCCAATCCGGCACACTCGTCGGCCCCCGAATCGCACCCAGACCCGTCCCGCCAGCGCCAGCCGGCGGCTCAACCGACAACACCGGCCGCGCCCCAAGCTCCCGCCCTCCGGCTGCGGAAAAATCCGGCCGCGCGCCAGCCCCGCCCTCAGGCGCGGACTTCCCCGCAACCAGCGACTCACGCAACGCCGCAAAATCCGTTTTCGTCACCCCCGTCATGTCGGCAATAGCCTTCCGGGTTTGGCTCAGCTCCGGTCGCGCCGTCGCCTCCGGGCGGAAAATAGGCGCGGCAGGCCCCGGCGAGCCGCCCGCGCCCGCGGGCGGAACGCTCACTTTGGCGGCATCACCCTCGGCAGACCGGGCCGCGGCGGTGACACGCTGAACCGTCGTCCCCTCCTCCGCCCCCTTCGCCGCGCCATCGCTCCCCAAACCCGCGAAAGGATTGGGCATGTTTTCCAACGCGACATTCTGCGCGCCGCCCACATTCAACGCCTCCGCCTCGGCGCGCATCATCTCTTCCCGAGTCATGTCGCTCTCATCCCGCCACGACACTTCATCCGCCAGCCATCCCCACGCGCTCTCCTTGTTCCCGCCGATGACCGACATCGCCGCGTTGGAATGCGTTTGCCCCAGCGCCGGCAGAGAAAGACTTTTCGCCAGCCAGTTGTCATCCGCGCCCCCCTTGCGACGCCGCCCCTCGCCGCCACCCGCCGCCGGCGCTGGCGCCGCCATCGGCGGCGGCGAAGCTTTGCCGAAAACGGATTCGCTCGACGAAAACGTCATGTCCCACAACGTTTCCTGCCCCAGCAGAGCCTCCTGCGCCTTGGCGTCGCGCATCATTTTACGCGCCCTCACATCCACCGCCACCTCTCCCCCGGACGCCAAATGACCGCTCTCATCATAAATGGCAATAGGCTGGGAGTATTCGCGGTACACGGGAATCCCCTGACTGCCGGCGGCGAACGCGCAACCCGCCAGCCATCCCCAAAACAATCCGCTGACCAACCCTCTATTCATTATTTAAATATAGTACAACACGCCCCCACCCGTTTCAATCCGTGGTTTTCGCCCCCGCGAAAGCCCGCCCCATCCCCCGCCAAC
>DBPO01000075.1 GCA_002304915.1 Verrucomicrobia bacterium UBA1418
CCGATGGCGGTTAGTTGATGCTTTTTTAGTTTGACCATGGCTTATGCTTCTGGGATGCTCGGCGCAGACTCGGTGTTACGCCGATGACGGGCGCGCTCGCAAGTCTCGTTCTTCGTAAAAGTTGGCGGTTTTCAGTTGGAACGACTCCCCGCTCACGCGGGGAGGACTTTAAAACGCAAAATTACAGAGAGCAACTCGAACATGTTTCGTGTCGGCGTCACCGAACTTATCGCAGAAGTCAGGTCGGCCGACCAGAAGAAAATATTTCGGCGGCGTATGGGGATCGCCCCATAAATTGACAGGGTCTTCCAGTTCTTGTCCCGGAAGGGAAGGCCGGTCCATGCAACTGCCCCGTTTTGCTTGTCATTCATTCGCCCTGCGCCAACGGCACCGGGCGGGAAAAAACAGCTCACTTTTTTGGAGGCTGGAGCGAAATCTTGTCCGATAGGGCAGGGCGCAGTATTCTATGCGCATGTTGTCAAAGGAAGAGGCAAAAAAACTGCGCACGGCGATTCGTCGGCGTTTGGCGCCGTGGTTTGAGAAAAACGCGCGGGATTTGCCTTGGCGAAGGACCAAAGACCCTTACGCCATCTGGATTTCTGAAATCATGCTCCAGCAGACGCGCGTGGATACCGTGATTCCCTATTTTCAGCGATTTTTGGCGCGTTTTCCGGATGTCGCGACTCTTGCGGCGGCTCCGTTGCGGGATGTTTTGAAGCTGTGGGAGGGTTTGGGCTATTATTCCCGCGCCAGACACATTCACGCGGCCAGCCAGATTTTGGTGCGCGATTTTAACGGCCAATTGCCCGAAAATCCCGAAAAACTGGCCCAGTTGCCCGGTTTCGGGCCGTACACCGTTGCCGCCATCGCTTCTTTTGCCTTTGGGCAGCCTTTGGCCGTGCTGGATGGCAATATCATGCGGATTTTTACCCGTTGGTTGGCATCGAGTGAGGACATCGGGCAACAGGCGACCAAAAAGAAACTGCAAAAAGTGGCGGATACGCTTTTGTTGCGCGACAAAGCGGCGCTGGTGAATGAGGCTTGGATGGAGCTGGGGGCGTTGATTTGCACTCCGCGCCAACCGCAATGCGCCATTTGCCCGATGCGAGGCGTTTGCCGGGCTTTTTCGCTGAAAAAAATGGAAGCGTTCCCCAAAAAGAGAAAAAAGATGAGTGTTCCGCATAAAGTTGTCGGCGCGGCGGTGATTGTGAACCGGAAAAACCAATTTTTGATTGCGCAACGCCATCCGGAGGGTGGATTGCTGGCCGGATTGTGGGAGTTTCCGGGCGGCAAGCAAGCGCCGGGCGAAACCATGCCCGAATGCATCCGCCGCGAGCTGCGCGAGGAAATGGGCGTGAATCTCGACATCGGGCCGCATTTGGTGACGGTTCACCACGCCTACAGCCATTTTACCATCGAATTGCACGCCTATTTCGCAAAAATCCGCTCCGGGCGGCCGCATCATCTGGACTGCGCGGATCACGCGTGGGTGACTCGCGAGGAGTTTGACAGCTATCCCTTTTCCAAGGCAGATTTGGAAATTATCCGGGCGATTCGCCAGTTGCCGGAGCTGCCGCGATGGCAGTCATCCGGCACGTAAGGGAGGGGCCTTACTTTTCCGCTGCTTTTTCCTCGGCTTTTTCTGCTGATTTTTGGCGGGCGGCCGTTTTTTCCGCGAGGAAATCCGGATCGAGCGCGGAATTAATCATGTAGGCGAGGCGAACGCCGCCTTTTTTGAGTTGCTCACGCACGAGCGGGAGACGCGCGTCAATGTAGTTTTCGCTGGTGAGGTCCATGCCGGGTCGCGCCCATTTCCAGGGGAGGGGATCGCCGTTGGGCCAGCGATAGACTTCTTTACGCGCGCGCCAGTAGCTGTCAATGGCCCATTGCAAAATGTTGTCGTTGGACCATTTTCTGAATTCGTCGTCGGTGATTTCCTTTTGCAGTTTGCGCGCCATGATGCGCGGGCGCGTGCTGCCGAGCAATTCATAAACCATGGATTCGTCCCACACGCTATGAATACTTGGCTGGCCGAAGTCCATCATGGTTTCGGCGTCAAATGAATAGTTTCGGCCCTGGAAGGAATGAACGGGAATCATATTGCCGCCCATGTCGCCGTAGCGATAGGCGCAATGCAAGGGCTGGTGAATGTCGCCTACCAGATGCACGACAAAACGGACGGCATCGAGCTTGTGTTCCAGCGGGATTTTGTTGGAGGCCAATTCGTCGGTCCAGCGTCGGATGGCGCCAATGACATCGTTGCCATTTGGATCGGGACGCAGCTCAAAATTTTCGTCGTAACGCTCGGTGACGTTGAAGTCCACAAAGTGCCAGTTCCCGTTGCCGGGATAAACGCTTTTGTATTCCTTCATGTAGCGGATGTGATCGGCCCAACTGGAAAGTTCCGGGTCGGCGATGCGCTTGGTGGAGCCGATGATGGCTTGAAGTTGCTCCTTGGCCATGGGCGTCAGGTATGACTCGGCAATGGCCGCGATAATTTCATGGCCTTCCGGTCCCCATGCCAGGGCCGGCGCCGCCGTCCCGACAAGAATGAGCACGAGAATTAAATGTAAAATAAGAGAGGTCGGTTTCATCAATCGCTCCTTTTGTTTGAAAATTTGTATCTACAGCAGAATGCGCGGCTTGTCAAGAATAACACCGCACGGATATTTGGCGGTTTGGCGGGCCGGCACCCATCAGCGGGGGCGTCGCGCTTCGAGGGCGGGGAGCACTTCGTCGGGCACGTGCAGGCCACCGAAGCCCACGCCGAGGCGGATATCCGGCGAAACGTCGCCGTGAAAATCGGAACCGCCGGTTGGCACCAGATTGTGTCGCTCCGCCAGGGCGAGGGCTTTCTTGGTGAGGTCGGTGGAATGTTCGGAGTAGTAGCATTCCATTCCTGAGAGGCCAATGGCGGTCAGGTCCGCCAGCAAGGCGGACAGCTCATCTTCGGGCAGGCCAATCGTGAACGGATGCGCCAACACGGCCACGCCCCCCGCCTGGACAACCAAACGGACGGCGGCTTCGGCGGTCAGGCGCTCGCGGTCCACGTATGCCGGTTTGCCCGTGCCCAGCCAGCGATTAAAGACTTCGTCTTTGTTCTTGGCGTAGCCTTTTTGAATCATGACCTGCCCAAAGTGGGGCCGGCCAACCACATCTTCACCGGCAACGGCGCGGACTTCCTCCTCGGTCATGGTCATGCCGAGTTCGTTGAGTTTTTCGAGAATCGCGCGGTTGCGCATGGCGCGCCCGTTGCGCACCCATTCAATCTGGCGCAGCAGGTCGGGGTTCTCAATGTCTATCCAGTAGCCGAGCATGTGCATGACGCCCGCGGCGGAGTCCACGCTCAGTTCGATGCCGGGGATGGCACGCACCTTGCGATTGACGGCGGCGGCCAGAAAACGCGGCAGGCCGGCCACGGTGTCGTGATCGGTCAGCGCGAGGGCCGTCAGCCTGATTTTTTCGGCGGCGTCTATTAGTTCCTCGGGCGTGAGTGAGCCGTCGGAAAATGTGGAATGGCAATGAAGGTCTATCATTGTCGAGAAGCAGGGTTCCGGATGAGATGCATCTTCATCCGGAACCCTTGCACGTCAGAAGGCTGACTTAGGCTTCTTCCGATTTCTCGTCGGACGCTTCTTCGGCTTCTTCGGCCTTGCTGGCGCCCGGGGACCATTCTTCCGGCGCGTTGTCGGCCGAGCTGAGCGCGGCGTCGAAAGCGCCGGCCAGGTCCACGAGGTCTTCGCCCGGACGGAGGCCTTCGAGCATGCTGTCGTCCACTACGAATTCTTCGTCGGAGAGTTTGGCGGCCTTGATGCTCAGGCCGATGCGGCGGTCCACGGGGTCAATCTTGATGACCCGCGCTTCCACTTCCTGGCCCGGTTGCAGGACGTCGCGAATCTTGGCGACGTGATCATCGCTGATTTGGCTGATGTGCACGAGGCCATCCACGCCTTCTTCCAGTTCGATGAACGCGCCGAAGCTGGCGAGCTTGCTGACCTTGCCCTTGATGAGCTGGCCAATCTGGTAGCGGTTGGAAATGCCCGCCCAGGGGTCTTCCTGGGCCTGCTTGAGGCCGAGGCTGATCCGCTGGTTTTCCGGGGAGACTTCGAGCACCACGGCTTCGACTTCGTCGCCCTTCTTGAGGATTTCGTTCGGGTGGTTGATTTTGCGCGCCCAGCTCATGTCGGACACGTGAATCATGCCGTCCACGCCTTCTTCCAGCTCCACGAACGCGCCGTAGTTGGTGAAGTTGCGCACACTGCCTTTTACGCGGCTGCCGATGGGGTATTTGGCTGCCACGTCGTCCCACGGATTGGCTTCCGTCTGGCGAATGCCGAGCGAGATTTTCTGTTCGGACTTGTTGACGTTGAGCACCACGGCTTCGACTTCGTCGCCCACGTTCAGGGCGTCGGCCGCGCGCGCCAGACGCTTCGTCCAGGAAATTTCGCTGACGTGCACGAGGCCTTCGACGCCTTCTTCGAGCTGCACAAAGGCGCCGTAGGGCAGCAGGTTGACGACCTTGCCGCGCACGCGCGCGCCCTTGGGGTACTTCAATTCAATTTCATCCCACGGATTTTGCTGTTTCTGCTTCAAGCCCAGAGAAATGCGTTCCTTCTCCAGATTGACGTCCAGCACAAACACTTCCAGTTCCTGGCCGACTTCGACCACTTCGCTGGGGTGATTGATGCGGCCCCAGCTCATGTCCGTGATGTGCAGCAGNNGAAGTCGGTGATGTTCTTCACGACACCGCTGCGGATTTGGCCCGGGCGGATTTCCTGCAGCAGCTTCTGCTTCAGTTCCTTGCGCTGCTCGTCAATCAGGTCGCGGCGGGAAAGAACGATATTGCGCCGTTCGTTGTTGATTTTGATGACCTTGCATTCCAAATCCTGGCCGAGGTAATCATCCAGATTGCGCACGGGGATGACGTCAATTTGCGAGCCGGGCAGGAAGGCATCCACGCCGCCCACATCCACGAGCAGGCCGCCCTTGACCTTGCCTTTGACGGTGCCGGTGACAATTTTGCCTTCTTCGCAGGAGGCGACCACGTTATCCCAGTTGCGGCGCTGTTCGGCGCGCGACTTGCTCACGACCACCATGCCGTGCTCGTCTTCCAGGCGTTCGAGAAGCACTTCGACTTCGTCGCCCACGTGGACTTCGCTTAAATCTTTAAATTCACTTGCCGGCAGGAGGCCTTCCGACTTGTAGCCGATATCCACGAGGACTTCCTGCGGGCGGACTTCCACGATGCGGCCTTTGACAATCGCGCCTTCGGTGAAGGTGCTGAGGGTTTGTTCATACATTGCCATCATTTCGGCGCGTGCGGCGTCCATTTCGACGGCGGGGGTTTTGCTTTTCTTAGCCATGACTCTTGAGGGGTTATGGGCTCCGGGCTTTCTATTTTCCAGGTTCGCGGTCGAAAGCCCACTGAAGCGCCAGCGAACAGGTCGGTCCGGAATTGCTCCGGGACACGAAAACGGCGCAGTTGAGCATAAATGGCCTGCCCCGCGCAAGCGTAAAAATCGGGGAGGGGCGGTGGCGGGCGGGGG
>DBPO01000043.1 GCA_002304915.1 Verrucomicrobia bacterium UBA1418
GGTGATGCCGGGGGGCGGGGTGGGTGTGCCGTGGGGGGTGGTGTGTACGCGCAGGACGAGGGTGGTGTTGGCGACGATGACGGGGAGGGTGTGGCGCGATTGGGCGGCGACGGCGGTGCCGTCGCGGGCGATGAAGTCGAGTGTGTGGGGGCCGTCGGGGAGTTGGGTGGTGTCGAGGGTGGCGGTGGTGGTGAGGATGGCGTTTTCGGGGCGGACGTGGAAGAGGATGGAGGCGCGGGGGAGGAGGTCGTAGGCGTTGTCGTCTAGTTGGCTGGAGAAGTTGGAGTTGGTGGAGAAGCCGGAGTTGGTGCTGACGGGGGTGATGGTGAAGTCCACGCGGATGGCTTGGCCGTCGGGGCCGTTGGTGCGGGCGATGATGGCTCCGCTGTTGTTGGCGCCGGCGGCGAGGCGGTCGTAGTAGACGCCATTGGATTGTTGGAGGAGCGGGTTGGTGTTGATGGCGCTGCGGAGGCGTTCGAGGACGGCGGCGCCGGTTTCTCCTTGCGCGGCGATGAATTGATTTGAGACGACGGTGCTGTCGGCGAGTGTGATGACGCAGGTGAGGGTGTCGTTGGAGTTTGCGGGGCCGCCGACGTACACGAATTCGCGGGCGGGGTAGATGGAGGGGGTGAGGTTCGTGGCGGAAAGGCCGACGCCGAGGGTGAGCGTGGAGGCGAGGCCTTTCGCGGCGAATGCGCTGACGGGGAGGTTGTCGCCGGCGTGGTTGAAGCGGTTGTGGATGATTTCGAGGCGGTCGGGGAAGGGGGTGGCAAGGACGGTGAGGAGCGGATTGTTGTTGATTTGGTTGGCGAGGGTGATGAGGAGGGTTTCCAAGGTGTCTTGAGGGCCGGCGGTGACGCGATTGGTGCGGCCGTTGATGACGACGCCGAGCTGGTTGCCGGGGGTGGGCTTGAGGGTGATGAGGTTGGTGTGGTGGCGGGCGTTGAGATAGAGGTCGAGGGAGCGGGCGGGGACGCCGCGAGAGTGGGGGGTGGCGGTGGGGTTGAGCTGGAGGGTGCCGGAAACAATTTGGTGGGGGGCGGGCGAGGTGATGGCGATGACGGGAGGGGCGGCGAAGGGGGCGGCGAGGGGGTCGCCGGCGAAGAGGCCTTCGTAGGGGGCGAAAACGGACATGGCGTAGGATTCGCCGATGGTGAAGCCGCGGGCATAATAGAACGCCATGAGGGGGTCGGGGAATTTGCTGTAGTAGCTGCAGGGTTCGGCGACGGTGCCAAAGGAGGCGGTTGCGCCGATGTGCATCCAGTCGAGGATGGTGGATTGGCCGTAGCAGGGGTCGGGAATCATGCCGCCGCAGGAGGTCATGTGGTCGGCGTAGGCGCCGGGGAGCCAGGTGTTGTTGGTGCGGATGGCGGCGCTGATGGTGCCGTAGCCGTCGTGATAGCCGATGACATTGGTGCGGTTGGATATGGCGGTGTAGTAGGGGCCGATGGTGCAGGTTGCGGGCAGACCGGGCAGGGCGGTGAAGGAAAATTGCGCGTTGGCGAAGAAGCGCTCGCGGACGCCGCGGTAGGCATCGCCGAGGTGATAGAGATACATGCCGGCGTTGGGGAATGTTGACTGCGAGGTGCGTCCGCGGTCCACGACTTCCTTGGCGGTGGCGAGGTCAAATGCGATGAGATGGAAGGTGATGAAGCCGTTGGTGCCGCTCCAGCCGTCGGCGGAGCGGAAGGCGCGTTCGGCGCGGTAGTAGGCGTTGGAGGTGTATTCCGGCAGTTTGCAACTGACGGGTGCGTCGTGGTAGCCGGGTGCGTTTTTGAAGCCGTAGAACAGGGATGCGGAGAGGCCTTCGCGCATGTTGACGCGCGTGGGGATGTCGCCGCAAAGGACGACATAATCAATTTGTCCTGTCAGTTGGTTGCTGGCGATGTGATTGCGGATGGGCGTCAGAAGCAGGGAGGCGAGTTGATTGGACGAAACAGAGACGGTGTTGGTGGGGATGGAAAGGGGACAGATGTGGTGGGCGGGAATGTCGTAGGCGGCGGCGTAATAGTCGCCCAGCTCGACGGAATCGGCGGATTGAGTATTTACTACGACGAGCGTGTTGAACGCGCCGCCGCCGGCATAGAGGAAAGTCGGAATCAGCGCGAGCAAACAAACGCTGACCCGACCCAGCTTCCGCCAATTTTTACCCAAATGTTTCACGGTCCAGTCCCGACAAGAAAACATACTTGATAAGGGAAGGGGAATCAACTGGTGGCGGGGCTTGTTTTTAAGGGAGGCTCAAAAGTCGTAAAGGGCGGCTTGACGTATTCGGACGGGTTGGTTGGCGGTGCGGAGAATAAATCGGGGCGCGGGGAGGTCGGGGGATTCCGGGGCGTAAAAGGGCAGGCGAAGGGTGGCGTGGTCGCGCGCGCAGGAGAAATAGGCGGCGTAGGGGTTGGCGCGGGCGAAGTCCGGCGCGAGTTCGAGGGTGATGCCGGCGGCGGGAGAATCGAGGGTGATTGCGACGATTCCGCTGTGCGGCGCGGATGTCGGGGTGGATGGCGCGGGCGTGATGGTGATGATGCAAGTGGTGTCGGCGTCGGGCAGTTGCCGGATGTCGGCCTGGACGGGGCGGAAGGCGGGTTGGTAGATGAACAGTTGCGTGGCGGAGCCGGTTTTGTGGAGCGTGGCGATTGGGGTGAAGCCTTCGGGGATGCTCCGCAGGGATTCATCCACGAGCAAGTCGCCCGGTTGGACGTTGTTGAAGGAGTTGTCATTCATGGTGTAGGCGCCTCGCGGGGCTAAGAGGCGGTAGAGTCCGGAGCTGGCCCAGAGGTGGGTGGCGGGCTGTCCCCACGGGGTGTCGTAGAGCAGATTGCGGATGTCGCCCCAGGGACGCAGCGCCATGTGGCGCTGGTGGGTGGGGAGCAGCCAGGCGCGGGGCGGGGAGAAGGCGCGGAACGGGCGCGCCAGAGTTTGGCGGATTTGTGCGCCGGGCGCGAGAAGGACGAGGATGGCGAGGAGCGCCCCGCCGAGCCACCGGCCGGCTTTTGGGCGGGTTAGGGAGGCGGCGCAGACGAGCATCAGGACGAGCAGGGAGGCGAGGGCGTTGCGGAGGTCGTATGAGGCGGTAAAAAACCAGATGCCCAATGTGGTTGTTCCGGCGAGGGCGAAGAGCGCCAGCCGCCGCTGGAAAAATCCCGCGAGGATGAGCAGGGCGCAAATGGCGAGAAGCGTCAGGCCGGGCGCGATGGGCAGGGAGCAGGCGGATATGAAGTTGGCGGTGACGTCGCGCAGGTGCGCCCAGTTGGCGGTAAAGAGGCGGGCATGGGTCAGTTGCAGGGAGAATGCGTGCAGGAAGGGGCTGGTTTCGGCGAGCTGGGGGTGTTGAGAATAGGTATGCTGGTGCAGGAAATAGGGCAGCACGAGCAGGGCGGTGATGCCCAGCGACAGGAGGGCGATTCGCCGGGCGCGACGGGGTGGCAGGAAAAGGCCGACGGCGAGGAACGGCAACCAAATCAAGCCGTTGCCTTTGAGGAAGGCCACGGCGAAGAAGAGCAGGGCGAACAAGATAACCGCGGCGGGTGTATTCCCCTGCCAATTCATTGCGCCGCGCTTCACCGCCACGATGACGGCGCAGGTGGCGAGGATGAATGCCGCGAGCGGGGTGTCCACGTAGCCGTTGGCTAGAAAGGCGAAAGCACCGCGATGGAGCGCATAGGCTGTTGCCGGCAAGAGCCAGGGCAGGCGCAAGTCGCGGCCCAGCGACCAGAGCGCGAGAATCAAAATGGCCACGTAGACAACGTTGAATCCGTGCAACAGCAGATGTTCGGCGGGCAACACGTCCGCGCTGGTGCCGGCTACTTTGTAGAAGAGGCTATGCAGGGCGGGTTGCCATTGCGGGTAGCCGCCCATGAGGTACTGCCCCAGGCCGTTGCGCGCGGCCATGTCCACCGTCCATTTATCCCAAGAGACGAGCGCGTCCCAATCGCTCATCGGCGCGCCGACGGTCGTCTCAAAGAGGCCCTGCAGAAAGAGCAGGCCAATCAGCAGGCTCAGCCGTTGCGCGGCGGGCATGGCGTTCCAGCGGTTGCGGCCATTTGCGAGGGAGAAGGAGGCGATTGCGGGTTGCAAGCCGTAGAGACCGAAGCCGCCCAACAGCAGGAGCATGGCGAGGGCGATGGGTTTGGTGTAGAGGCCGAAAAAGTAGAGCTGCCAAACGAGGAGTGCGCTGGCGCTGAGGCTCAGGGTCAACACCAGAAGTAGCTTATTGGTCAGGGATGGCAGGCGGACGCGCCACAGGCGCAACAGCCCCAGGCCGGGAGCGAAACAAATGATTGCGGCGATAAGCAAGAATCGCAAGACGGGGGCTGGGCCTTCCGGCAGGTGGCGGAGAAGGACGCTGGCGACCCAGCACACGCGCAATGCGAGATACGCGAGCGCCGTGAGCGCAAGCCCGTTGAACACGCGGGCGCTGATTGCGGCGAATGGTTTATTCGGATGGATGCTGTCTTTGGCCATTGGCGGCGCGGGGTGTTTGCAAATCAAGCTGGCGGCATCCTAACTTTTGCGGGCGGGCGTGAACAAGGACAAAGGGCAGGACAAAGGGCGTTGCGCGAGAATGGGGGTTGTGTCATAACTGCCGCGATGTGGTTTTCCCGATTCAACTTGCCGGATAGCTGGAGGCGAGCTGTTCAACGGCACGGCCTGCCTGCGCTGGCTGCGCTTTTGGCGGCGTATGCGCTGGCGTTGGGCGACGGGACGGAGTGGAGCCACCAGATGGGGAGCTTTTGGGCGCGCCTGCCGCCGTGGCTGGGGTCGTTGCGGGCCGATTTTTTGGCGTTGGCGGCTTTGGCGTTTGTGGCGGCGCTTGTGTTGCAACGCTGGAGGCATGGGCTGACGCCTTTGCTGGCCGCGCTGCTCATTGGCGGGCAGGTGGCTTGCGGGATTTCGGCGTGGGCGCTTGTGCGCGGCGGAATTCCTTGGGGCGTTGACTACCCGTCCTTTATGTTTCGGCTTCACGAGTTTGCCAAGGTTTTCCCGTTGGGTCTGGGTAGCTACAACCCGTGGTGGAACGCCGGGGTTGAGCATTTCACGGGCGTCACCAGCGGGGTGCATAACTTTGGGATTCTCAATTGGCCGCTTTTCAAGTTCTGGCCGATTCATCAGGTGCACGGGTATGCCGTGGCGTTCTGGATTATTTTCGGCTTTCCGTGGCTGGGGGTGATTTCGGCGCGGTCTGCGGGCATTGGCTGGGCGGGCGCTTTGTGCGCGGGGTTGCTGTTGTGCATTCCCACGCGGGCGCTGTTTCTGTTTGGCTGGCAGTCGGGCAACGTGGGCAGCATGACTGCCACGCTGTTGGTGTTGCCGCTGCTGGCGCTTGGCTATCGTCTGGTGGTGTTGCGCAAGGGGGGTGTTGTTACGGCGCTGTTGCTGGCGCTGACGGCCTGGCTGGTGGCGCTTTGGTCGCCGGGGGTGTTCGCGGGGGTGGGGCTGGCGTTGGGGTGGCTGTGGAGCAAAAGGCGCTGGAGCGCGAAAAGCTCCGGGCTGTTCATCGCGGCGGGCGTGCTGGCTGTCGCGCTGTTGCTGCCCTGGCTTTGGGTGACGTTTTTTCCGTATCGCAGCATTGTGGATTATGTGGGGACCTCGCCTCTCAAGGAAAGCTGGCTGGTTTGCGCGCAAACGGGCGCGGGGCAATTGTGGCGGCGCATTTTGGAAATGCATCCGGTGGTGGCGGTTTTGGGTTTGCTGGGGGCTTTTTTTGTGGCGCCGCGCGGCATGCGTCGCTGGGCGCTGCCGACGGCGCTGGTGCTTGTGGCCGTGACGGTGAGTATTGGCTGGAAGCGGCAGTCACAGTTGGACCGGGTGGCACTGATGCTGGCGGTGGTGGCGGTTTTGCCGGCGGCGGCACTTTGCGGGCGCATTTTACGTCGGCCCTGCGGGGGCGCGGCGGGCGGCGGG
>DBPO01000028.1:0-188 GCA_002304915.1 Verrucomicrobia bacterium UBA1418
GGGAGTTGGTGCGGTTTTTGGCGGGGCGGGGGGTGGCGCTGGGGTTGGTGACGGGTAACATTCGGGCGTGTGCTTATTTGAAGCTGGGGAGTGTGGGGTTGGATCACTTTTTTGGGTTCGGCGGCTTCGGGGATTGTCATGCCGACCGCAAGTGGATTGCGCGGGAGGCGCTGGATGCGGCGGCGGAG
>DBPO01000028.1:204-3783 GCA_002304915.1 Verrucomicrobia bacterium UBA1418
CGTTTGATATGGCGGCGGGGAAAAGTGTGGGGGCTTCGGTGGTGGGGATTGCGACGGGCAAGCATGGGCGGCGGGATTTGCTGGACGCGGGGGCTGATTTTGTGGTTGAGGGTTCGTTTGGTAATGCGTTTTACTATTCCTGGCTGGCATCTTTTCTGGCATGATGGGTGGCAGCAAATGGATTGGATGGAATTGGCGAGTATGAGAAGAACAAAAATTGTTTGCACGATTGGCCCGGCTTCGGAGAGTCGCGAGGTGTTGGGGCGGATGATGGACGCGGGCATGAATGTGGCGCGGCTGAATTTTTCGCACGGTTCGCATGCAGAGCATGCGAGGAAAATCGCGCTGTTGCGTGAGATTGCGGATGAGAAGGGGCTGCCGATTGCGATTTTGCAGGATTTGGCGGGGCCGAAAATTCGCACGGGGGAGTTTGAGGGGGGTAGCATTCAGCTGGCGGTGGGGGCGGAGTTTATTTTGACGGCGCGGCCGGGCGTGGGGAATGAGAAGGAAGTGAGCGTGACGTATCGCGAGCTGCCGCAGGATGTGCAGGCGGGGGATACGCTGCTGCTGGCGGATGGGGCGCTGGAGCTGCGGGTGGAGCGGGTGCGGGGGGAGGATATTCACTGCCGCGTGATTCTGGGGGGCACGTTGAGCAGTCATAAGGGGATTAATTTGCCGTCGCGGAGTTTGCGGGCGCCGATTTTGACGAATAAGGATTATCAGGATTTGGCGTTTGGGCTGGCGCAGGGGGTGGATTATGTGGCGCTGTCGTTTGTGCGGTCGGCGGCGGATATTGAGGTGGCCCGCGCTTACATGCGCGCGCAGGGTTGCTGGCGGCCGATTATCGCCAAGATTGAAAAGCACGAGGCGCTGGGGGCTTTGGAGGGCATCGTGGCGGCGGTGGATGGGGTGATGGTGGCGCGCGGGGATTTGGGGGTGGATATTCCGGCGGAGAAAGTGCCGACGGCGCAACGGAAAATTATTGAGATGGCGAATTTGGCGGGCAAGCCGGTCATTACGGCGACGCAGATGTTGAAGAGTATGACGGATGCGCCCCGGCCGACGCGCGCGGAGGTGACGGATGTGACGAATGCCGTGCTGGAGGGCACGGATGCGGTGATGCTGTCGGAGGAAACCGCGACGGGGCAGTACCCGGTGGAGGCGGTGGCGACTATGGCGCGGATTGCGCTGGAGGCGGAGAAGAGCTTTCCGCGCGCGATGTGGCGGCAACGGTTGCAGGAGGTGCCGACGGCGGATGAGTCGGAGGCGATTGCGCGGGCGGCGTGTTCGCTGGCGGCCCGGATTGACGCGCGGGCGCTGGTGATTGCTACGCAGACGGGGGGCACGGCGCTGCTGGCGGCGAAGACGCGGCCGACGCAGCCGATTTTGGCGGCGACGACGGAGGATACGGCGTTTCGCCGGTTGGCGCTGGCGTGGGGGGTGCGTCCGATGAAGATTGAGCCGGTGGAGCTGTTGAGCCGGTTGTTCATGGCTATGCATGAGGCCTCGAAGGAAACGGGGCTGGTGAGGGCGGGCGATACGGTGGTTTGCACCGCGGGTTTTCCGCTGGGCAAGAGCGGGGCGAGCAATCTGATTAAAGTTGAAGTGGTGCCGTAAGGGGCGCGGGGGGTGTTTGGCGCATTGCCAAGCGGCGTGCATCGGCGTATCTTGGGGACTTGGCGGTTGCGTTGGTGTGCGCGCCGCGGAAAGGAAGCGACAACATGGCCATGATACCGGATTTGCAGTCTTCGCTGTTGTGCGACGATGTGCGTCAGGAGCGTACCGGGAAGTTTATTTTAATCGGTTTGTTTGATTCGTTGGGGAGTCCGTCGTTTCCGTTTCGTCATGCGCGTTTGTTTTTGGTGACGCGCTGGTGTTCGGGGGAGGGGGAGTTTGAGCAGCATACGCGCATTTTGCGCCCGGACATGAGTACGCTGGTGGCCGAGGGGCGGAAGATTCCGGTGAAGCTGCCGAACGCGGAGGCGACGGCCACGAATGTGGAGCTTTTCTTGAATCTGGAGTTCCACGGGCCGGGCACGCATTGGGTGGAGATTATGCTGGATAAGGATTTGAAGCTGCGCTTTCCGCTGCGCGTGGGGCAGGTGAAGCAGCGTCCGGTGCCGCCGGATGGCTATCCCGGTTTTGCGGAGGGTTGAGGCGCATGTGTCTGGCGATTCCGGGGAAAGTCATTGCCATCGAAGAGGGCGAGGGTTTCGCCCGGCGCGGCACGGTGGATTTTGCGGGTGCGCGTCAGGAGGTGGCACTGGCTTATCTGCCGGATGTTCAGGTGGGCGATTACGTTCTGGTGCATGTGGGCTTCGCGATTACAAAGCTCGACCGCGCGGAGGCGGAGCGCACGTTGCGGGAAATTCGCGAGTTGGAAATTCTTTGACGGGGCGCCGCGGCATGGGTCCGGGGCTGTATATTCACGTTCCGTTTTGTGCGCGCAAGTGTGCGTATTGCGCGTTTTTTTCGCGGATGGCGGAGCCGGGGGCGACGGAGGCGTGGCTGGGGGGCGTCGCGCGCGAGCTGGCGGAGCTGCCGGCTGATTTTGTTCCCGAAACGGTGTTTATCGGCGGCGGCACGCCTACCGAATTGACGGAGTCGGCGCTGGCGCGGTTGCTGGAGCTGATTCATGCACGTGTCCGGTTGTCGGCTGTGAGGGAGTGGACGTGCGAGGCGAATCCGGGCACGTTGACGGCGGCGAAGGCGGCGCAGTTGCGGGGGGCGGGGGTGAACCGGCTTTCGATTGGCGCGCAGTCGTTCGACGATGCCACGTTGCGGCGGCTGGGGCGCATTCATGATGCCGCCGCGATTCCGGCGGCCGTGGAGCTGGCGCGCGCGGCGGGTTTCGAGAACCTCAGCCTGGACCTGATTTACGGGGTTCCGGACACTTCTTCCGCTACCTTTCGCGCCAGCCTTGCGGAAGCGATGGCGCTGGGGCCGGAGCATATTTCCTGCTACTGCCTGGAGGTTGAGCCGGACACTCCGTTTGCGCGTTGGGCGGCTGCCGAGAGGGTCGAGATTGACGAGGAGGAGCAGCGCGAGCAGTTTTATGCCGCACGTCGGGAGTTGTCGGCGGCGGGATGGAATCATTACGAAATCAGCAATTTTGCCCGTCCGGGGCGCGAATGCCGGCATAATTTGCTGTATTGGAGCGGGGGGGAGTATATGGGTGTCGGGCCTGCGGCGCATTCGCATTGGCGGGGGCGGCGGTGGGGCAACACGGCGGAGCTGCCGGAGTGGAGGCGGGAGTTTACGGAGGCATTGGAGCCGGAGGCGAAGGCGCGTGAGACGCTGGTGATGGGTTTGCGGCGTATCCGTGGCTGGGGGCGGGGGGAGTTTCGCGAGCGGACGGGGTACGATTATGAGGTGCTGCGGGGTGCGGAGATTGCGCGGGCGGCGGAGGCGGGGGGGCTGGTGGTGACGCCGGAGCGGGTGCGGTTGGCTGATGGTGCGTTGTTTGTCAGCAATTCCGTGCTGGCTGAGTTGGTGTAGGTGGCGGGGCGGTGGGGAGGGTGAGTGAGGTGGTGGGTGGGGCGGGGGGAGGAAGAAGAGAGGATTTCTTTTGCATTGGGG
>DBPO01000059.1:0-20395 GCA_002304915.1 Verrucomicrobia bacterium UBA1418
GGGGCGGGGGGGGGGCGGTTTCGCGTCAGGTAAACCGTTTCGCGTTTGGGGGATTCCCGTCATTCTTCTTGACAAGTGGGGCGGGGCGACGGATAGTCCGCGCGAATCGGCCAGCGCTATGCTCTGGCGAACTCTGCGATTTAAAAAAATAACCGGGACCGCAAGGTTCCCATCAACACGGAGACAAACATGGCTAAAAAGAAAAAATATGTGTATTTTTATGGCTTCGGCAAGGCCAACACCGAAGGTGATGCGTCCATGAGGGCGCTGCTGGGTGGCAAGGGCGCCAACCTGGCGGAAATGGCGAATGCGGATTTGCCGGTGCCTGCCGGTTTCACCGTTTCGACGGAAGCGTGTGCGTATTATTCCTCGCATAACAACCAGTATCCCGAAGGGATGCTGGAGCAGCTCAAGGCGCAACTGAAGAAGCTGGAGCGCTTGATGGGCAAGAAGCTGGGCGATGCCAAGGACCCGTTGCTGGTGTCCGTTCGCTCGGGCGCGGCGATTTCCATGCCGGGGATGATGGATACGGTGTTGAACCTCGGCTTGAATGACAAGTCGGTGCAAGGGTTCATCGCCAGTACGGGCAGCCCGCGGACGGGCTGGGACTGCTATCGCCGTTTCATTGACATGTTCGGCAACGTGGTCATGGGGCCGACGACCGGCCTGACCCACGACGACTTCGAAGAGGCCATGACGGCTCTGAAGAAGAAGTATGGCGCGAAGGAAGATAACGACCTGACCGCCGAGCACCTCGAAGAGTTGTGCGACATCTACAAGAAGATTTACTTCAAGAAGGTGAAGAAGCCGTTCCCGCAGGACCCGATGGAGCAGTTGCTGGCGTCCGTGAACGCGGTGTTCGGCAGTTGGAACGGCGAGCGCGCGGTGAAGTACCGCCAGATTAACAAGGTGACGGGCCTGCTGGGCACGGCCGTGAACGTTTGCGCGATGGTCTATGGCAACATGGGCGATGAGTCCGGCACGGGCGTGGCTTTCACGCGCGACGGCTCCACGGGCGACGAGCAGCCGATGGGCGAATACCTTGTCAACGCGCAGGGCGAAGACGTGGTGGCGGGCATCCGTACGCCGAAGCACATCGAGGATATGCCTCTCGAACCCAGCCCGATCTGGAAGAAGGCCCACACCAAGCTCATCCAAATCATGAAGAAGCTGGAAGAGCACTATCGCTATCCGCAGGATGTGGAATTCACCATCGAGCGGGGCACGCTGTGGATGTTGCAAACCCGTAACGCCAAGCGGACCGGTTTGGCCGGTGTGCGCTGGGCGGTGGAAATGGCCACCGGAAAGGATTTCTATACCGGCAAGCCGCAGAAGAAGATTCTGAAGCCGGACGAAGCCCTGGCCACCGTGACCGGAGCCGACTTGGAACAGTTGCTGTTCCCGATTTTTGATCCTGCCGCCGAAAAGAAGGCGGACGTGATGACCAAGGGTCTGCCGGCCGGGCCGGGCGCGGGCGTGGGTAAAATTGTGTTTGAAGCGAGCGTCGCGGAAGAAATCGTCAAGCGCAATCCGAACGAGAAGTTGATTCTGGTTCGCCACGAAACCAGCCCCGAAGACGTCGGCGGCATGTGGGCGGCCCAAGGCATTCTCACCAGCACCGGCGGCATGACCTCGCACGCGGCCGTTGTGGCGCGCGGGTGGGGCAAGTGCTGCGTTGTCGGCGCCAGTGGCCTGTCCATTGACTACAAGGCCAAGACGGTCAAGGTCGGCAACAAGACGCTGAAGGAAGGCGACTGGATCAGCATGAACGGCTCGACCGGGATTGTCTATTTCGGCCAAATTCCGACGACGGCCAGCCCCGTGGTCAACGCCGTGGTGTATGGCAAGAAGGACGCCCTGAAGCACCCCATCTACAAGATGTACAAGCAAATCAGCGATTGGACGGACAAGTATCGCAAGATTGTCGTTCGCACCAACGCCGACACGCCGAAAGATGCCGCCGCTGCCCGCGCGTTTGGCGCGCAAGGCATTGGCTTGTGCCGCACCGAGCACATGTTCTTCGAAGGCGAGCGCATCTGGGCCATCCGCGAATTCATTTTGGCGGAAGACCTCGCGGCGCGCGAAAAAGCGCTGGCCAAGCTGCTGCCGCTGCAACGCGGCGACTTCGAAGGCATCTTCAAGGCGATGGACGGCTATGGCGTGACCATTCGTCTGATTGATCCGCCGCTGCACGAGTTTGTGCCGCAGGATGCCGCCGGACAGGCCGAAATGGCCAAGCGCCTCGGCGTGAAGACGTCGGTCGTGGCCGCGCGCGTCAAGCGCCTGCACGAAATGAACCCGATGCTGGGGCATCGCGGCTGCCGTTTGTCCATCACCTATCCGGAATTGTGCGTGATGCAAACGCGCGCGATTATCGAAGCGGCCTGCAACGTCGCCAAGACCGGCCGCAAGGTGCTGCCCGAAATCATGGTGCCGCTCGTGGGCACCAAGGAAGAGCTCGACTTCTGCGCGGACATCATCCGCCAGACGGCCGACGCTATCATCAAGCAGAAGAAGTCTCGCGTGAAGTATCTCGTTGGCACGATGATTGAAGTGCCGCGCGCCGCCCTGATGGCGGATGCGATTGCGGAAACCGCTGAGTTCTTCAGCTTCGGCACCAACGACATGACTCAAATGGCCTTCGGGTTCAGCCGTGACGACATCGGCGGCTTCCTGCCGGACTATCTCGACAAGAAGATTTTGCCGGCCGATCCGTTCCTGACGCTCGACACCGCGGGCGTGGGGCAACTGGTGGACATGGCGGTCAAGAAAGGCCGCGCCAGCCGTCAGGGTCTCAAGTGCGGCATCTGCGGCGAACACGGCGGCGACCCGGCCTCCGTCAAGTTCTTCTGCAAGGTCGGACTGGACTACGTGAGCTGCTCGCCCTACCGCGTGCCCATCGCGCGTCTGGCCGCCGCGCAGCAAGCGCTTGGCAAATAACGCGACGGTTTCACGCGAACCATCGCAACCGCCCCCGGCACAACCGGGGGCGTTTTTTTTTGTCCCGTTCGGCTGTTTTGAAAAATGAAAATTCGTAACTCCTTGCAAACTGGGGAGTAACAAAAACTATTTATTACAATAAATAGGCCTATATATTACAATGTTTGAATCTAGTTATTGCAATAACCCGATCTACTTATTGCAATAACCAGAACTGCCTATTGCAATAACCCGATGGGGCGGTTCAGGATTTTCCATGGTGTGGAAAATAACTTTCCATGGCGTGGAAAAATTCAAAATAAACTTTCCACATCGTGGAAAATCTTGTGTCTGGCCGGGCGGGGTTGTAATTCGGGCATTGATTGAGGGGGGTGGGGGCGGTAGGATGCCCGCTTGTTTCTGTTTGAGGTAAATTCATATGGCGTATCCATTTTTTGAAATCGAACCGCGCTGGCAGGCGTTTTGGGAGGAGAATAAAACGTTTCGGACTCCCGATGAGCCGGATGTTGAGCGTCCCAAGTTTTATGTGCTGGATATGTTTCCGTATCCCAGCGCGCAGGGGTTGCATGTGGGGCATCCGGAGGGCTACACGGCCACGGATATTCTCGCGCGGTACAAGCGTATGCGCGGGTTCAATGTGTTGCATCCGATGGGCTGGGATTCGTTCGGCCTGCCGGCGGAGCAGTTTGCCATCAAGACGGGAAATCACCCGCGCGAAATCACGGATGAGAACATTGCGACGTTTCGCCGTCAGCTCAAGATGCTGGGATTTTCATATGACTGGGATCGCGAAATCGCCACCACGGATGAGGAGTATGTGCGGTGGACGCAGTGGATTTTCCTGCAAATCTTCAAGCGCGGACTGGCGTATGAGAGCGACATGCCGGTGAATTGGAGCCCGGACCTGTGCGCGGTTCTGGCGAATGAGGAAGTCGAGGAATGGCGCGCCAAGGGGTACACGGTGGAGCGTCGCTCCATGCGGCAATGGGTGCTGAAAATCACGGAATATGCCGAGCGTCTGCTGGCGGATTTGGACGGTCTGGACTGGCCCGAAAGCATCAAGGAAATGCAGCGCAACTGGATCGGCAAGAGCGAAGGGGCTGAGGTGGATTTCCAGATTGGCGAGGATAAGGTGCGGGTTTTCACGACGCGCCCGGACACGCTTTTTGGGGCGACCTACATGGTGTTGGCGCCGGAGCATCCGCTCGTTGATAAAATCGCCACGCCGGAGCAGGCGGAGGCGGTGGCTGCGTATCGCGCGGCGGCGGCCAGCAAGAGCGACTTGGAGCGCACGGAGCTGGCCAAGGATAAAACCGGCGTTTTTACCGGCGCGTATGCGGTGAATCCCGTCAATCAGGAGCGTATTCCGGTGTGGGTGGCGGATTATGTGCTGTGGGGCTATGGCACCGGCGCGATTATGGCGGTTCCGGCGCATGACACGCGCGACTTTGAGTTTGCCACGAAATTTGATTTGCCCATCATTCAGGTGGTTGAGCCGCCGGAGGGCGTGGATTGGCGCGGCTATGTGGGGGATGGCATTGCCGTTCATTCGGGCGAGTATGACGGCCTCACCACCGCTGAATTCAAACAGAAGATTACCGCCTGGCTCGAAGAGACCGGGCAGGGCGTCGGCAAGGTGAATTACAAATTGCGCGACTGGCTGTTCAGTCGCCAGCGGTTCTGGGGTGAGCCGTTCCCGCTGCTGCATTGCGAGACATGCGGCGTGGTGACCGTGCCGGAAGACCAACTGCCCGTGCGGTTGCCGGCAATGCAGGATTATCGCCCGACGCCCGATGGCCAGCCGCCGCTGGCGCGCGCGACGGAATGGCGCAAGGCGAAGTGTCCGCAATGCGGCGGCCCGGCGCTGCGCGAAACGAACACGATGCCGCAGTGGGCGGGCTCCTGCTGGTATTATCTGCGCTATATTGACCCGCGCAATTCAACGGCGCTGGTGGACCCGGCGAAGGAAAAATACTGGATGCCGGTGGACATGTATGTCGGCGGCGCGGAGCACGCGGTGCTTCACCTGCTGTATGCCCGCTTCTGGCACAAGGTGCTGTACGATTGCGGCGTGGTGTCTCACCCCGAGCCGTTCCAGAAGCTGGTGAATCAGGGCATGATTCTCGGCGAAATGGAATACACGGCGTATCGCAACGCCGCCGGCGAGTTTGTCTCCGCCGAACAGGTGGACGACAACGGCATGGACAAGCGCACCGGCGAAAAGTTGATGCCGGTGAAAATGGCCGATGCCGATTTGCAGAAGCAGGGCGACGGTTTTGTCCTGAAAAAACAGGCCGATATTCGCGTGGTTGCCCGCGCGCACAAGATGAGCAAGAGCCGGGGCAATGTTATCAACCCTGATGACATCGTGAAGGAGTATGGCGCGGATGCGCTGCGTCTGTACGAGATGTTCATGGGGCCGCTCACGCAAGTGAAGCCGTGGAGCATGAAGGGCGTGGAAGGGGTCGCGCGCTTCTTGAACCGGGTGTATCGCCTGGTGGTGGATGAAGAAACCCGCGCGCTGTCGGCTAAATTGAGCGATGCGGAACCCACCCGCGAGCAATTGAGGGCGCTGCATGTGGCCATCAAGAAAGTCACCGGCGATATTGAGAAAATGGAATATAACACCGCCATTTCCGCCATGATGATTTTCGTGAACGAGGCGCAAACCTGGGATGCGCTTCCGCGCACCATTGTGGAGCCATTCCTGCTCATCCTCAGCCCCTTTGCGCCGCATCTGGCCGAAGAGCTGTGGAATCGTTTGGGGAATGAAGACACGCTGGCTTACGAGCCGTGGCCGGTCTGGAAGGAAGAATTTCTGCAGGAGGAAACCATTGAAATTCCCGTGCAGGTGAATGGTCGTTTGCGCGGCCGGATTCGCGTTCCCAGCGCCGCCGCCGAATCGGAAATTATCGCGGCCGCTCTGGAATGCGCCGAAGTACAGCCGCACCTTGCCGGCAAGGAAATCAAAAAGAAGATTTACATTCCGCAACGGATGGTCAATCTGGTGGTGGCGGGCTGAATGGCTGGCTGAAGGGAGTAGAGATGTCGGACATATCCAAGGCGTTGCAGGGCAAACTCGTCCGCCGCAAGGGACGTGTCAATCATGCGGATGCCCAACAGCTTGATTTGTTTGCGTCTTTGTCTGAACGCGCCGAGAATGCGCCCGAAATTGTCATTCCGCCGCGTGAAGAGCATCAACACCCGGAGGCGGAATGGGTGTTGCCGTCGTCGCCTTCGCCGCCGCCCGATGTGACGGCGGAGGTGCGCGCCGCGCTTTCTGAATCGGAGCCGGCGCCCCGGCCGGCGGAAGTTGCCGCCGAGTCGCAACCCAAGCGTCCGCCTTTGCGAACGGGGATTTACCGCCGCCCGGAGCGGCTGCCGTTGGCGCGTCAGGAGCCGCCCAAGGCGCCTGCGAACGAGCGGCGACGCACCCCGTGGGCGTGGCTGCGGGATTGGTTCGACGGCGTGGAGCTGGACCGGCGTTTGGTGTCGCTGGTGGTTGTGCTTGTGATGATGGTGTCTTCCATCACGTATTGGGCGTTTTCTCCGCGCAAGGAAAAGCCGGCGCCACCACCCGCAGTGGATTTGCGGGAGATTTATCGCCCGCAATCCGCGCAGGAACCCGCGCCGCCCGCCGTTGTTGCTGAGCCGCAGCCGCCAGCGGTTGCGGCGAGTCCGGCGGCTGCCGCGCCGACGTTGGCGGCGGCGGACTGGAAAATTGCCGGCACAACGGCGACCCTGTCGGGGCACAGCGTTCAGTTGCGATTTGAGGACCCCGTTTTTGTTTCGCTGGCGAATATTTCCGTCGAAGGCATGCGCGCGTTGAAGGCTGTGGCCGCTCGGCTGAAAAAGCTGGAGAATGGCGCGCAGATTATCGTGACGGGTTACACCGACAATGTGCCGCTTAGTGCGCCCACCGCCAAATTTAAGAGCAATGCCGATATTGCGGCGGCTCGCGCGCGAAACGCGCGTGAGCATTTGGAGGTTTTTGTGCGCCCCGCGCGAGGCCTGATGTTTTCCGAGAGCGCCGGCAATCCCGAGCAAGCGCCTTTTCCGAATGACACGCCCCAAAACCGGCGCTTAAACCGAACCATCACCCTTCACATCACCCCGAACCCATAAGGGCGGGCAGCAATCAGGAGTTCCCGTGGCAGGCGAATATGTTTTTAATCTGACTCATCTGTCCAAGCAGTACGACAACAAGACGGTGCTGGACGACATCACGCTGGCCTTTTTCTTCGGCGCAAAAATTGGTGTTATTGGCGGGAATGGCGCGGGCAAATCGTCGCTGCTGAAAATTATTGCCGGGCTGGACAAGGATTATCACGGTGAATGCATCGTCGCGCCGGGCATTCGCGTGGGGTATCTGTCGCAGGAGCCGCAACTGGACGAGTCGAAGGACGTGGCTGGCAACGTGGCGGATGGCGCGGCGGCCGCGCAGGCCATCTTGGACCGCTATGACGAGCTGTGCGGCAAGCTGGGCGAAGACATGAGCCCAGAGGAATCCGAAAAGGTCAATAACGAGCTGGGGCGGTTGCAGGATTTGATTGATTCGCGCGATTTGTGGAGCCTGGACAACCAAATCGAGCGCGCGATGGATGCGTTGCGGTTGCCGCCGGGCGACGCGGATGTGCGCACGCTTTCGGGTGGCGAAAAGCGACGCGTGGCGCTGTGCCGTTTGCTGCTGTCCAACCCGGATGCGCTGTTGCTGGACGAGCCTACCAATCACCTCGACGCCGAAACGGTCGCGTGGCTGGAGGAATATCTCAAAAAGTTCAGCGGCACGCTGGTGGTGGTGACGCACGACCGCTATTTCCTGAATAACGTGACGGAGTGGATTTTGGAAATGGATGCCGGGCGCGGTTATCCCTTCAAGGGCAACTACGAGAAATGGCTGGAGGCCAAGCAGGCGATGGCCGCCGCGCAAAACAAGCAGCATGCGTCGCGCCAGAAAATGTTGCAGCGCGAGTTGGAATGGATTCGCCTGAATCCTTCCGGTCGCCAATCCAAGAACAAGGCTCGTCTGGCGCGCTACGAAGAATTGGCCGCCCAGCAAGTGGATACGCGCGAGGATGTGCTCGAAATTCAAATTCCTTCGGGGAAACGTCTGGGCGACTTGGTGGTGCGCGCGCAGGACGTGCGCAAGGTGTATGGCAATCGCTTAATCATGGATGGCGTGACGTTCGACCTGCCGCGCGGGGGGATTGTCGGTGTGATTGGCCCGAATGGCGCGGGGAAAACGACGCTGTTGCGCATGATTGTCGGCGAAGAAAAGCCCGATGGCGGCACGCTGACGATTGGCGAAACCGTGGAGCTGTCCTACGTCAATCAATTCCGCGATACGCTGGATTCATCGCGCACGGTTTATGAGGAAATCACGGGCGGGCAGGAGACGCTGGATTTGGGCGGCAAGCCCATGAACGGTCGTGCGTATTGCACACGGTTTAATTTCCGCGGCGCGGACCAGCAAAAGAAAGTGGGCGAACTTTCCGGCGGCGAACGCAACCGCGTCCATTTGGCCAAGCTGTTGCGGCGCGGCGGCAATGTGCTTTTGCTGGACGAGCCGACCAACGATCTGGATGTCACCACCCTGCGCGCCCTTGAAGAGGGCATTCAATCGTTCGGTGGTTGCGCGGTGGTTGTCAGCCACGACCGCTGGTTCCTCGATAGAATTGCCACCCATATTCTCGCCTTTGAAGACGACGGCACCGTGACGTGGTTCGAGGGCAACTTTGAGGGCTACCACGAACAGCGCCGCCGCCTGCTGGGCGATGCCGCGGACCAGCCACGAAGGATTCGTTTCCGGCCCATTTAAGTATGCGCCGTTCCTTGTGCATTCTGGTTTGCGTGGGGTGGGGCGGGTGGCTGGGGGTTGCCGCTACTCTCGCGCAAGTCCCGGGCGCAACCAGTGCCGGGCATCTTGGCAAGCCGGGGCGCGCATCCATCTTCAGCGCGGACCATCGCTTCATGGTGGGCGGCATGACCTCCGCCGAAAACATGGTGCTGGCGGAATCCCTGGCCACGCTGGCGCGACAGGTGGAGGAGAAAGTTGGCCAGCCCCTGCCCATGACCCGTGACCAGGTGCTGGGCGTGATGGTGCAGAGCCTGTCATCGCCCAATAAAGAAATTCTTAAGGTGCAGGGCTGGGATGACGGCCAGTTCTATCAGCGGTTGGTTGTGCCCGGCGCGCTGCGAATTGACGGCGAAGACCTGCTCGAAGGCGCTTGCTGGCTCCTGTTGAATCGCTATGCGGCTGAATGGACCCCGTTGGCGCGTCGCACCGGAATGGGGGCGGTGATGCCCGATTGGATTTCCGCCGGCCTGACGCAAAACACGCAAGCGGCGTTGCGCTCGCGCAATCGTGAATGGCTGGCGCGCGAGTGGGCGGAAGGCCGTCGCCTGCCCCTAGCGCAGGTCATCAAGCAAGAGCTGTTGCCACCCGGCCGCTGGCGCGAAAAAGCCTATGCCGCGGCGGCGGTTGAATTTCTTTTTGGCGATGGCGACACCGCCACATGGACGGCTCTGTTTCAGGCTGTCGGCGGCAAACAAGTGATTGATGGCGTTTGGTTGCGCAACCATTGTCCGGCGTTGCAAGACCGCAAGCCGGAGGCCGCCTGGTTTCTGTTTTTATCGCAGCGCGCCACTCAACAAACCGTTGCTACGTGGTCGGATCGCGGCATGCAAATCGAAGCTCAATTATTGCAGATGCTTCACTTTCGCCCGCATGACATGGTGGCCGGAGTGCCCTCGGATGTTCCGGTGGAATTATTCGCGCGCGATTTAATTGATTACCGCGACCAGCCGTGGGTGCCGACATTGGCCAGCGCGCTATCTCTGCGGATTCAAAGTCTGAAGCTCGGCGCAACGCGCGTCTTGCAGGATGTGATTGCCTCCTACGCCGCGTATTTGGACCAATTGGTCACTCCGCCCGCCGCCAAGACGTCGTGGTGGAATAAAGGCCGGAAAGACCCGCGCAAAATTCAGCCGCCCGATGACGCTACCTGGCAACTGGCCTTGAATCAGCTTTGGTTGCGCGCGGAACGCCAGCATCAGGCATTTCTGGAATCCAACCAGGTGCGCAAACGCTACGTGGATTCGTTTGACGCGGCACCACCCGGCGTGTTTGACGAGCCTGCACCCGCCGCCACGGACGTGCCGCGCACCCGCGTCCAAAAATATGTGGACGGCATCGAAGAAAAGCTGGCCGCTCCGTAAGAATCCTGACCCTTGAAAATCGGCTCTCGGGGCACTTTTAAAAATCAGATATTTGTAACTCCTTGCGGGCCAATAGGTAGCAAAACCTATGTATTACAATAACCAGTTCTATATATTGCAATAACTAGTTCTACTTATTGCAATAACTAGAAGGGCGTTTCAGGGTTTTCCACGGTGTGGAAATTATTGTTCCATGGCATGGAAAAATCCGAAATAAAGTTTGCCGCTTCGCTCGCAAAGCCTCGCTGGCTCGTCCGGCTGCGCCGGCCGCTATAGACCTCGCGTTCGCTCTGCGCCTTCGGCTTGAGCTCGGCACTCGGCTATTCCATGGCGTGGAAAAGTGGGGGGGGGGCGAGTTATTCGGCGGCGGTGGTTTGGGGTGGTTTGGTGTCGCCGGTCAGGAGGTCGGCGATATTCAGGTTGAGGGGGCGCCAGCGGGGGTCTTCGAAGGTTCCGGTCAGGCGGAATTCCAGCAGGCGGGTGACGGGCATGGTGGCGAGGCGTACGAGTTTGGCAATCATGCTGTCGCGCAGGAGCTGGACTTCCACGCGGTAGTCGAGTTCGCCGGGGAAGGAGTAGTTGCCGGCGGCTTTGACGCCGAAGACCGTGCCTTCGAGACGGATGTTGGGGGAGTATATGTGGCTGTTGCGGATGGCGTAGTCGCCGCTGGCGTCGGTTTGGGCGAACCAGTTGAAGTCGGGAAAGATTTTGGAGAGAATGGCGGTGAGGCCGCTGAAGAGTTTGGTTTGGAATAGGAGGCCGTCGCGGATGTCCATTTGGCCGGTGCCGACGACTGTCGGGCCCATGCCTTTGCCGATGTAGCCGCCGATGCGTCCGCCGCCGTGCATGGTGCCGCTGAGTTCCTTGACGGGTTTGCCGAGCGAGGCGGCGAGGATGTCGGCGAGGCGCACATCGGCGCCTTGCCAAGTGACGTCGTAACGCCAGGTGGCGTCGTTGCCGACGGGATAGAGGACGCCGTGGCCGGACATTTGGCCGCCGTAGGCGGCGGCCTGGGCGTTCGTGAAGGCGATGCGGCGGCCTTGGATGTGCAGGTCGAAGTCGGCGACATCGGCTTCCCATCGGTCGTAGCCGAAGCGTTGGGCGTGAACCTGAGCGTGGAGCTGGTTGAGGGAGAAATTGCAGTAGTCGAGCAGTCCTTCCAAGTGGAGGCGCACGGGGCCGTTGAGTTGGAAGGGGCGCATGAATTCAGCGGCGGCGGGGCCAATCATTTGCGCGGTGTCGCGGGCGTCGAGGGTGCTTTCGAGGTCCAGACGAACGGTTTGATTGGAGAAGGCCATGTGGGCTTCGCCGCGGGCGATGCCTTCGGGGCGGATGATGGTTGCGCCGTTGATGTGCATGACCTCGTTGGTGATGTTCAGGTCGCCTTGGAAGGACTGGAGGGCTACGCCTTGAATGGTGAAGTTGGTTGCTTGAACGGGGCCGTAGCAGGATATGGCGGGGTTGCCGACTTCGCCGCCCACCATCAGGTCGGCCTGAACGGGTTCTTGAACGCCGAACCATTCCACAATGTTGCGCATGCCGGTGGAGAGGATGGGCTTGAGCACGTGGGGATTGAGTGTGCCGGAACAGTGGGCTTCGTAGCGTCGCTCAGGGATGTTGTAGCGCCCGTTGCGAATCTTCATGTGGCTGGGATAGGGCTCGGAGCCGAGTTGCGCGACGGCGTTGTGGACAAGAATGTCCGGGCCGTTGCGCTCAAAGGAGATGCTTAAGTCGTCAATGGGCACGTCGCGAATCAGGGCCTTTGAAAACGCGATGCGTCCGCGCAGGTGTTCAGCGGCGGAGGCCAGCGGCGCGGGGCCAATGTTGACTTCCAGTTGCAGGGGAAAGTGCGCGTCGGCCACGATTTGGCGCGCCTTGGATTGGATGTCCAGCGGCATCAGGTCGAGGAACGTATTCAGGGGCAGCGTGTTGCGCAGTTCGAGGGCGACGACTTGATTGGTCAGGTTGATTTGTCCGGCCGCGCCGAGGAAGCCGGCGTCCTTGTATATTTGCAGGTTGGACAAATCCAGTTGCTGATTTTTCCAGGTTAGATTGAGTTCGCCGCGCGAGAAATTCACGCCACGGATTTGTCCGCCGTCGCGCGCGGAAAATTGCAAGGTGATTTCGTTGGCTTCCGGGTGGGCGGGGTAGGCGGCGAAGGCGAAATCGGCGGTTGGCGGCTGCTTGAAGGAGAGCAAGTTGATTTGCTCGACGACGCGCAACAGCCAGTCGGGGCTGTTCTGGAGGGCCTCTTGCGCCATGTGAAGGGGATTTGCCGGCGGCGCGTCTGGTTCGACGGGTTCGGCGGGGGCGGCGGGTTTGGGTGCGGCATAGAGCGTTCCGCGCCCGCGAAATTGGATGCCCAGAAGCTCCGCGGAAAATTCGCGCAGGGTGAAGCCTGTGTCGGCGGCGGAAAGTCGGAAATGGATGTGGTCCATTTGCAGGGCGCGCGAGCCTTCGCGGGCCTTGGAATCGCTATTGCCCAGATGTGCGCGCAGGGTGCCGTTGGCGATGATTAAAACGGGGGTGAGTTGGCGGTCGCGGATGGCGTGCAGGGGATTCACCGCCACGGCGAGGGCTTCCGCCTCCAGAAATGGCTCGGGCGCGGTTTCGGAGAGGAACACCCGCGCGTTCCGGGCGACCAGTCCGCGGTCTATTTCCAGCGTCAGGCGTTCAATTTGCAGGAAATAGCCTTGCGAAGCCATGCGGTCGAGGAAGATGTCGGTGAAGTAAGCGGGCAGGCCCACCAGATGCAGGTAGGAAAGAGTGACGATGATGAGAAACAGAAGAATGAAAAACAGCCGCAGGAGCCAACTGAGGGAATGCCGGCTCGCGGCCCATGTCCAGACCGCCAATCGCCGTCCGATAGAACGCGCTGTTCGTTGGGGCTTGTCTTTTTTCGACTTCACGCATTCATCCTAACCCGTTTGGCCGCGCGGGGGGAAGCCTGAAGCGCGGGGTGGGGCAAGCGGGGCGGGGCGGCGAATGTGTGACGCGGCCGGCGTTCGGCCATGTGTTCCCCTGCGGAAACCGCTTGCCAGTGATGGGGTGGTTTGCTTTCATTTGCGGGCGTCGAAGGAATCGGCACAAGCAAAGGAAAAACGTTTTATGGCTAAGAAAAAACAAACTATTGTCGGCAACATGTTAATCGCGCAAAGCGGCGGCCCCACGGCGGTCATCAACCAAAGTTTGGTGGGAGCTGTCCTGCAAGCCAAGAAGCACAAGGAAATCAAAAAAATCTATGGCGCGCTGCACGGCATTCAAGGAATTTTGAATGAGGACTTGATTGATTTGGGGCGCGAAACCGTGGAGACGCTCAAGGCGGTGGCGCAAACGCCGTCGTCTGCGTTGGGTTCGGTGCGCAAAAAGCCGACGCCGGCCGACTGCGAACAGATTTTCACCAAGTTGCAAAAATACGGGGTGCGCTACTTCTTTTATATTGGCGGCAATGATTCCGCGGAAACGGCGCACATCATCAATGAGGAGGCCAAGAAGGCGGGCTACGAGCTGCATTGTTTCCATATTCCCAAAACCATTGACAACGATTTGCGCGAGAACGACCACACGCCCGGTTTTGCCAGCGGCGCCAAGTTTGTGGCGCAGGCGTTCATGGGCGATGACTTGGACAACGCGGCGCTGCCGGGCGTGAAAATCAATGTTGTGATGGGGCGTCACGCCGGATTCCTGACGGCGGCTTCGGCGCTGGCGCGGACGTATCCCGGCGCAGGCCCCCACTTGATTTACCTGCCGGAGCGTCCGTTTGATTTGAAGAAGTTCCCGCAGCAGGTGAAGGCGATGGTGGCCCAGCACGGGCGTTGTATCGTTGCGGTTTCAGAGGGGATTTCCGACGCGAGCGGCCAGGCGATTGCGGCTTCGTTCACCAAAGAGGTGGACAGCCACGGCAACGTGCAGCTTTCCGGCTCCGGCGCGCTGGGCGACTCGCTGGCGAACATCATCAAGGCCGAGACGGGCATCACGCGCGTCCGTGCCGACACGTTCGGCTATCTCCAGCGTTCGTTCCCGGGCGTGGTGGCGGCCAACGATGCCAAGGTTGCGTTTGCGGTCGGCCGCGAAGCGGTGAAGTACGCGACCAGCGGCGACGTGGATGGCTCGGTGGCCATTCGCCGCAAAAAGGGCAAAAAATATCAGGTGTATTTTGAGCGCGTGGAATTGCGCAGCGTGGCGAAGGAAACCCGGCACATGCCGGATGCGTTCATTGCCGCCAACGGGTGCGACGTTACCAAGGCGTTCATTGATTACGCCGCGCCGATTGTCGGCCCCTTGCCCAAGATTGGGCGTTTCAAGCGCGTCAAAGTGAAGAAATAACCACGGGGCTGCCGGTCAGCCCGCATTCAGGAGGAATCATGTCCCGGCGCAAACGACTCGACACCACCGCCGAATGGAAGGCGTTGAAGAAGCACGCTGCCGTCATGAAGACGGCGTCCATGCGGGAGCTGTTTGCCGAAGACCCCGCGCGCGGGACAACGTTCAGCCTCGAAGTGGGTGCGTGGTATCTGGATTATTCCAAAAACCTGATTACCGCCGAGACGATGCGGCTGTTGCAGGCGCTGACGGGCGTTGCCCGTCTGCGCGACGGAATCGAGGCGATGTTTTCCGGGAAGAAAATCAACCAGACGGAAAACCGCCCGGTGTTGCACGTTGCGCTGCGCAATCGCTCCAACACGCCCATTTGGGTGGATGGTCAGGATGTGATGCCGGCGGTTCGCGCGGTGTTGGACAAGATGAGCGCGTTTGCCGAGCGCGTGCGTGCCGGTGACTGGCTGGGCTTCACGGGCAAGCCCATTCGCAACATCGTCAACATTGGCATCGGGGGCAGCGATTTGGGGCCGGCGATGGCGTATGAGGCATTGAAGCCGTTTAGCCGGCGCGACTTGACGGTGCGCTTTGTGTCCAATGTGGATGGCACGCATTTGGCCGAGGCCACCCGCGACTTGGATGCGGCGGAGACGCTTTTTATTGTCGCGTCCAAGACGTTCACCACGCAGGAAACGATGACCAACGCGGCCACGGCGCGGGATTGGCTTGTGCGGCAACTGGGCGATTCGGCGGCGGTGGCGCGTCACTTTGTGGCGGTTTCCACGGCCGAGCGGGAAGTTCAGGCGTTCGGGATTGATCCCGCCAACATGTTTGAGTTTTGGGATTGGGTCGGCGGGCGTTATTCGCTGACTTCCGCCATCGGGTTGTCGCTGATGATTGCGATTGGTCCTGAAAACTTTGTGCGCATGCTGGATGGCTTTCATGCCATGGACCGCCATTTTGCGACGGCACCGTTTGAGGAAAACATGCCGGTGATTTTGGCGCTGCTGGGGATTTGGTATGGCAATTTCTTTGGCGCGCAAAGCACGGCGCTGTTGCCTTATGACCAGTATCTGGCGCGGTTCGCCGCGTATTTCCAGCAGGGCGACATGGAAAGCAACGGCAAGCGCATCACGAAAAACGGCAAGGTGGTGACATATGCCACCGGGCCTGTCGTGTGGGGGGAGCCGGGCACGAACGGGCAACATGCGTTTTATCAACTGATTCATCAGGGCACCCAACTGATTCCGTGTGATTTCATCGGCTTTTGCCAATCGCACAACCCGGTGGGGGATCATCATGCCAAACTGATGAGCAATTTCTTCGCGCAGACGGAAGCGCTGGCCTTTGGAAAAACGGCGGATGAATGTCGCGCCGAAGGCGTGCCGGAAAAATGGGTGCCGCACAAAACGTTTCCGGGCAACCGCCCGACGAATACGCTTTTGGCGGAGCGGCTCACGCCGGAAAGTTTCGGGCAACTGGTTGCGCTCTATGAGCACAAGATTTTTGTGCAGGGCGTGATTTGGAATATCTTTTCGTTCGACCAGTGGGGCGTTCAACTGGGCAAGGTGCTGGCCAATCGGATTCTTCCGGAATTGAAGAATCCGGCGGCTGAGTTGAGACACGACAGCTCCACGAACGAGCTTATCCGCCGTTATCGTGCGCGTGCCTGATGGCGGGGCGGGGGGGGGCCTTTGTAGCGTCCTTCTGTTCAGGCTTTGCCTGGGGGACCCCATCTGTCTATGAAATTATCCTGATTTGTCGTCGTCCTTTGAAACAAATTTTGAAACAAATTTTGCGGGTTTCGCTTGTCAGGCTTGGCAAGTTGTGCACAATAAGCCGCCGATGAAAAAGCAGGGACAACGCAAAGAGCCGGGGATGTCGTCCGTTTCGCCGGATTGGGCGAAGGCTATCGCTACGCCGCTGGCCGGCCAGGTGTTGGCAATCGCGTTTGGGTTGCTGTTTCTTTTCCAGTGCATGATTCTGCCGTTGGCGGGCAAGGCGGCGATGGGCGGTTCGGGTTCGCCCGGCGCCGGACCGGCTCCGACGCTTTGGAAGAATTTGGTGTTTTTTGGCGTGATGTTACTGGTTACGCTGCTGACGGGCGGCGCGGCGTTTTATTCCAAATGGTTGCGCTATCGCACCGAGCGCGCCCCGTTCCCGGTCACCACGGCGATTTTGCTGGGCTTGACTGTGGCGTTGTTGTTGGCCTTTGTTACAGGTTCGTTGCGATTATAATTAAAAGGAAAGGACGAAAGGAACCGCATGCCATATCGAGTGTTTAATTTGAAAGAGGCGGCGGAGTTCCTGCACCTGACGGAAGAGCAGGTGGAGCGACTGGCCCGAAGCGGGGAGTTGCCTTGCGAGCGGCAGGGGGGGCGTCTGGTTTTTCGTCATCAGGCCATTGACGAGTGGGCATCCCAGCAAGTGTTGGGCTACAGCGATGAAAAGCTGTCGGAGTTTCACCGTCGCAGCTCCGCGAAGTATTACGACCTTTCGCAGGATGCGGCCATTATTTCCACGCTGATTAAGCCGGAATGGATTGAGCCCAACTTGAAGTGCCGGACAAAGGCTTCGGTTATCAAGGGAATGGCGGATTTGGCCGACCGCACGGGTCTGGTTTGCTATCCCACGGAATTGCACGCGAGTCTAATCGAGCGCGAGCAGCTCTGTTCCACCGCCTTGGCCGGCGGCTTGGCGTTGCTACACCGTCGCATGCACGAGCCGTATATGTTTGAGGATTCGTTCGTGGTGCTGGGCAAAACCATCAGCCAGGTGCCGTTCGGCTCGCCCGATGGCGAAACCACGGATATTTTCTTTTTGGTCTGCTGTCAGGACGACCGCATCCATCTGCATGTTCTGGCGCGGCTGTGCATGATGTGCCACCAGACCAGCCTGCTGCTGGAGTTGCGCGAAGCCAAGGATGCCAAGCAGATGCACGCGCTGCTGGTGGCCAGCGAGCAGCGGGTGCTGCAGGAAGCCAAGAAGGCTTAAGCGGCTCGCGCCGCGCTTGTTTATTCCCAGACGGCCGGCTGGCCGGTCGCCGCCATCACCGCCTGCCAGAGTTCGCCTTCGGGATTTATTTTTTTGCGGCTGGCGACGGCGGCCGGAATGGGCACGTGGACAAACACGCTGTACCAGTCGCCAATGATGAGGTCCGTTTTTCCGGCCATGGCGGCATGCACGGCGTTGCGCGCGAAGCTGTCGCACAACCGCGCGTCCTGCGAGTTGGCCGGGATGGAGCGGATGATGTAGGACGGGTCTATGTATTTGAGATTCACCTTCAGTCCCGCCTCCTGGAAATAGGCGGGGATTTGCTCGCGCAGATATTGGCCGATGTCGGCTTTTTTGCGGTTGCCGGATAAATCCCGGCCGCTCTCCGGCTCCAGTAAATCCTGTCCCGCGCCTTCGGCCACGACAATCACCGCGTGATGCCGCGTGGCCATGCGTTTGTGCAGCGCCCCAAGAAATCCTTTGGGGCCATGCAGACGCAGAGGAATTTCCGGCACCAGCACAAAATTAACTTCCTGCGAGGCGACGGCTGCCCCGGCGGCGATGAACCCGGAATCGCGCCCCATCAATTTGACCAGGCCAATCCCGTTCGGCGCGCCCTTGGACTCGCAATGAGCACCGTCAAGAATGACCCGCGCGGACTCAATCGCCGTGTAAAAACCGAACGTTTGGCGCACGAATTGGATGTCGTTATCAATGGTTTTGGGCACCCCGACGACGGCAATTGGAAGTTTGCGGCGCGCGATTTCTTCGGCCAGAGCGTGGGTGCCCTTTTGCGTGCCGTCGCCGCCGACGCAGAGAAGAATATCAATGTTCCGGCGGACGAGATATTCGACCATTTCGGCGGGTTCCTGACGCCCGCGCGAGGAGGACAGAATGGTGCCGCCTTCGCGGTGGATGTCTTCCACCATTTCCGTTGTCAGGGTGAGCGGTGGCGGCGCGCTGAGCGTCAGGCCTTGGTAGCCGTGGCGAATGCCGAGCACCTCTTGGATGCCGTAGTTGTGATGCAGTTCGAGAAATGCGGAACGAATCACGTTGTTCAGCCCCGGACACAGCCCGCCGCAGGTGACAATGGCGGCGCGCGTTTTCGGCGGATTGAAAAATATCTTTTGCCGGGGGCCGGCCTTTTCAAAGAAAACGGTCGAGTTGGTGTCTTCGCCCGGCCCCAAGACAACTTGATGGCGGACGCGGGCTTCGTCGGAAACAAAATTGCCGATGGTATCTCCGGTTGTCGTGTTCAGGCGCAACGGCGAGGGATAGTTGCACGGGCCGAGATTGGGAATGCGGGTGTTCAGGGTCGGCGTCATGGCATCTCCAGTTTTTTCAGGGTTGGGCGCGTTCGCTCATGTGCAGGCGGTAGGTGATGGTTCGTGTGGAATGGGCGGGCAGGGTGATTTCAAACGTGAGCGTTTCCTTGGTTTCCTGCAGGGGTTCCGATGAGCGGATGACACGCCAATACATCGGGGTGTCCGGTTTTTCCACCACCCGCACATGGACAGGAGTGGTGAGGCGGTTGACGAGGATAACGGAGTGCTCTCTCTGCGTGCCGCCCTCGGGCAACGCCACGGGGGAATCCGCCAGACGGCGGGCGCGCACGGCTTCCACCGCGCCCATTTCAAGCATGAGCGTGCCGGGATAAGGCGTGTGCATGACGCGACCGGATAGCGACGGCGCTCCCCGGCGCGCGCCGAAAAACAGGTTGGCCTCGCCGGGCGGGAGCGGAAAACCCAGCCCCACGGCGGACGTGTTGGGAATCTGCAACACCCGTTCCAGCGGCATGCCGTCGGCTGGCGTGGGCAGCGGCACCTGGTCGGAATCGCAAATGTGAACAATGTTCGCGGGCTTGCGCAGAACGTGGGCAAAGCGAATTTCCGTTTGTCCATTTGCCGGCAGGTTGGCCTTCGTTTGCAAGGGATAAAAAGTCGGCAACGGCTCTCCGGCCTTGGGGGGCTGGAGCCAAAGGTCCGTCAGCGGATTATTCGGGTCCAGCGCCAGTTGCCCGAACGGGCGCGCCGGGGGCGGGCCGGGCATGTCCGACCCGGCCAGAGAAATTTGCGCGGATGGAAACTCGCGGCCGCTTCGATTGCGAATCCGCAAATATCCCGCCAAGTCCACTTGCACTGCATCCAGCGATTCGGGGCCGACCCCTCGCACGGTGATTTGATAAAACGCATCCCAGTCCAGCCCCGGCAGGCGGTACGTCAGCGAATGCCCCATGCGGTCGGACATCGGCTCCGCCAGCGTCATTTCGATTTGTTCCCGCGCGAGCGGGGCGGGGGCTTGAACCGGACGCCAGACCATGGGGCCGCTTTCGGGGAACACGGGGGCGGGGGATGGGCCGCTCCAGCCATATTCCTGCACCGGCCACGGGCGACGGACATTCCACACCTGCAAGGAATCCAGCTCCAACTGGGGCGGCGGATTTGTCCAGACCACTCGGGTGATTTCGCCCGCGCCGGAAGGTGGAAAAAATTCGCGCACCCAAGCCCATCCGTTGCCAATCGTCAGGCGGGCGGGACTGGCGGCCAAGAGCGCCACCGGCCACGCGGCGGCCAGCAGGCCCATCCAGAAATGTTTACGCGCAATCATCGAAAACGACAGCATAGGCCGCGCGCGTTTGCCCCGCAAGATGAAATGCCGCGCCGAATACATCCGGCGGATGCCGACACATGGCACGATTTCCGCTATTCAATTAAATGAGCGGCATTTTTGGGCTTGCATGGATTTTTCTTTAGGCTACATTTCGCTGTGATTTTCGAGTTACGGGGTCGTAGCTCAATTGGTTAGAGTACCAGACTGTCGATCTGGGTGTTGCGGGTTCGAGCCCCGTCGACCCCGCCACTTGAACACGAAACCTCCGCGCAAACGGAGGTTTTTCTTTAGCGTCACCCGGTCGCGCCAACCCGGA
>DBPO01000059.1:20445-29663 GCA_002304915.1 Verrucomicrobia bacterium UBA1418
TTGAAGTCGCGGGTTCAAATCCCGCCGCCCCGACCAACCACTAGCCAACGAGCCGGCCGTCGCTCCCGTGTGAACAGCCGAACAGCCTATGCGCTCAGCGAGCGCGGCTACAGAAAGAAACGTTTTCCACGGTGTGGAAAAGTTTTTTCCATAGCGTGGAAAATCTCAAAATAAAGTTTCCATAGCGTGGAAAAATCGGGATGGGGTTTATTTGGCTTTGAGAAAGAGGGTGGGGGGCGGGAAGCGGCCGACGTCTTCGGAGGCGGTGATGCGCCAACCGCCGCGATGGTCGGTTTCGGTGTCGGCGGTGAGGACGAGTGTGAGGTCATCGTCAGTGTAGTCGCGGAGGAAGGCGACCAGGGGCTTGGCGGGGATTTGGATGCGGTCGCCGGTTTCAGGGTTGGCGGGCATATCAAATTCCAGCAATTTGACGGCTTGGTCGGTTTTCAGTTGGTTGGGGCTGGCGGGGTCATTGCCGGGGGCGTCGGCCCAGGTCAGGGTGTCATCCCAAGGGGCCGTTTTTTTCAAGGCCCAAAGATATAGTTTATAGTTGGCGGATTTGAGTTTGTTGACGCCTTTGCGTCCGGCGGTGAGTTGCAGGGTGGCTTGGTTGACGCGGGCGCGGTCCACGCCGGCGAGGGGGAAGCGCAGATAGATTTTGCTGGATTCTTCCAGCGTGCATTTGTTGCCGGCGCGCAGGAGCAGGAGGGTGCGGTCGCGGAAGTCCGCGCCGGAGTTGTCGCCGGCGATGGCGGTGTCGGCGCTGGCGGGGATGTCCCACTTGTTGGCGGGGGCGGCGGGGGTGGTGGCGTCGGCGGTTTTGCCGTCGGCGGAGGACGCAGGCGCGAGTGTGGCGGCTTCCACCCAGATGAGGCGTCCGCCGCGCATCACTTGTTTGAGTTCGCCGGCGGCGATGCGTCGTTCGCGTTCGGCGAGGGCTTTCTTTTCTTTTTGCGAGGCTTTGAACATGTGCATGCCGAGGATGGTGCCGCCAATGATGAGCGCGAGGGCGACCAAGCCAATCATGACGGGGATGGCGACGCTCTTTTTCTGTACGGCCGGCTTTTTCCCGGAGCGGGCTTCGAGTTGCGGTTGCAGGGCGTCGGTGATGTCTTTGAGAACGGATTCGTAGGTGGGGTAGCGCGCGAAGGGGTCGAGCTTGAGCATGCGCAGGAGGATGGCGGCCGTTTGCGGGGTGACGGAGCTTTTGAATTCGCGGGGGTCGGGGGCGGGTTCTTTGAAGCGGAGGAGGACGGTGTCGGTGACGGTTTCGCCGTTGAAGGGAGGTTCGCCGGTGAGGACGTGGTAAAGGGTTCCGCCGAGGGAGTAGATGTCGGAGCCGGCGTTGGGGGCTTGTCCGCGGACGACTTCTGGGGCGACGTAGTAGGGGGTGCCCCAGACTTCGCCGGGCTTGGGGCGTTCGCCTTTGAGCCGGGCGAGGCCGAAGTCGGCCACTTTGGCGTTGCCGGCTTTGTCGTAGAGGATGTTGGCGGGTTTGATGTCGCCGTGGGTCATGCCGGCGGCGTTGGCGGCTTGCAGGCCGCGAATGATTTGCTGCGCGGTTTGCAACACGAAGATTTCGTCGAGCGTTTTGTATTTTTCGTGCAGGTGGTCGAGGCGTCCGCCGTCCACCAGTTCCATCACGATGTAGGGCTGGCCGTTTTCTTCGCCGTAGTTGTAGATTTGAACGATGTTGGGGCTGTTAATCGCGGCGAGGGCGCGGGCTTCCTGGAGGAATTGCTCCACGAAGGCGCGGTCCTGGCCGATGGATTGCTGCATGACTTTGAGGGCGACGGTGCGGCCGAGGGTTTCGTCGTAGGCTTTGTACACCGCGCCCATCCCGCCGCGGCCGAGTTGTTCCAGCAAAATGAAGTTGGCGAATCGGGCCGGCACGCGCATTTCGGCGTTGCAGGCGGGGCAGGTTACCAGCGTGAAGGGGGCGGCGCGGCTGATGTCCAGTTGCTGGGTGCATTTGGAGCAAGCAACGACATCGAATTGCTCAATAAGAATATCGCCTGCTCGCACGGTCGTCATGGGGTGATGCCTCAACCCTTAATCTTGCCGGCAGCGCGCAGTAAAATCAACATCAAAGACTTGTGCATGTGCATTCGGTTTTCGGCCTGGTCAAAAACGATGGATTGCGGGCCGTCAATGACCTCCGCCGTTTGCTCCATGCCGCGAAGGGCGGGCAGGCAATTCATGAAGACGGCCTTGGGTTTGGCGCGGGCCATCAATTGGGCGGTGACTTGATAGGGGCCGAAGATTTCGCGGCGGGCGGCTTCCTGCTCCTTGGGGATGTGGTAGCTCATCCAGGAGTCGGTATAGACGACGTCGGCGTCCTGAATGGCGGCCTGGGCGTCATTCGTCAACTGGAAGGTGACGTTGTTGCGGGCGGCGTCGGCTTCGGCGGCGGCGCGGGCGGCGGGGCTGGGTTCATATTCGTCGCCGGGCGGGCAGCCGATGGAAAGGTGCATGCCCATTTTGGGGCAGGCGAACATCAGCGAGTGGGTCACGTTGTTGAAGCTGTCGCCGAGATAGGCCAGCTTGAGGCCGGCGAGACTTCCCTTGTGTTCTTCGACGGTCTGCAAGTCCGCAAGCACCTGGCCGGGGTGGGAGTAATTCGTCAGCGCGTTGATGAGCGGGACGGTGGTATAGCGGGCCATTTCCAGCAAATCCTCGTGCTTGTAGAGGCGCGCCATGATGATGTCCACATAGCGGCAGGTGGTTCGCACGGTGTCCGCGATGCTTTCCTTGCCGCTGTTCAGGGGCGAGGTGGACATGTCGTAGTAGATGGCGTGGCCGCCCATCTGGTTCATGCCGGCCTCGAAGGAGAGGCGGGTGCGCAGGGAGGGCTTTTCGAAAATCATGCACAGGGTTTTACGGCGCAGGCTGTCGGCGTATTGCTCCGGGTGGGCTTTGATGTGGCGAGCCGTCGCAATCGCCTCGGCGATTTGCTCCGCGCTCCAGTCTTCGAGGGTTAATAAATGTTGCATGGAGGTCCTTTCAAAAATTTGCGCGCATGTTATCCTTGCCTGGGCGGAACGTAAAACATTTTCCTGTGTGATTTTTTCGGGCGTTCGGTACAATGCGCGCATGAAAGTGGCCTTCCTGATGCAGGATACCCGCACCCTTTACGGGGCCGAGCGGGCCATGCTCCGTCTGGCAGAGGGGCTGGCGGCGGCGGGAACGGATGTGCGCATCCTTTTGTTGCGCGAGACCCGTCTGGGCGCCCATGCCAGCCCGCTGGCGGAGGCTTTTCGCCAACGCCTGCCGGTGACGGAGATTGACATGCCCGGCCGTTTTTCCCGGCAGGCGGCGAGAGCCATTCGCGATTTCGTCCGCCGCGAAAAGGTGGATGTTTTGCATTCCACCGGCTACAAGGCGGATTGGCACGCATATTGGGCCGCCAAACGCGGCGCTTTGTTCCCAACGGTCAGCACGGTGCATGGCTGGCTCTTCCGCTGGAATTGGAAGGAACGCCTGTTTCAGGTGTTGAACCTGCGCGCGTTGCGGCATTTTTCGCGCGTGATTGTTTTGAGCGATTTTTATGAGCGCTATCTGCGCCGGCATGGCTTGCACCCCTTGCAGTTGGCCCGGATTCCCACCGGCATTCAGCCGGATGAAGTGGCGAGCGAAGAGATGGCCGCCCAACTCTATGCGACGCCCGATGCGGTTTTCACGTTCGGCATGTTGGGGCGCTTGAGCCACGAAAAGGAGCATGGCCTCATGCTGGATGCGGCGGTGCAACTGGAGCGGCATTTGGCCACCTCGCCGCGCTCGTGGCGCGTGCTGGTGGCGGGTGATGGCCCCTTGCGCGTTCAGTTGCAGCGTCAAATTGAGCGGCGCGGATTGCAGGGCCGCGTGATTTTGGCCGGGCCGATGGCCGCCGCCGACTTTTTCCAGCAGGTGCATGTATTGGTGCAATGTTCGCGGGTGGAAAATCAGCCCATGAGCATCATGGAAGCCATGGCCTGGATGCGGTCGACGATTGCCACCCGCGCGGGGGGCATGCCGGAGATGATTGCGGATGGCGTGAGCGGTTGGCTTGTGCCAAAAGGCAACGCGCGCGCGCTGGCCGCCGCCATGCGCGAGGCGCTGGCGGCCCCGGAAATGGCGCGCCGGGCCGGGCAGATCGCGCGCCGGGCGTTGGCGCGGAATTATCCTTTCGGCCCCATGATTGCCGAGCATCAGGGGTTGTATGACGCCGCCGTCCAGATGTTTGGAGGCCGGCGACGGGCGGAAGCCGAGGCGACATTCTGAATCAAACGAGCCGCAAATTCGAGCTTTCCGGCGCGGTGAAGGTTGACATTGGCGGAAAAAATGGTACAAGTGCGCACTGTTTTGTAGCTCATTTGTTTAATTGATACGGAGAGAAACCCATGTCCATGCATCCCAGTTTAAAGTCGGCCAGCAAAGTGAAAACACGGCGCAACGTGTTGAAGCGTTTTGAGCGGGTGGAAGTATTGAAGGCCGCCGGCAAGTGGAAAGAAGGGGACCGCGGTCGCGGTTTGCCCAAGACCAAGCCGCCCGTTTGAGCCTTTTTACAGGCGAAAAGAAAAGCCCTTGGGTCCGAAAGGAACCAAGGGCTTTTGCTTGCGCGCGCGGGGCGCGGTTACGGGGAAACGCTGACTTTGATGCGAATCATGCGCTTATCCGCCGCGCCGGTCGTCAGGATGGTGATGGTCCTGTTGTTCAGCGCGTAATCCACACCTTCGGTTAGCGGGGCCCAATTCCAAGCTTGGTTGATAACCTCCGTGGCGCCTTCCACGCTCAAGAGCGAATAGCCGGTGGGAATGTCAAAAGAGAAGCCCACACCCGCCTCGAAGGTAATCGGCGGAATCGGCGGGCGCACAACCTCGCCAGCCTGGCGGGTCACAATCACGAAGTCCTCGTATGTTTGGCTGCCACCTTCGCCGGGGGCCGTGATTTTCATGTTGTTGATGTAGAAATCACGCATGTGGTTGTTCTCGTCGCCCGTTCCATTTTGATAGGACCACGCGCGCAGATTATTGATGGAACCTGTGAGATTGCCGGTGAAGGTGCGCGTGGCGCCGCCGCTGGGGGTTACATCCACGGAATAGCTGTTCACGCCGGTGAGCGTAAAGACAATATCCAGCCAGATGTTTGTCCAAGCGATGTCGGATTCGCCGGCAGGGGTGTTGTAATGCGTGTCGCCGCCATTGAAGTAGATTTCCCAGACTTGATCCGTGTCGCTACGCAAGGCCACGCCAATCGAACCGCCGTTTTCCCAAATCCAGCCGTTCTTCATGCGGATGGAGAAGGTTTGGCCGACCCCCAATGCCGCATTAAACGGCCGGATGGCTTCCACGAGATGGCCGCCTTCATGCGACCAGAGGCCCCAGCCCTCCTCAGCGATGAACGTGCCGCTGTTGCCTTCCACGGCCTGAATGTTCCACGGGCCGAAGCCGGTGCCACCGTTGTTGCCGGTGTTCCAGCCGTCGCTGTAGGCGGCGTCGGAGGCATTATCGGCGGCGTTGGTGACGGTGCCGCCGGCCGTGGTGTTGGAGCCTCGGACGACGATTTCGTTGCCGCCGACGTTCAGCGCGATGTTGGCAATGCTCCAGTGTGCGCTCGCGGGAATCGTGCCGCTGAAGCCCGTGAGTTTATTGGTCCAGAGCAATTGCCCGACCATGCCTTCGGCAATGCCGGACAACGTGATGGTGGTGACAGAGTTGGACACCGTGACATTGGCGGGCGGATTGGTGATGGCCAGGCCGGTCGGCACATCGGGGCATTCCGTGATGGCAAAGTGCCAGTCCTGCTGGTCGTTGTTGTCCCAGATGTTGGCGCCATCATTAAAGACCAGATTAATGTTGGTGGTGCCGGGGAGGGGGGTATAGAGATACGTCCAGTTTGCGCCGCTTGGGGTCATGCTGGGGTTGGGCAGAATGACATCCTGCCACCCGTTGCGTCCGATATGGATTTTAACGTTGGGCGCGCCCTGCAAATTGCGGCCGGAAGGGTTGTAGATAATGGTGAATGGCTCGCAAGCTCCCGGATGGGCCGGGTCCAGTGTGACCGCGCCGACGGGCTGGGGCGCGTCGCCGCAGCCGGTGACAGCCACGTGCCAGTCCTGACCGTTGTTATTGTCCCAATTATCGTTGCCATCGTGGAACACCACATTGATTTGGGTGGTGTTGGTGGGCATGGCGTAGGTGTACTCCCAATAGTAACCATTTTTGGTCATGGCGGGGGCCGGCGCAATCACATCCTGCCAGCCGTTGCGGCCGATGTGAATGTAGATGGCGCTGGCGTTTTTCAGGGGGCCTTCATTGGGACAGTAGCGAACCACTACCGGAGCGCAGCTATTGGGCGCCGCCGGATTGAAAACAACTGCCGAGGGGCCGACCGGCGCGTCACAATCGCGGATGGCCACCTTCCAGTTGTTTCCGCCGTTGTTTTCCCAGTTGGTGCCGTCGTTGAAGACCAATTCCAGTTGCGGCGCGTTGTCGGGGATCATGTTGGTGGGGAACGTGAAGGTGAAGGTGTTGGTGCCGGTGCGGTTCATTGCAACGGAGGTCCAGTCGTTGGTCTGGGTTGAGAAGTGATAAAACACGTTCACGACCGCCGCCGTGGCGAGCGGGGAAGTGGCGGCATTGAAATTGACCGTGATGGGGGCGCAATCCGAAGGCGCGGGCGGGTCAAAGGTGGCCGAAGGCATCTCGGAGCTTTGGCCGCCGTCGTGCTCCACAAAGACGTGCTGAATGTCCGATTTTGAAATGTTGCCCTTGGAGTCCCTGGCCTCGATGTAATAGTCGAGCAGTTTGCCTCGGAAGCCGGGGACGTTGGCATCGGTGATTTTGGCGAAATAGTAATCCGCAATGACGGGATTGGGCCAGAGGGCGGGGTCGAAGACAAAGTAATCAATCTGCCCGTTATCGGCGGCGGTGTTGAGCGCGGTGCGCGTCTTGGGCAGCACCCGCTTGGTCATCGGGATGCTCATCCACGAGCCGACATCCGGTCCGCCCGCGTACTTTTCGTTGTCGGTGGTTGCCAGTGAGTTCACGCCATCGTGGTCCACGCGAACCATGAGCTTGACTTCGCCGTCGGGGATGCCGGACAGGTCGTAGGCGTGGGTCCAAACATAAAACTCGGAGGGCATTTTCTTGAGATAACTCTGGTTGCCGCCGGGCACATAGTTGTACCAGCCGAAGGTGTAGCCGCCCGGATTGTAGGGGAAGCGCTGGGGCTTGAGGACGGTGGGGCCGGTTGCGTCCTTGTGCATGCGGGAGGACATGAAGGCTTGCAGCTTGTTAATCGCATTCTTGGTTGCCAGCGCGGGCTTGGCTTCGTCGTCGTTGCCGAGGCCGCCGTAGTAGTTGAAACCGGAATCGAGGCCGGCCAGATAGATATGCCACGCCAGCTCCACGTCATTGGGGTTGGTCCAGGTGCCATCCCAATCGTAGGGCGCTTGAATCTTCCACGTCGCGACATCGCCGCCTTCATCGCGGAGAATCTGTTCCGCCGTGATGCACCAGTTCGCTCCGGCCATCAGCGGGGCGTAGCTGAAGAATTTCAGGGCAAAGCCCGGCGTTTCCAAATCCGCCTGCGTATCGCCGTAGCGATTGGTTGCGCCGATTTTCGTGTTGACCAGCGGCGGCTCAATCCATTTCAGGAAATTAGGCGAGCCGTAGCACATTTCCGGGAAAATCCACGCGCCATCTTCAACGTGGACCAAACCCGCATGGGCCTTGGCCGCATTGACGAATCCCTGCGGGGTGTTCTTGACATAGCCTTTCCCCGCCGATTCATTGAAAAACTGCGGCGTCGCCTCCATCCACGAGCTGTGGCCGCCGCCCCAGGCGTTGTCGCCGTCGGAAGAAGGCATGACAATGACCGGGCGGTTGGGGTCCGTGGCAAAGGGCGCGATGAAGTCGTTGATTTTGCCGATGCCCTCGTTGGCATAGCCGTAGCGATAGCTCAGCACGTCGTCGGACGGCACCAGATACATCTGCTTGATGGCGCCGGTGTTCGGGTTGACATATTGCGCCTTGTGCAGTTGGTAGGCGTAAGGCGCGACGTTCCAGGCGGCGTTGCCGGGGTTGGGTTCGCTGTACCACCAGCCGCTGGTGGGCGAGGGGCCTAGAAGGTCGGCTTTGTTCGGCGGGGTTGAGAAAATGTTGTACTGGCCCGCTCCGAGATTAAACTGGTTGAAATACGTCGGGCATGTGCGGCTCAAGTGGTGGCTCGCCACAATGCTCCACTCGTAGCCCTCATCTACCAGCACATCAATCAGCGATTGCGAAAAAGCCATTTCCGTCGGGAAAAAGCCCTTGGAGTGGTCGCTCAAATCGCTATTGCCGCCCCACGCCTTCCACCATGCCTGCTTGAAAATCTGAAGTTCCTTGCGAAAGACCTCCTTCGGTAGCAGCGGCGCAAGCGAGTGGTGATAGGTGAAGCCCACGAGGTCCAAACGCCCCGACTGACGCGCCGCCGTATTGCCGTTGTTCCATCCGCTGCCATATCCAAGATTCCCGCCGCCGCCCAGTTGCCGCACGTTGTCCATCAGCGAGCCGGAATAGCTCAAGGCAAAGCCGCCGCCCGAAAAGGTGTTCAACGATTCCTGCGGTCGGCCCTGATAAGAATTGCGCCGGTCATCCAGACCGAAAATATCCGTCAGGTTGTTTTCGGGATGCTTGCTTGGACTGATGCCGCCATAATTCTGGCCATCCTTCAGCACGATGGAATCCCACGCATACTGCACGCGGCTGTTCTGGCCGCCGTTGGCGTTCCACTCCGGCCAGTAGATGGGCTGGTGGTTATGCCAAAAGCGGCTGACATGCACATTGCCGTTGGCAAAAACATCCAGCGGCATCAGCGCAAGGCCACCCCCCACTGCCACGCCCAAAACTGCCCAAGAAAACAAACGCCGAGCTGTCCTCATGCCACACCACCTTTTCCGTGCCATCCAAACATTCGCACCAGCAGAAAGCCCGGAGGCAACCATATCGCCAATGTAGGCTAAAGCGCTTTACTTGGCAAGATTTTTTGGGAGCCGAACAGCCCTTCGGAGAGGGCAGAGAGCAGAGTCAGAAGTCAGGGGGGAACCGGAACAGCCGTTTGGAGAGAGCAGAGGGCAGAATACAGAGGTCAGGAAAACAGCCGAACAGCCATTTAAGGCAGGGGGCGCAAAGTGAGGATTGTAGATGCGCCCGCTGGGCGCATTGGTTCGGAGGGGAACGGAACAGCCTCTGCGC
>DBPO01000123.1 GCA_002304915.1 Verrucomicrobia bacterium UBA1418
CTTCTGTCGAACTTGGGTTAACCCAATCCCGCTTCCCCGCGGAACGGGTCAGGCGCTTGGATTCCGCCGATGCCGGCCCAACGGCCCGTTTATCCTATTTTTCTTGTTAGACACGTGATTGCCGATGTTATTGCACATAAGCTTCCTGCGGCAAAAAACGATGCGTATCCGATCCGCCCGTCCTGCCAGACGGAATGAGCTTTGAAGAACAGGCCGACAGCCACAACCGCCCATGCCAACGCGAAGAAAATATCATGTATTCGGGGCATTTTCACATGATTGCCCTACGGCTGGTATGTAAGGGTTTCCAATATCTTTTTGACAGTGGACAAGTCATTCGTGTTTCTCAAGCCGCATGTATATTGACAGCCGATTTTGCCGACCATTCCGCTGCCATATACGCTCAACTGCATCATGCTTTCGCTGAGCTTGCGTTCGGTAAAGTAGAACGTGAGATCGGTGTTTTCCCCGCGTATGTTCCCTTCCTCCAGCACGGTGCGCCCAGACAAAAGCATCTGGTCGATGGCCTTGGTTTCTTTGAGATGTTTTACTGCCACGCAGTGAATGAGAAGAACCGTCTGATTGGTATTTTTTAGTTCAATGATTGTTTGCGGCAAGTCCGGGCAGTCTTCGTCTTCCACGCGGGCTTTTTGCATGGTCCATCCGGTGGGCACTTCAACGGTCAGGATGCCCGTGTCAGGTTTTCCATGCCAAAAAGAAATGTCCGATCCAGCCCAACTTGCTCCCGTCAAGCCTAGTAGTAGCATCAGTCCAATCCACAGATTTCTTTTCATATTTTTTCCTTACCGGGCAACATATTCATAAGGAGGGTCCATGCGAAAATCAACCCCTTTCCCAGCGCTTGGGGCGCTTGGCGTCTTCACGATCCCTTCCTGTACTTTCATGGCCCATTCGACCTCGGTGCGGGTACCTGCTCATATCGCTTCCGCCTGAAATGGGCACTCTTGCTCGTAACACCGGACAAATCACTTATTACCGACAGTTTCCCGCGGAATGGGTTGCTGAATCGGGCGTGTGGCGGTAGGATGGGGTTTATGAGATGGATGCGAATGATTTGGTTGGCGGCTTTGGTCCTGGCTGGGGGCGTGTGCGGTTGCGGTCGCGAGGCCGGCTTGTCTTCGGAGGAAGCTCCGGCTGCTTTTGTGGCGCCGGCTTTGTCCGGTGCGGCGGCTTTGGAAGAGGTGCGCCAGTTTGTGGAGCTTGGGCCCAAGGAGCCCGGCACGCCCGGCGCGGAACGTGCCGCCCAATATCTCGCGGAGCGTTTGGAACGTCTGGGCGTGGCCGCGGAAATTCAGGAGTTTCGCGACGCCAGCCCCATCGGTGAATTGACTTTTCGCAATGTCATCGGCCGCATTCCCGGCGCGGATGCCGAGGGGCGCATTCTCATGCTGGGGGCGCACTATGACACCAAAATCGGCATTCCGGATTTTCAGGGCGCGAACGATTCCGGTTCCGGCGTCGGCCTTTTGTTTGAAATCGTGCGCGCGCTGAAAACCGCCGAGGCGCTGCCGCTGGACATTTGGGTGGTGTTCTTCGATGGCGAGGAATGCCGCGAGACGTATGGCCCCAACGACGGCTTTCATGGCAGCCGCCATCTGGCCAAGACCATGGCGGCTGATGGCATGCTCAAGGATATTGCCGCGCTCATTTTGCTGGACATGGTGGGCGACCGAGACCTTACGGTCACCATCCCGCGCAACTCAACTCCGTGGCTGACCAGTCTGGTTTTCGACGCCGCCCGCGCGGAGGGGACCCGCAAGCATTTTCAGTTGTATCCTTATCCCATCGCGGACGACCACATTGCGTTTTTTGAGCGGGGCGTTCCCGCGATTGATTTGATTGATTTTCAGTTCGGCAGCGCGCCGGGCCTGAACGACTACTGGCATACGGCGGAGGATTCCATGGATAAAGTGTCGGCGGAGAGCCTCGCCATTGTCGGGAATGTCGTTTTGCGCGTGATTCCGGGCATTGCCGCCCGCTGACGGGGCCGCGGTCGTCCGAATTTTCAGCTTTGGAGTTTGGCGGGCCGGGCGAAGAAAAACCAGAGTTGTGCTTTTTTTTTGCGCGGGAGGCGAGTATAACCGATGCCGTATCCCAATTTGATTCAGTTTTTGCCAGTCAGGAAAAGAAATCATGTTTAATCCGCAGGACGAAGCCAGACCCATCCCGGAGCTGCGCAACTTGCAGGGCGAGCGTTTGCGCGCCTTGGTTGCGCGCGCGTATGCCAATGTGCCGTTTTATCGCGCCAAGCTGGAGGCTCATGGCGTCGCGCCGGAGGATATTCGCGGCATTGACGACATCGTCAAGCTGCCTTTCACGGTGAAGGGGGAATTCCGCGAGCAGTATCCGTTTGGCATGTTTGCGGCGCCGATGGCGGAGATTGTCCGCATTCACGCCAGTTCTGGCACAACGGGCAAGCCCACGGTGGTGGGCTATACGAAGGCGGATATTGACAACTGGGCGGAATGCGCCGCCCGCTCGCTGGCCTGCGGGGGCGCCACGGCGGAGGATATTGTGCAAATTGCCTATGGCTACGGGTTGTTCACCGGCGGCCTTGGCATGCACTATGGCGCGGAGCGTCTGGGCGCGGCGGCTTTGCCCATGTCGGCGGGAAACACGGAAAAGCAAATCATGCTGATGCAGGATTTTGGCGTGACGGTTTTATGCTGCACGCCGAGCTACGCGCTGCAAATTGCCGAGGTTGCCGAGCAAATGGGGGTGGACCTCAAAAAACTGCCGCTTAAATGCGGGCTTTTCGGCGCTGAACCCTGGACGGAGGCCATGCGGCGGCACATCGAAGACCTGCTGCCGCTGAAGGCGCTCGATATTTACGGTCTCTCCGAGGTGGCGGGGCCGGGGGTGGCGAACGAGTGCCTTGAACAGCACGGCTTGCACGTTTTTGAAGACCATTTTTACCCGGAAATTATTGACCCGGAAACCGGCGAACCTTTGCCGGATGGCGAAGAGGGCGAGCTTGTCTTTACCGGCCTTACCAAGGAGGGCGTGCCGCTCATTCGCTATCGCACGCGCGACCTCACGATGATTTACGCGGACGGCCCTTGCCCCTGCGGGCGCACCGGGCGGCGAATTGCCCGCCTTACGGGGCGCACGGACGACATGCTCATCGTTCGCGGCATCAACATATTCCCGTCGCAAGTGGAGGATGTGCTGGTGAGCATTGAGGGCGTCAAGCCGCAATACCTGATTGTGGTGGATCGTCAGGGGAATCTCGACACCATGGAAATCAAGGTTGAAATCAGCGAGGAGCTTTTCAGCGATGAAGTGAAAAAACTGGAGGGCTTGCGCGACAAGATTCAGCATCAGATTCGTGTGATGCTGAACATCAGCGCGAAAATCACGCTGGTGGAGCCGAAAACGATTGAGCGCTCGCTTGGCAAGGCGAAACGGGTGCAGGATTTGCGTAAACTAACCGGACAAAAAGGAGTGGAATCATGAAAGTTCGTCAAATTTCCATTTTTCTGGAAAATCGGTCGGGACGTCTGGCCGGCGTTTTGAGGGCGGTTGCCAACTCGGGCGTCAACATTCGGGCGCTGTCGCTGGCCGACACCAGCGATTTTGGCATTCTGCGGTTGATTGTGGATGACGTGGACCGTTGCGTCAACGGCTTGCGCGACACGGGACACACGGTTTCCCTGACGGAGGTTCTCGCTGTGGAAATTCCGGATCAGCCCGGCGGGCTGGCCGGCGTGCTGGAAAAGCTTTCCGCCGCGAATTTGAATGTGGAATACATGTACGCGTTTGTCTGCCGCGCCACGGAGAAGGCGATGGTGGTTTTCCGCTTTGAGGCGATTGACGAGGCCATTGTCGCGCTTCAGAAGGCGGGCATTTCCATCGTTCCGGCGGAAAAGGTTTATACGCTGTAAACTGTAAAACTCTTCGCGCGCGCGCCGTGCGCCGCGCCGGCGGCGCGGCGGCTTCTCGGCTCTTGAAGTGGAGGCGTGGCGCGGGATAGGGTATGGTGCTATTGGAAAGGATTGCACATGCAACGGATTATGCTGAAATCGAAAATCCACCGGGCGACGGTGACGGGGCTGGAACTCGATTATGAGGGGAGCATCGCCATTGACCCGCTCTTGCTGGAGGCGGCCGATATTTTGCCGGGCGAGCAGGTGCAGGTGCTGAATATCAATAACGGCGAGCGTTTCATCACGTATGCCATTCTTGGCAGGCGCGGCAGCGGGCAGATGATGCTCAACGGCCCCGCGGCGCGGCTGGCGTATCGCGGGGACATCATCATCGTGGCGGCCTATGCCGCCGTGGAGGATGCGGAGGCGCGCAGATTCAAGGCTAGCGTCGTCAAGGTGGATGCCAAGAACCGCGTCGTCAAGGTTGTGCGGAAGTAGGCCGGGGCGCGCATGAGCCTATTCATCCGCGGCGGCGAGGTGGTGAGCGGGCAGGGGCGCTCAGTCGCGGATGTGTTGTGCGTGGATGGCCGCATTCGGCGCGTCGGGCCGGCGCTGGAGGCGCCCGCGGACGCGACGATTATCGAGGCGGCGGGCAAGCTGGTTTTTCCGGGTTTTATTGACCCGCACGTTCACGCCTATTTGCCGCTGGTGAACGTGACGGCGCATTCGGATTTTGCCAACTGCACCCGCGCGGCTTTGCTGGGGGGGACTACGTGCATCATGGATTTTGCCGGCGCGGGGCGCGAAAAAGATTTTGATGAGGCCTGGGGCGTTTGGACGGCGCAGGCGGCGGGGAGGGCGTCGTGCGATTATGCGTTCCACCTGATGGTGCGGGAATGGAACGCGGGCTTGCGGGCGCAGTTGGAGCGGCTGGTCGCGCGGGGGCTGAAGTCGCTCAAGATTTATCTGGCCTACAAGCCTTCGCTGGCCATCCGTGATGAAGATATGTTCCGGTTGATGGAGTTTGCCGCCGCCAACGATTTGGTGGTGATGGCCCATTGCGAAAATGCCGAGCTGATTCCCGTGTTGCAGCAGCGGCTGCTGGCGGAGGGTAAAACGGGGCCGGAATGGCACGAGCCGAGCCGCCCGCCGATGGTCGAGGCGGAAGGGGTTTGCCGGTTTCTGACGTTTGCCGCCGCCGCGCGGGCGAAGGCGTATGTGGTGCATTTGAGCTGCGCCGAGGCGCTCAGCATGGCCGACCGATTTCGCGACAAGCTGGAGCATTTGTACGTTGAGACGATGATTCAATATCTCACGCTCGACAAATCCTATGCCGAGCGGCCGGATTTTGAGGGCGCCAAGTGGATTCTTTCGCCGCCGCTGCGCGCCAAGAGCGATCAGGAGGCGCTCTGGCAGGCGCTGGCCGATGGCCGGATTGACACGCTGGGGACGGACCACTGTCCCTTCGGATTTGCCGAGCAGAAAACACTGGGGCGGGGCGATTTTACGAAAATCCCCAACGGCCTTGCCGGGGTGGAGGAGCGCATGATGCTTGCCTATTCCGCCGGCGTGAATGGCGGGCGCATCACGGCGGAGCGTCTGGTGCAGGTGGCCGCGGAGAATCCGGCTAAAATTTTTGGTCTGTGGGGACGCAAGGGGGCGGTGGCGGCGGGCTTTGACGCCGATGTGGTGGTGTGGGACCCGGCGGCGCGCCGGACGATTTCGCAGCGCACGCAGAGTTTGGATGTGGACTACAACCCCTATGAGGGGTTTGAGGTGGTCGGGGCGCCGGATGTCGTGACGGTGCGTGGCGAAGTGATGGTGCGCGATGGCGAATTTGTCGGGCCGACGGGCCGCGGGCAGTTGTTGCTGCAGGGCGGCGGGTCGTGAGGCAACGGAATAGCTGCGGCGGGCGCGGAGGGGGCGGGGCGCGTGTAGGGCGTTTTATAAAACGGT
>DBPO01000103.1 GCA_002304915.1 Verrucomicrobia bacterium UBA1418
CCCTCCCCCACCACCCCACTCACCACCACTCCTCCCGGCCGCCACCCACCGGCAAGCCGCAGCCGCGAAATTCGCGGCACCTTGCGCCTACCCATCAAGACGCTGCAAATAAATCTCAATAATCGCTTGCGCCTGCTCCCACCCGGCGAGAACTTTCTTCTGGTCGAGAAGCAACTCGGCGAATTCCTGCAAAACGGCAGTTCGTTTCTCCCCGCTGGTATGCGCCAGTGTGCGCCCCAATTCCTGACGGCGGGCTTCCAAATGGCGTTGCCAAATCCGCGCAATTAAATCCTGCGCGGCCTTTAGGACGTCCGCTTCCGGCTCCTCGCCCACTATTTTTTGCGGCGCGTTGACGACTTGGGCGGCAAAGGTTTTGCACACGTCGCTTTCCTCGTCCAGCGCGGCCATAAGGTCCGTTTCTTCTTCAGCGAGGGCGCGAATGACGGCGCGGCAGTCGGCATCGGTGATGAGGTCATAGCGCAACCATTGGCGCACCAGGCCGGTCAGCTCCGGGTCGGAGTGAGTACCCAAAAGCTGGGCGAGTTCGAGTTCGTCGGCGGGCCGTTCCACGGCAGGCGGAGGCGGGGCGGATGGCTCCGTTGCGGGCGTCGGGCGATATTTTTGGCGTTGAATCCGGCGTAAATCGCTTTGCAGGGAGCGAAAGCCCACATTGAGGCCCGCGGCGGCTTCGCGGAGCATCTGCTCCGCCTGCACCGCGCTCTGGGCATGGCCGGCCAATTCCAAAGCGGCGCGAGTGGCGCGGGCAAGACCGGCCTGAGTTTGCCAATCGGGCTGGGCGCGCAAGGTGCCAATCAGGAAATTCATCGGGCTCAGCGCGGCCTCCAAAACGGCGGCAAAGGCTTCGGGACCTTGGTTCACGATGAGCGAGTCGGGGTCTTCGCCAGGCGGTAGCGCGGCCAGTTGCACGGCGAAGCCCTCGGCCAGCATCAATTCGGCGGTGCGCAGCGCGGCTTTTTGGCCGGCGGTATCGGCGTCGAGCACGATGATGACCTCATCCGCGTAGCGGCGCAACAGCGTCGCATGTTCGTTGGTGATGGCTGTGCCCTGCGAAGCCACCGTATTCGAAAAGCCTCCCAGATGACAGCGGATGCAATCTATCTGCCCCTCGCAAAGAATCACACACCGATGGTCCCGGATGGGACGCCGGGCCTTGTCCAGTCCGAACAGAATCCGGCTTTTGCGAAAGGCGGGCGTTTCCGGCGTGTTGACATATTTGCCAGCGCCCTTTTCATCGGGCTTGAGCAATCGCCCGCTGAAACCAACGGCGCGTCCGAGTTCATCGCGAATGGTGAACATGACGCGGCCGCGGAAGCGGTCGTAAAAATGGCCCTTTTCGTTATCCACCAGCAAACCGGCCGCCGCCATCGCCTGCACCTTGGGACCACCGCGCGGACCGGAGGAATCCGCCAGAAATCCCCACTGGTCCGGGGCGTAGCCAATCCCCCATTCTTTCCACACATCCTGTGGCAGCGCCCGGCCTTCGAGATAGGCGCGCGCGGCGGCGGCATCCGGACTCTGCCGCAATTCCTTTTGATAGCGTTGCGAAGCTTCCTCGTTGGCCTTGAAGAGGTCGTCTTTGGCGGGGCCGCCCTTGGCGTGGGCGGATTTTTCCTCGAATTGCAGCACCACGCCGGCGCGGTCGGCCATCATCCGCAGCGCGGTGGGAAAATCCACATTTTCATAAAGCATGACGAACTTGAAAAGGTCGCCACCCGCGCCGCACCCAAAGCAATGGAAAGCCTGGCGCGCGGAATTGACATGAAACGAAGGCGTTTTTTCCTTGTGAAAAGGGCATAAGGCCTTGGCGGTCTGGCCGGTGCGCTTGAGCTGGATATACGAGCCAATGACGTCGGCAATATCCAAGGCATTGCGCACTTGGTCAATGACATCCCTGGCAACCAGACCGGACACGGCCGCCTTACTCCTCATAGGCAATGGGCGGCGTGGGATACGTCTGCCCATCCGGCGCGTCCCCCTCCACCGGCGGCGGCATAATCAGTTGCGGCAGCTCGACGCCCACAGGCACTTCCGCCTCAATCATCCGCGCCTTTTCGGCAAGCGCGTTGTAGCCCGCCACCAAATGCGGCAGCAGCAAATCCCCAATCACCGAGCTTTGCACCGGACGCTGCACACTCGCCGACGGAATGAAGTACGCCGCCAGCATCAGCAACAGTGCCAGCACGCCCCAGCGGAACGCGCCGGCCAGCAAACCGCCCAGACGCTCCACCGCGCCCTTGAAGGCAAACGTCATCAAATGGCTCAACGCCAGACGCAGCAAACGCATGCCATACAGCGCCAGCACCACCAGCAAAACCACCGCAAGCAAGCGGGTGATTTCCGGATTCCACGCCAAGCGGTCGCAAACCCAGTTCGCCAACGGCTCATAGCCGAGACGGGTGACCAGCACGGCCACCAGAATGCCAATCAGCGTAGCCAATTCATGCGACAATCCGCGCAGCACGCCCAGGATGCCGCCGCAAAGCACGAAAGCGATAAACACCCAATCCACCCAGTTGATTTGTTGCGTCCATTCCATGCCATTTCTCCGTTGGCGGCCGCCTACGTTTCCGTCGGCGGCTCGATATCCATTTCACAGCCCAGCATCTGTTCGCCCTCGAACAGAAAGCGACCGCGGAACTTGCGCCCGGCCAAAACCAAAGGAAACCACACGCGGTCATCGGCCCACATCTGATTATACGGCATCTCGCGCTCGTCAATCCAGATCGGAATCGCCTCCTCCGTTTCCACCGGCACGCCATCGTAGGAAGACGCCGTGAACACGTGACAGCGCAGCGAATAGCCATCCGTGAACTCAAACTCCAGCACCCCGGCCTCCTGCGGATTAAAAGGCGTAACGTGCAACTCCTCGCGCGCCTCGCGGATAGCCCCCTCCAGCGGCGTTTCACCCGGCTCCACACGCCCCCCCGGCGCATTCAGTAGCCCCGCCCCCATGCCCTGCAACTTGCGAATCAGCAGCACCATGCCATCCATCCGCACAAAAACCAGCGTAGCCGTCTCGCGCGGCCTCCACGTCGCCCAATTTACATCCGCATATTTCACAAAAAACTTAACTCCATTTGGAACCCGGCACACCATCCGACTCCAATCGTTCAAGCTACCACGCCCCCGCCCCCCGCAAAAGCCAAATCCGGGCCGACAAAAGAGGTCAGAATGCAGAGGTTAGATTTCAGGAAAAACCATTGCCGCCTTCGGTGCCTTCCCCTTTGCCCCCTCTCCCTCCTCCAGCACCCCCTTGGCCCCTCCTCTCCCGCTTGCGTGCCTTCAACCTTTAACCTCCTACCGTCCGTGTCTGTCCGTGCCTGTCCGTGTTCGTCCGTGGGCTGTTCGGCTGTTTGGTTTTTCCTGAACCCCGAACCCTGAA
>DBPO01000060.1 GCA_002304915.1 Verrucomicrobia bacterium UBA1418
GAAGTATGGCAGAAAGGAGACAGTCCTGGTGTCCGCGCCGGTGCCTTGGCCGGCATTTCTCAGATACGCTCGGCCTTTCTGGAATCCTTTCTCGCCTGGGAGCGTGGCTTTAGGAACGAACTCTCCAGGCTTCGCGCCAGGGGAAGCGGTAAGAACGAGGATGCATACGTCAGGAGGGGCAGGCAAACCGATGAGGCGGTCAAAGCCGCTGCCGCCTGTTTTTTCGTCGAAGATCCCCTCAAGGCCGAGATAGCTATCGAAAAAGAGCGCTGGGCGGCCGCCGAGCGGCTTTCGGCCCTGAGCGGCTTCGATCTTGATTTCTTGATAGCCTATAGAATCAAACTAATGATAAACGAGCGTCTTCAAAGTCTTGCGGCCGAGGCGGGCAAGAACAACTACGGGCGCCTGTACGCAGAAATTTTCGGAGCGGCGGAGCTGAATGTCGCGGCCGAAACCTCGGGAGAAAGGGCATGAGCCAAAAGAGCGGCCGCGTCGTCGCGGTGAACGGGAACATGGTATCCATCGGTTTTCAGGGAAATGTGGCCATGAACGAGGTGGTCTATGTTCTTTCCAAGGGGAAAAGGCTTAAGAGCGAAATAATCAGGGTCAAGGGCAGCGAAGCCCAGGCCCAGGTATATGAAATCACCAAGGGTATTCGCATAGGCGACGAAGTGGAGTTTTCCGAAGAGATGCTCTCGGTGGAACTCGGCCCGGGATTGCTCGGACAGATCTACGATGGACTTCAGAATCCCCTGCCGGAAATTGCCGAGCAGAAGGGCTTTTTCCTGGAATCGGGGGTCTATCTGCGGGCCCTGTCCCGCAGCAAGCGCTGGAGCTTCAGCCCCCAGGCCAAGCCCGGCGACATACTCAGGCGGGGCGATTGTATCGGCTCGGTTCCCGAGCTTCACTTTACCCATAAGATTATGCTGCCCTTCGATTTCTTCGGCGAATGGACACTGGCGGACATAGTCCCTGCGGGCGAGTACGGCGTCGAGGATGCGATAGCCCACGTGCGGGATCAGCGCGGAGTTGAGCGGGAGCTGAGAATGATGTTCAGCTGGCCTGTAAAGCGGGCCGTCGACTGCTATGTGGAAAGACTGAAGCCCAAGCAGCCCATGGTCACCAAGACCCGGATCATCGATACCTTCTTTCCGGTGGCCAAGGGAGGAACCTATTGCATTCCGGGGCCCTTCGGCGCCGGCAAGACCGTCTTGCAGCAGGTCACGAGCCGAAACGCCGACGTGGATATCGTCATTTTGGCAGCCTGCGGAGAAAGGGCGGGAGAGGTGGTCGAAACCCTCAAGGAATTCCCCCAGATCAGCGATCCCCGGACGGGCCGGTCGCTCATGGAGCGGACGATCATAATCTGCAACACCTCCAGCATGCCCGTCGCTTCCCGCGAGGCTTCGGTATACACCGCGGTGACCATCGCCGAATATTACAGGCAGATGGGCTTGGACGTACTGCTCCTGGCCGATTCGACCAGCCGCTGGGCCCAGGCCATGCGCGAAATGTCCGGCCGCCTGGAGGAGATCCCCGGCGAGGAGGCGTTCCCCGCCTATCTGGAGTCGCTGATCGCCGGATTCTACGAGCGCGCGGGCCTCGTGCTGCTCAACGACGGCGAGACCGGTTCGGTGACCATCGGCGGTGCGGTTTCGCCCGCGGGCGGCAACTTCGAAGAGCCGGTGACGCAGGCGACGCTGAAAGTGGTTGGCGCGTTCCACGGCTTGAACCGTGAGCGTTCCGATGCCCGCCGCTATCCGGCGATTCATCCGCTGGATTCGTGGAGCAAGTATCCGGGCATGGTGGATGCGAAGCAGGTGGAAGAGGCGCGCGACGTGCTGCGCCGGGGCAACGAAGTGAACCAGATGATGAAGGTGGTGGGTGAGGAGGGCACCAGCATCGAGGATTTCGTGATGTTCCTGAAGAGCGAGTTTCTCGACGCGGCCTACTTGCAGCAAAACAGCTTCCACGACGTGGACGCGGCGACGGATGCCGACCGCCAGACGTACGTTTTCGCCAAGATTCACAAGATTTTACATGCCCGGATGTTCTTCCCGGACAAGGACGCGGCGCGTCGCTGGTTCCTGCAACTGACGGCGGTGACGAAGGACTGGAACCTGGTGCTGATGAAGTCGCCGGAGTTCAAGCAACTGGAAGAGCGTTTGGACGGAATGCTCGCGGAGGTGTTGGAAAATGCATAAAGTTTATCATCGCATCGAACAAATTGCGGGCAACGTGATTACCGTCACCGCCAGCGGGGTGGCGAATGGCGAGCTGGCGCAGGTGGTGGGGACGCTGGGCGTCTCGCTGGCGCAGGTGATTCGTCTGGACAAGGACAAAGTGTATTTGCAGGTATTCGCGGGCAGCCGCGGCATTGCCACGGACGGCCAGGTGCGTTTCCTGGGGCATACCATGGATGTTTCGTTCACGGATGCTTTGCTGGGGCGCGTGTTCAACGGTTCCGGGCAGCCGCGCGACAACGGGCCGGCGCTGGACGAAAACCGCATTCCCATCGGCGGGCCGTCGGTCAATCCGGCCAAGCGCATCATTCCGCGCAAAATGGTTCGCACGGGGATTCCGATGATTGACGTGTTCAATTCGCTGGTGGAATCGCAGAAGCTGCCGATTTTCGCGGCGGCGGGCGAGCCGTACAACGAATTGCTGGCGCGAATCGCCCTGCAAGCGGAAGTGGACATCATCATTCTCGGCGGCATGGGGCTGAAGCATGACGACTATCTTCAGTTCCGCGACACGCTGGAGGCGCACGGCGCGCTTTCGCGTTCCATTTTGTTCGTGCATACGGCGGCGGACCCGACCGTGGAATGCCAGATGGTGCCGGATATGGCGCTGGCGGTGGCGGAGCAGTTTGCGCTGCAGAACAAGCGGGTTCTTGTGCTGCTGACGGACATGACCAGCTTTGCGGACGCGCTGAAGGAAATTGCCATCACGATGGAGCAGATTCCGTCGAACCGCGGCTATCCGGGCGACCTTTATTCGCAGTTGGCGTCGCGTTACGAAAAGGCGGTGGACTTTGAGGGGGCGGGTTCCATCACGATTCTTGCGGTGACGACCATGCCGGGCGATGACGTGACGCACCCGGTGCCTGACAACACGGGGTACATCACCGAAGGCCAGTTTTATCTTCGCCACGGGCGCATTGAGCCGTTCGGCTCGCTTTCGCGGTTGAAGCAGCAGGTCAACGCCAGGACGCGCGAGGACCACCGCACGGTCATGAACACGATGATTCAGTTGTATGCGTCGTTCAAGGAAACCCTTGAAAAGCAATCCATGGGCTTCCGGATGAGCGCGTGGGACAACAAGCTGCTGAAGTATGGCGCGCGGTTTGAAAAGGAAATGATGGATTTGTCGGTCAACATTCCGCTGGAAGCGGCGCTGGATTTGGGCTGGCAGATTATGGCGGATTGCTTTGAGCCGGAGGAAACCGGCATTCCTTCCAAACTGGTGGCTTCGTTCTGGCCGAAGAAGACGGCATAGGGATTTCCGATGGCGAAGGTTAAAAACACCAAGACTGAATTAAAGGCGCAGCGCGACGCTCTGAAGCGCTACCGCCGTTATCTGCCGACGCTGCAGTTGAAGAAGCAGCAGTTGCAGATGGAAATTCGGCAGGTGGACCAGCGCGTGGGTGAAAAGCGCGCGGAAGAGGAGGCCGCGCGGGCGGCGCTGGCGGGCTGGGTGAAGCTGTATGCCGAGCCGCTCGACTATCTTTCCTGGTTGAGCGTGGAATCCATCGAGGTGGAGCCTGGCAACATCGCGGGCGTGGCGGTTCGCAATTTGCGGGAAATCCGCTTCAAGCGCACGCCGCCTGATTTGTGGGCGACTCCCGTGTGGCTGGATGAAGGGTTGGCGACGCTGGAACAGCTTTTCCGGCTGCGCATTGAGCGGCGTTTGCTGGAGGAGCAGTTGCGGCTGCTGGCCGCCGAGTTGCGCACGACCAGCCAGCGGGTGAATCTATTTGAAAAAGTCAAAATTCCGGAATGCAGCGAGAACATCCGCCGCATTCGTATTTTCCTGGGCGATGAAAACACGAGCGCGGTTGTGCGGTCGAAAATCGCCAAGGGCATGAGCGTGAAAAAGGCTGCGCTTGCGGCCGCAGCGGAAGGTTCAGCGGCATGATTGTCAAAATGAAAAAATTGACGCTTCTGAGCCTGGCGTATGACCGCGCGGCCACGCTGGACGCGTTGCGGGAGCTGGGGGTGCTGCACGTTACGCCGGTTGTTGCGCCGTCGAGCGCGCACCTGGAAGAGGCGCGCGAAAAGGCGACGGGTTTGCGGCGTTTGCTGGATGCGATTCCCGCCGATGCCGCGGTGAAGAAGACCGGGCGCGATGTGTTCGCGGTGATGGCCGACACGGCGCATTTGCTGGAGCAGGAGAAGGAATGGCGCGAGCGTTTGGAGGCGGTGGAGGCTGAAATCGCGCGCGTGGAGCCGTTTGGGGCGGTGGAGCCGGGGGCCATCAAGGATTTGCGCGAGAAGGGCGTGTTTGTTCAGTTATATCGGGCGCCGGTGAAATCGAAGCTGACGCCGCCGGAAGGGGTGAGCGCGATTCATGTGGCTACGCGCAAAACGGACAGCTATTGGGCGCTTATCGCGCAGGCGCCGATTGAGTGGCCGGGGGCGGATGAACAGCGTTTGCCGGAGGACGCGCTGCCGGAGTTGCAAAACGAGGCGGGCAGTTTGCGGCAGGGTTTGGTTGGGATTCGCGAGGAATTGGCGAAGTCGGCGGGCGACCGCTATTTGATTGAGGAGCTGTACCAAAAGGCCGAAGCGGAAGTGACCCTGCAGGAGGTTCGGGCCGGCATGGGCACGGTTGAAGAACTGGCTTATGTGCAGGGGTTTGTTCCCGCCCACGATGTGGAGAAGGTGCGCGAGGCGGCGGCTCAGCACGGGTGGGGGCTGATGGTGACGGACCCCGGCCCGGAGGATGATGTGCCGGTGAAGCTGCGTTCGCCGCGCTGGTCCAAGCCCATTCATGCGGTTTTCCGCGGCATCTCCATTCTGCCGGGGTATTCGGAGGCCGACGTGAGCGTGGTCTTCATGCTGTTTTTCTCGCTTTTCTTTGCGATGATTGTGGGGGATGCGGGCTATGGCCTGATATTCCTGGGGCTGACGCTTTATTTCCGGAAAAAGCTGCCGACGGATGCCTTCTGGCTGTTGGTTGTGACGAGCGCATGCACGACGGTGTGGGGCTTCGCCACCGGCACTCTTTTCGGCATGAATCCGGAAATTTTGGCGCGAATCGGGCTGGACAAGTTTCAAATTCCGTTTCTGACGGACCCCCTGAACGGCGCGAAAAACATCATGGGCTTTTGCTTCCTGATTGGGGCGATTCAAATCACGATTGGGCATGTGTGGAACATTGTGGATTTGGTTCGCGACAAGCAGCTCAAGGCGCTGGAGCAACTGGGCTGGACGGTTTCGACGTGGTTCATGTTTTTCCTGGCGGACAGCATGGTGCTGAATGGCCATATGCTGGGCTATTTGAATTTGTCCGAGGCGGCGACGGCGATGTTCTGGAAAGTGATGCTTTATGCCTTGGGCGTCAGTGTGGCGCTGATTATTTTGTTCATGATGAAGCCGAGCGAGTTGAAGGATGGCTGGTTCAATCTGGCGCTGCTGCCGCTGAATCTGGTGGGGAATTTCACCGATGTGGTTTCCTATGTGCGTTTGTATGCCGTGGGTTCCGCGGGTTTTGCGGTGGCGTATGCGTTCAACAATATGATTTTCGGCGGTGACAAGCCTTGGTGGGCTTTGTTGCTGGGCGCGTTGCTGGCGTTTCTGGCGCATACGCTGAATGTGCTGTTGTGCGCGATGGGCGTGCTGGTGCATGGCATCCGGTTGAACACGCTGGAGTTTGCGAATCACAAGGGTATTTCGTGGAGCGGGTCGCCATATCGCCCCTTTATGAAGAGGGAATCGGCGGCTTGAGGAACAACGGAAGGATGTAAAAAACTGGGGCGGCAACGCCCGAAAGCGAGGAGAAGGAATATGGATGCGAACATTATGATGGCTTGGGCGAAGGCGGGCGGTCTCGCCGCTTTGGGACTCGCGGCGGCTGGCTCGGCGATTGGCGCGGGCTTGGCGGGTGCGTCGGCAATCGGCGCGTGGAAGAAGTGCTACGCGCAGGGCAAGGCGGCGCCTTTCCTCCTGATTACGTTCATCGGCGCGCCGCTGTCGCAGACGATTTATGGCATGATTTTGATGAATACCATCGCGGGCAAGTTGACGCCTGAATGGGCTGCGGCCAACTGGGCGGCCTCCCTGATGGCGGGTCTGTGCGGCGGCATTGGTCTGGGTGTTTCCGCCTGGTTCCAGGGTTTGGCGGGGGCGGCGGGCGCGGATGCGCTGGCGGAAACCGGCCAGGGGTTTGGCAACTACCTGATGACCCTTGGTGTCGTCGAAACGGTGGCGCTCTTCGTGCTGGTTTTCAGCATGATGGGCTTGGGATAATAGAAAGGAAGATGCGGCGGGTTCAGAGCCACTTTCGCAGTGGCTCGAATCCGCGCGCGTGGATGTCGAGCAGGCCTCGGGGGAGGCTTTCGGCGAACCAAAGGGGGGTGTAGGCTTTTTCGAGTTCGTCGAGTTGGCGGCGGGTGGTTGACGGCGGGGCTTGGAGGGCGAGTTGCGCGCCGAGATGTAAAAAGCGGCAGGCGAGGGCGAGTTGGGCGTGGTCGGTTTCGTCGGCCCATTCGGTGGGGGTTAGTTTTTCAAATTCTGCGGCCCAGGCGGGGGCTTGTTCGGCGACGGCGGCGACGGGGGAGAGGTCTTGCGGGGGCGGGATGTTTTTGAGG
>DBPO01000041.1:0-142 GCA_002304915.1 Verrucomicrobia bacterium UBA1418
CAGCCCGCCACCCGGCAATAACCCCGCCGCCCCGCGCCCCCATCCATGAGCGGTTTTTTCGACCTGCTACTCTCCTGGCTCGCCACCGCCGGCGTATTCCTCGGCTGGACCGCCTGCGTCCTGCTCTGTCTCGCCGGGCTTG
>DBPO01000041.1:157-607 GCA_002304915.1 Verrucomicrobia bacterium UBA1418
CTCCTGACCGCCCCCGGCCAGTTCCCCGGCTGGCCGGTACTGCTTGGCATGGCCGCCGTCTGCGCCGCTGTGGACATCATCGAATGGTTCGCCGCCAGTTGGGGCGTCCGCCGTCGCGGTGGTTCCCGCGCCGCCGGCTGGTTCGCCCTGCTCGGCACCATCGCCGGTGCTCTGCTCGGCGGCATGGTCGTGCCGATTCTCGGCAGTCTCGTCGGCATGATGCTCGGCAGCTTCGCCCTCGTCTACTGGACCGAAAAACGCCGCCTCCAACACGCCACCCAAGCCGCCCGCATCGCCACCGGCAGCGTCCTCGCCACCATNNTCCGTCCTGCTCCTCAAAGTCCTCGCCACCTCCGCCCTGACGCTATGGCTCGCCGCAGGCCTGCTCCTCTGAAAAAACTCCCCCTTCCCGCTCCCGACACCCCGCGCGCCCGAATCCGCGCAAAAAAA
>DBPO01000041.1:630-5633 GCA_002304915.1 Verrucomicrobia bacterium UBA1418
TGCTCTATCCAATTGAGCTACAGGTACGCTTGATTCGCCCGGTGTTGTACATCATGCGTCCGCGTTTGGCAACATCCTTTCTCGCCGACTTTTTTTCTCCGGCTTCAGCGCGCCAGAAAAACCGCCAGACTTTCGCCCGCAACCGTAACCACCGGCCGCCCCTGCCCCCGCCGGACCATTTCCTTCTCCTGCGTCGTCAACGCCAGCTTCCACGAATCGCCGCTTTCATTCGGCGGCAATTCAAAATCCTGCGCCTCCGTATCCGCGTTGAATATAATAAACAGATGGTCATCATCGCGCTCCGCGCCCGTATGCTTGCGGCGACCGTCAATCCGGCAGGCAATCGCCTTCCCGTTCGCCCAGTCCGGCTCCGGCGCGCCATCCGGCCCATACCACCGGATGTCGGGAAACTCGCCCGCAACATTTTTCCCTTTGAAAAACGCTGTGCGCAACAGCGCCGGATGCGCCCGCCGGAAGGCAATCAACTCGCGGACGAACTGATGCAAGTCGCGGTTTTTCGGCAGCAGACTCCAGTCCACCCACGAAAGCTCATTGTCCTGGCAATAGGCATTATTATTCCCCTGCTGCGTCCGGCTGAACTCATCGCCGGCATTCAGCATGGGAACGCCCTGCGAAAGGAAAAGCGTCGCCAGCAAATTTTTCTGGCGTCGCCGCCGCCGCGCCAGAATCGCCGGGTCCGTCGTCGGCCCCTCGTGCCCGCAATTATCGCTGCGGTTGTGATTCTCGCCGTCGCGGTTTTCTTCGCAGTTGGCCAAGTTGTGCTTTTGGTTGTACGACACAATATCCGCCAGCGTGAACCCGTCGTGGCACGCAATATAATTGATAGTCTTGACAGTCGTCTGCCCATGGCGGTCATACAGGTCCGGGCTTCCACACAACCGCGTGGCAAAGGTGCTCAAATTGCCCTTCCCGCGCCAGAAGTCGCGCATGTCATCCCGATATTTCCCGTTCCACTCGCTCCAGCGCTCGCTGGGGAATGAGCCAACCTGATAAGCCCCCGCCGCGTCCCACGCCTCCGCGATAATTTTCACCCCGCGCAACACCGGGTCTTCGGCAATTTGCTCAATCACCGGCGGATTCGCGAGCAAATCCCCATTTCGTCCGCGCGCCAAAATGGTCGCCAAATCAAAGCGGAAGCCATCCACGCGCAATTCCAGCACCCAATAGCGCAGACAATGCAAAATAAAATCGCGCACCACCGGATGATTGCCATTCACCGTATTCCCGCAACCGGTGAAGTTTTTGTACCGCTTCCCGTCCTTCTCCATCATGTAATAAATGGAATTGTCAATCCCGCGAAAAGAAAAGGTCTGCCCGCCCATGCCGCCTTCGGCGGTGTGGTTGAAGACCACATCAATAATCACTTCAATCCCCGCCTTGTGCATGGCCAGCACCATTTCCTTGAACTCGCGCACTTGCTCGCCCCGCTGATTGGCGCAGGCATAGCGCCCGTTCGGAGCAAAAAACGCCAGCGTGCTGTACCCCCACAAATTCCGCAAATTGCGCCGCGCGCCATTTTCCCACAGAAATTCCATTTCATTGAATTCCTGAATCGGCAACAATTCCAGCGTGGTAATTCCCAGCTCCTGCAAATACGGAATTTTTTCAATCAACGCCCGGTACGTGCCCGGCTGCTTCGCGCCCGAACTGGCATGCGCGGTATAACTCCGCACGTTCGCTTCATAAATCACACTCTCGTTCAACGGCACGCGCATCGTGCGGTCGCCGCTCCAGTCAAACGTGTCCTGAACAATGATGCCCTTCGGGAACCAGCGGCCATTCTTAATTTGCTGACCCGGCACAATCCCTTCGCGCGCGCCCCATTTTTTCTGGCCGGTCACCGCCAGCGCATACGGGTCCAGCAGCCACTGCTCGGGGTCGAACGCATGTCCCTCCGGCCCGTTGCGCGGCCCCTCCATGCGATACACATAATACTGCCCCGCGCGCGCCGTCGGCACATGCAAATGCCACAAGTCGCCCAGCCGGTTGCGATCCGGATGCAACTCAAATTCTTCCGCGGGAACCTCATCCTCGGCATGATTGAAAATCATCAGCCACACACGCTTGGCATGTCGGCTGAAAATGCTGAAATGGACACCCTGCTCGACAACATGCGCGCCCAAGGGAACCGGCGCCGAAACGCTGGGGATAACGTGATCTCTTTTTTTCATAGGGAATTCAAATGGGGGTTGAAACTAACGGTAAAGCATCCAAGCGCGCAGGGAATACCGAATCCACTGCCCAAAGGAAAGCAAAATACCCACCGTGCGCGTGCCGGGCACGTGCCGCCGCCTCCGCCGCTCACTGCGGCGGTGAATCCGCACCCGGCGATAACGCTTGCCGTTGCGATAGACAATCGTGCCCGACTCGTCAGCGCCGCGCCCGTTCGGCGCCCCCGCCGCCTCCGCCGCCACCGCCGCCGCCGACTCCGGCTCCGCATGCACCTGCGCCAGACGCGCCAACGCCCGCCGCAACGCCTGCGCGGGCTGCCACGGCTCGGAAAAATCGCTCCACTCAATCACCAGCATCTCCGCCAGGTCCACGGGCGACACCCGCCCCGCGTGAACCGCCGCCGCCTGCACGGCAAGCCAGGAGCAATGGCTCGCGCATTGCAACCGCTCCCTCTCCAGCATTCGCGGCATGCAACTGCGCGTCATCAGCGCCGCCGCACTTTCGACAGCGGCCTGCAAAGTCAGCAGGTGAAAATCCTCATCCATCCGGACGCTGGCCGCCTGCTCATACGCATTCGCCAACGCGCGAATCTCCGGGTCATGCTTGCGCGCGAACCAATCCTTGATAGGCTCGACAGCCCCCGCCCGAATCCGCTCGCACACCCGCTCCAAATCATCGCGCAACGGATGCGCTCGCAACGTGTCGCGCAAATCAGCCTGCGCATCCTTCAGCTTCCGCCGAATCTCAGGCGACAAATCCAAAATATCACCGTAATACATCACCAGCCGCCCCAGCGTCCGCGCATACTGCGCCCACTCGTCGAACGTCCCCTCCCCCGGTTGCGGCGGCATCCGCTTCGCGCGGCGCGGCGCGGCGCGCGCATGCATCAGCGCCAGCGGCGCGACCCAGGCCGCCATCAAAAGCGCCCCGAAAAACGCCGTCCACCGCCACGAATATTTATACGCAAGAACCAGCAGCACCAAATTGGTCGCCAGCAACAGCACGAACCACCACACAATAGGCCCGCGACGCTCACTCGTCGCAACTTGTCGCAACCGATTCATGCGCCCCTGCCGTTTACTTGCCGGCCTTCTTCAACAAATCAGCCGTCAACGCATTGGCGGCATGGAACACCGCCTGCTCATCCCAGCCGGTCAGTCGTCCCTTCTCCACCAGCACGCGCCCCGCCACAATCGTGTACTCCGCCCGCGGCGCGCTGCCACAAAACAGCAACGCATGCGCCGGGTCGCTCATCGCCCCCGCAAAATCAATGCTGTCCAAACGGAAAAGCGCCAAGTCCGCCGCCATCCCCGGCTTGACCTGCCCGATTTCCGGCTGGCCGAGAATCTCCGCGCCCCCGCGCGTCGCCATGCGAATCACCTGTTGCGGCGGCATCTCCGTCACGCCGGTCCCCACCCGGTGCACCAGCAGCGCCGTCTGCATCTCCTTCAGCAAATTCGACGAATCATTGCTCGCGCTGCCATCCACGGCAATCCCCACGCGCACACCCGCCTCCAGCAGCGCCGGCACATGGCAAATACCCGAACCCAGCCGCAAATTACTGACCGGACAATGCGCCACGCCGCAATTCATCTGCCCCAGCCGCTTGATTTCCTCCGGCGTGAACCAAATGCCATGCGCATACCAAACATCCGGCCCCACCCACCCCACACTCTCCATATATTCCAGCGGACGCATGCCGATTTTTTCCAGGCAGAAATCCTGCTCATCATGGGTCTCGCACAAATGCGTGTGCATAAACACGTTCTTCTCGCGCGCGAAAGTCGCCGTCTCCGCCAGCGATTCCCGCGTCACCGAAAACGGCGAACAAGGCGCCAGCACAATCCGCGTCATGGCAAACGGCTTCGGGTCGTGATACTTCGCAATCAACCTGTCGCAATCCGCCAGAATATCCTCCCAACTTTGCGTCACGTCATCCGGCGGCAGCCCCCCTTGCGAACGCCCCAAACTCATGCTCCCGCGCGTGGGATGAAAACGCACGCCGATGTCCCGCGCCGTATCAATCTCCACATCCAGAAATTCCTGCGGCGCGGTGCTGGGAAAAACATAAAAGTGATCCGTGCTGGTCGTACACCCGCTCAACAGCAATTCCCCCAGCGCAATCTGCGTGCTCACCCGCACCGCCTCCGGATGCAGCCCGCGCCAAACCTCGTAAAGCCACAGCAGCCAGTCAAACAACTTCGCATTCTGCACCGCCGGAATATTCCGCGTCAGCGTCTGATAAAAATGATGATGCGTATTCACAAACCCCGGATACGCCACACACCAGCGCCCGTCGAGAACCCGCGCGTTCGGCGGCGTCGGCAAGTCCGCCCCCACCGCCGAAATTTTATCCCCCTCCACCAGCACATCCACATCGTGAAGCACCCGGTACTCATCATCCACCGTCACCAGCGTATGAATCTTTTCAATCTTCAATGTGGAAACAGCATTCATTCTTTCTTCTCCAAAATGTCACTCAACTCCGCCGACGCCGCACACACAATCTCGCGAGCCCACACCCCCGCCTTCCCCGGACGCACCCGCACAATCCCCCCCGCCGCGCGCACAATCGCCGCCGCCCCCGCAATATCCCACAACCAAACATCATCCTCCACATACGCATCCAGCCAGCCGCACGCCACATACGCCCCCATCAACGCCGCGCTCCCCAGCATCCGAATCTTCTTGCTCCCCTGCACCTGCCCGATAAAACTCCGCAGCGACTCATCCCCGTAATCGTGGTGATGCGGAAACCCGGTCGCCAGCGAAGCCCTCGCAAGCGCCCTCACCCCCGAAACCCGAATCGG
>DBPO01000012.1 GCA_002304915.1 Verrucomicrobia bacterium UBA1418
GCATTCCATGACCCGCTTGAGCGCTTCGTAATAGAAGCGGTCGAGTTGAGTCTGACTCAGGCTCTCGGTGCGTTTCTCGATCAGAGCATCGTAGTCGTCGGTCTTTTTCAGATCTAGATAGAATTGGTTGTTCTCCTTGTTTACGGAAATGAACTGACCACTAACCGTTTTGTGAATCTCGCGCAGAACCGTTTCCACATGGGTCTGGAGATCCTTGCCTGGTTCGTCGCCTCCCAGCTCGGCAACCCGTGGATCGAATAAACAGAGGCGGTCGCGTAATTCCTCGGCGGATGCGCCCATAGGGGTGTAGATATCGCCGACGGTGAGGCGGTGGATGGAGAGCGCATGGATCAGCCGTAGCGCCATTGGCTTATATTGCTTGCGGGTGATGGCGTTCTCGATGCGGGATTCCAACACCTGGCTGCAATCGATGACCGCCCGGATCTCGGGAATGGCGCGGAACGAAGCGTTCTGCTTGAGCGTGTTCCAGTAGCTGTCGAAAGCGATCAGGCCGGGCTCGTCCTGCGGCAAGTCCTTGCCCAGGATGCCTTTCATGCCCATGGACAGAGTCTTGAGCACCTCGCGCTTTTCCACCACGGTGACCCGCTCGAAGGTGTCGATGTAATCGGGATGCACCGGGAAGAGCCGGACGAACTCGTCCATCCGCTCGTTGAGGCCGCCATAGTATTTGGCAAAGGGCATCAGATGATCGCGGATTTTAGCCTGTTGTTCGGCGGTCTTCTTAAGCAGGCGTTCAGCCACGACGAACTTAACGTCGTTGCGCGCTATGAGGATCTGCTCGAAGCGGTCCTTCNNGGCTTCCTGGACACCGGCCATGAAGCGGAAGCGCAGGTCCTTGCAGACCTCGCCGACTTCGCGGAGGAAATTGAGGTCACGGATCAGCTCCTGGTCCTTGCGGGTGCGCAGGTAGTCGAGCAGCTCGTCAACCACCAGTAGCAGGCCGTGTTCGGGGAAGACCTCGCCGAACTTGGCCATCATGTCTTCGAAAGCCCGCTTGTGGCTGGCAATGGTCCCGGCTTCGGGGAACACATACTCCACACCGAGTTTTTCGAGATGCTCTTCCAGTTCGGCCACCAAGATGTCGCGCAGGGACATGGTGGTGGCTCCGATCTCGGTACGGATAACCTTGAAACGGCCGGCGATCTGAGAGGCTGCGCCGCGGACACCATCGTTCTGCAGCCCTTCCAGCAGGGAGGCATCTGCGGCAAGGCTGGAGATCACCGACATCAAGTGCGACTTACCGGTGCCGTAGTTACCGACGACCAGCAGCCCCTTGTTGTCGACCGGCTGGTCGAACTGCATCTGAGGAATGACAAGCTGGGTGAGCCGTTCGGCCATTTCCGCGGAAATGACATAGGTGTTCACCAGATGCTGCGCGGCGTTCGATTTGTCCGCGTCACGCAACTGAACGACCGACTCAATCGGGTCGAATTGGATAAGGTCTCCGTATTTCATGCTTGTCCTGCCTCTCTATTGTTTTTTGCCGAATCGACAGTGGCCGTGCCATCCATGCCCACAATCAGCGCATCAACCGAGTCATAGTTGCGGTACTCGGGATGGCCGGTTTCGGCGTACAAAAGCCTCCCGGAATCCATGATTCCGTTCCACGAAGCCACCACGGTCCGATTTCTCGAAATGGACTGCAGCAGGCGCAAGGGGTCCTGCTGGAGATCCTTGTCGAAAAGGATCTCGAGATTATCCAGCACCACCGATGCTTGAGCCTGGTCCGCGATCTGATCGAGAATGCCCGGTAGCCGAAGCAACCGCTGTTTGGCTGTCAGCTCCAGCAGTTCGCCTGAAAGAGCCAGATTGACGTTGATGACAGATGAGCCGAACTCCTCTGCAATATCCCGAAGAACAGCGGTCTTGCCCGAACCGGTCTCACCCACCAGCAACACCAGACGGTGATACAGCCCTTCGGCTGCCTGAATGGATCGTTTTATCTTGTCGTGAATGGGCTCGGCCATGGTCGCTCCTTATTGCTCGGAGTCCGGCTTATCGGATTTGTCAGCCGCGCCGCCAGCCTTGACCCACGCGTCCACTTCCTCTTTCTTGAACTTCCAAAGACGCCCCATGCGATGGGCCGGCATGGCATGCTTGTCAATCCAGCGATACACGGTGTCACTGCTGACACCAAGGTACTTGCCTATCTCATCCACTGACAACCAGCGATCTTCTATCTTGGCCATGTCTCCAACTCCTCAAGGGTGCTTGGTTTCCTTACCACGCCAGTGGCGCTACCGGGGATGCGGGGCGCGCACCCCCAACTTAAAACATTCCTCAAAATATGTAGGCAGAAGCCGATTGTCAAACGTTTCTGCCCGGATAGGGCCGCAAAGGTCGGCTCACGGGCGCAAAGCACGGAAAAAGAGAAAACCCGTTGCCCGGGCTGGCCCGGGAACGGGTTTATATTTTGCGCAACTGGTGGAGGCGGCGGGAGTTGAACCCGCGTCCGCACAAGCGTCACAACGGCATCTACGCGCGTATTCCGCAATTACGTTTCGCCATGCCGCCTGCCCACGGACAGGCCAGCGGCACCGCAATCAACCTGTTGATTCTCGCTCCCGCGCCCGGTTGCCCGGCACGGGTCGCCAGCCTGCTCATGACGCCCGATCCGCCCCGCAGGCGCAAGCGGTCGAACGTCGCGGAACTAAGCCGCGAAGGCCAATTCGTCGTTGGCTTTTGTGTTTTTTCCCGGATGTTTTACGAGGCCAACCGGGGTCCTCGGCGCGCAACCGAAGCTTCAACTGGCACGTCGAAACCGGTCGCCCCCTTGAAACTGAATCTACACCATGCGGGCGGCTATTGCAAACGGTTCAATAGACCGAGGCGTTCATCGTGATGACTTGGAACACGATAACGCCGATAATCACCAGCATGGAAAGCAGCGAAATCACCGCCCACGCCGCGCCGGGGCCTTCCTCCTCCTGAATGGTGAAGAGCGGCTCGGAGACGGGCGACGTGGAAACCGTTGAACCGGAAACTGTAATGCTGGCGCCGCCCGGACGTTTCAGGCGAATGGTGGGCCGTCCGCCGCCCGCAGGGGCGGCCGTGGAGGCGTCTTCCTCGGATTCCGAAGGACGCCCCGGAGAAAATGTGGTGGGTGCCGCAGTGGACACGCGAACGGTCGGACGCGCGCCAATTCGAATGGTGCGGGGCGGCTCAGCCGGAGTTGTGCTCAAGGGAATGTTACTGGTATCGAGCAATGCTGTGCGCCGTTTATAGATGTCGTCATCCAAGGGCGGCATGGCGCCGAGGCCAACGCGGGAGGTTTGCGCTTTGGCGCCGGGAATGGCGGAGACGTCAATGCGTGAAGTGGCCTTCTTGGGATTGGCGCCAATCCGAATGCCGCTGGTGGCGGGCGAGCTGGGAATGGTGGCCTTGCTCAAATCAATGCGCGACGTCGCGGATTTGACTTTGCTGATATCCAAGGGTTTCAGATCATTATCATGTTCAGCCATACTCAACCTCCGAAGTCAACTCGACTACCCTCCAGCATGGCGCAATTGGCGCGAGAGGTCAAATGCAATTTCTTTTCCGCCGCGATTCCGCCCGCGCGGGCAGATGCTCACAGCGCCTTGAAGCAGAGCGTGGCGTTGTGCCCACCAAAGCCGAGCGAGTTGCTCAGACATGCCTTGACATCCGCTTTTCGGGCGGTATTCGGCACGTAATCGAGGTCGCATGCGGGATCGGGGGTGGTGTAATTGATGGTTGGCGGGATGACGCCGTCGCGAATGGTCAATGCGCATGCCACCGATTCGACCGCGCCCGCGGCGCCCAACAAGTGGCCGGTCATGCTCTTGGTGGAGCTAATCGCCACGCGGCGAGCGTCTTCTTCGCCGAGCGCAATTTTGATGGCCTTGGTTTCGCCGGCATCGTTCAGCGGGGTGCTGGTGCCGTGGGCGTTGATATAATCCACGTCGGGCGCGGACAGGCCGGCGTCTTCCATGGCTAGCATCATGCCGCGCGCGGGGCCCATGGCCGTTTCGTCGGGCGCGGTGATGTGATAGGCGTCGCCCGTACAACCAAAGCCGGCCAGTTCGCAGTAAATTCTGGCGCCGCGAGCCTTGGCGCGTTCGTATTCTTCCAGAATCAACATGCCGGCGCCTTCGGCCATGATGAAGCCGTCGCGGTCAAGGTCGAACGGGCGGCTGGCGGCCTGCGGGTTGTCGTTGCGCGTGCTCAAGGCGCGCATGGCATTGAAGCCGCCCACGCCCAACTCACAAATCGCGCCTTCCGCGCCACCCGCGAGAATGATGTCGGCCCGTCCGGTACGAATGAGGTTCAAGCCTTCGCCAATGCAGTGCGTGCCCGACGCGCAGGCGGTGACGATGGCATAATTCGGGCCTTTCATGCCGGTTTCGATGGAAATGTAACCGGGCAGAATATTGGTAATCATCTGCGGAATCATAAACGGCGAAAAGCGGCTGGGGCCGCGGCTGCGCAGAACGTCCATCTGGGCTTGCAGGATTTGCAAGCCGCCCACACCGGAAGCGGCAATCACGCCCGCGCGGGTGGCATCTTCCTTGGACATATCCAAGCCGGAGTCCTGCACCGCCATTTTGGCGGCAGCGATGCCATAATGGCAGAACGGGTCCATACGGCGGGCTTCTTTTTTGGAAATGAAGTCCTCCACCTGGAAGCCCTTGACCTGACCGGCAAATTTCGTGGCATAGGCCGAGGCATCAAAGTACGTGATGGGGCCAATCCCGGACTCGCCGGCCAGCAGAGCCGCCCAAAAAGAGTCCACCGTGCTGCCCACGGGGCTTACCACCCCTAACCCAGTCACTACCACACGTCGCTTGGTTGTCATCGCCTACCGTCCTATTTCAAGAATGCCACTGATAGAGAAAGCAGGGCCGAGTTGCCGCCTTGCGGCAAGCAGTCCCCGGCCCGGTTGAATCGAAGTCAAATGGGCGGATTACTTATCGAAGCCCTTTTCCTTCAGATAGTTAATCACGCCGCCGACCGTGGTCAGCTTTTCAGCGTCTTCGTCGGGAATTTCCGCGCCGAATTCTTCTTCAAACGCCATGACCAATTCCACGGTGTCCAGCGAGTCCGCGCCGAGGTCTTCGATGAACGAAGCTTCAGGGGTGACCTGATCTTTATTCACGCCCAACTGCTCAACGATGATGTCTTTGACTTTATCTTCCAATGCCATGGTTTTTCCTCCGTTTGTTGTTTTATTTTAAATTACCAGATCATGCCTCCGCAAACCGGCAAGGTTTGCCCGCTGATATAAGCCGCGTTGTCGCTGGCTAAAAAGGCGACCGCCTTGGCCACGTCTTCCGGCTCACCCGGACGGCCAAGCGGCACATTGCGCAACATGACTTCCTTCACCGCTTCCGGCAGTTGTTTCGTCATGGCTGTGTTGATATAGCCCGGAGCCACGGCGTTGACGCGCACATTGCGGCTACCCAGCTCCTTGGCCAGAGTGCGGGTCATCGCGAGCAGCCCGCCCTTGGAGGCGGAATAGTTCACCTGTCCGGCATTACCCATGACGCCCACCACGCTGGCGATATTCACAATGGAACCCGTTCGCTGCTTCATCATGAAGCGGGCCACGGCCTTCGTGACCAGAAATGCGCCCTTGAGATTGACGTCCAGCACCTGATCCCAGTCCTCTTCGGACATGCGAATCAGCAAAGTGTCGCGGGTAATGCCTGCGTTGTTGACCAGCACATCCATCTTGCCGAAATCCGCCGCGATTTTCGCAACGGCTTCACCAACGGAAGCGCCATCGGCCACATTCATGGCGTAGCACTCGACCCGCCGCCCCAGCGCACGCGCCTTCTCGGCGGTCTCGGCGAGCCACTCCGCCTGCACATCGCCCAGCGCCAAGTCCGCGCCATCGGCGGCCAGTTGCAAGGCAATCGCCTGGCCAATCCCGCGCGCCGCGCCGGTCACCAAGGCCACTTTATTTTCCAACAGATTCGTCATAAAAATAGAATTCCACAGTTATTGGATTAGTTTGACGGCCTCTTGCGCGGACGCCAAGTCAAAAATGCTTTTCACCGGCACGCCGGCGACAATCCGCGGGGCCAGTCCGGCCAGCACGGTACCGGGGCCGCACTCGAATCCCGGTGTCAAACCCGCCGCCGCCAAACCCGCGAAACAGTCCGTCCAGCGCACGGAAGAAACGACCTGAGCCACCATCAGCCGGCGGATTTCCTCAGGCGTGGTATGGAGCTGGCCGGTCACATTAGACCACACCGGCACTTTCGGCGCGCTGAATTCGATGTCCTGAATAAAATGGGCCAGTTGGTCGGCAGCCGGTTGCATCAGCGTGGAATGAAACGCCCCCGCCACATTCAACTTCAGCGCACGCTTCGCACCCGCCGCCTTGGCGGCCGCTTCGCCAGCGGGAATCCGGTCCGCGTGGCCGGACAGCACGGTTTGCAACGGCGAATTGAGATTGGCCACTTCCAGCCCCGCCTCCGCCGCGACCTCGCGCGCCTTTTCCACCGGCAAACCGATGAGAGTCAGCATGCCGCCGGGAGTAGCCTCGCAAGCGGCCTGCATGAACTCGCCGCGCGCGCGCAGAACGCGCACGGTGTCAGCGAACGAAATCACGCCGGCCTCATGCAACGCCGCCCATTCGCCGCTGCTCAACCCCGCCGTGCCGCCAACCGCCAGCGGTACGCCCGCGGCATGCGCCAGCGCCGCGCGCGCCGCCATGCTCACCACAAAAATAGCCGGTTGCGCGTTGCGAGACTTGGTCAGCTCTTCCAACGGGCCTTCCGTACACAATTTCAGCAAATCCAATCCCAGAACGTCGCTGGCCTCATCGAACAACGCACGGCACTCCGGCAAACCGGCGGCCAAGTCACTGCCCATGCCTACGGTTTGGGCGCCCTGCCCCGGAAATAACAGCATCCATTGACTCATGGCCACACCCACACACCCCCACCCCAGGAAAGACCCCCGCCAAAGGAAACCATCAAAATATTATCGCCGCTTTTCACCTGACCGGAAGCCACCGCCTCGGATAGCGCAATGGGGATGGAGGCGGCGGACGTATTTCCATAACGCTCCAGATTCATGAAAACAATGTCGCGAACCCCTTCGCCGAGGCGCGTGGCCACCGCATCCACAATGCGATGATTGGCCTGATGCGGCACAATGATGTCAATGTCCTGGATTTGCAGACCGGCGCGAGCCACCGCAGTTTGAGCGGCATCCACCATGGTGTTGACCGCAATCTTAAAGGTTTCGCGCCCGGCCATGTGAACCGTGTGCAGGCGCTCGCGAACCGTCTCTTCCGAGGCGGGCAACTTACTGCCGCCGGCGGGGAGATAAAGGATATCGCTGAGATTGCCATCCACGCCCAGATAGCTCGACAGCATGCCCGGTTTGTCCGAAGCCTGCAGCACAACCGCGCCGGCGCCATCGCCGAACAAAATACAAGTGTTGCGGCTAGTCCAATCGGTCACGGCGCTCAATTTTTCGGCGCCAATGACCAGCGCGGTTTTGATACGTCCGGCGGAAATGACAGCCGAAGCCGTATCCAGCGCCATAACAAAGCCCGCGCACGCGGACGACACATCGTAGCCGTACGCATTCTTGATGCCAAGACCGGCCTGCACGAGACAAGCCGTGCTGGGGAAAACCATATCCGGCGTGCAGGTCGCGACATAAATGGCCTCGACCTCTTCCGGCGCCACACCCGCGTGAGCCAGCGCCTTGCGAGCCGCGGCGATGGCCATGTGGGACGTGAATTCGTCGGGCGCGGCGATATGGCGCTCGCGAATGCCGGTGCGGGTGACAATCCACTCGTCGCTGGTATCCACCATTTTCTCCAAATCGTCATTGGTCAGCACCTTTTCGGGCGCATAGTGGCCAACACCGGTGATTGTCGCGTAAATCTTTGAACTCATGTGCTCACGGCGCATTGGCGGACGCCCTCCAGAATTGCTTCGTTCACGCGCTGCTTCACGGCGTCGCGCGCCTGACGAATGCCATTTTTGACGGCCACCGCATTTGAGCTGCCGTGACCAATGATGCAAATGCCGTTCACGCCCAGCAGCGGCGCGCCGCCATACGTGGTTTGGCTGATTTTCTCCTTCAAGGACCGCAGGCCGCTGCGAATCAAAAGAGCGCCCAGCATCCGGACGAAATTGCGGGTCAGCTCGCGCTTGAGCCACGAGCCAATCGCGTGGGCGGCGCTTTCGCTGGTCTTGAGGATTACATTGCCCGTGAACCCGTCACAGACCACCACATCCACATCCCCCTTGAAAATATCATGCCCCTCGACGTTCCCAATAAAATGAACTGGCGCCTGTTCGAGCAGCTCAAACGTTTCCTTGCTGAGCACATTCCCCTTGGCTTCTTCGGTGCCGACGCTCATGACGCCCACGTGCGGGTCCGGGCGACCGATGATTTCCCGGGAATACGTCGAGCCCATGATGGCGTACTGCATCAAGATTTCAGGCGTACAGTCGGTGGTTGCCCCGCCATCAATCACCACGACCGGCTTGTCATTCACAGTCGGCATGGCCACGGCAATCCCCGGCCGGCGCACGCCTTCAAGCGTGCGCAGCTTCAGGGTGGCCGCCGCCACGGCCGCGCCGGTATTGCCGGCGGCGAATACGGCCGCCGCTTCACCGCTCTTGACCAAATCCATCGCGCGGTTAATCGAGGAATCCTTTTTACGCCGCACGGCAGTCGCCGGCGAATCGCCCATGCCGACCACTTCCGAGGCATGGCGAATCACCACGCGCGGCGACCCGCCGCCATGCTTGGCCAATTCGGTCTGGATAGCTGCTTCATCCCCCACCAAAAACATTTGCTCGATATCCGGGCAATCCCGGAGAGCCAGCAACGCACCCTCGACAATAGCTTGGGGGGCGTAATCTCCCCCCATGGCGTCAACGGCTATACGCATGATCCGTTCGCGTGTGGCCCACGTCGAAACCGACGGGCCTTATTCCGCCGCTTCCTTGATGACAACCTGGCGGCCCTTGTACTTGCCGCAGGAAGCACAAACGCGGTGCGGTTGCACGGGCGCGCCGCACTCGGCGCAAGCCTGACCCTCCGTTTGCGGGATGCTGGCATACCACTGCGCCTTGCGCATGCGCACACGACTCTTCGACTTTTTCCTTTTGGGAACGGCCATGATCTACCTCCTAATAAACTCTTTCCTTACCTTGAATCCGCTTGGGGCTTGCCTGCCGCCGGCTTGGACGCGGGTTTCACCGCCCATCCATCCAGCGCGGACCACGGCGAAAGCCCATCCGTCGCCGGCGAACAATCGCAGGCCGCCTCATTCAGATCCTGACCGCATTGGGGGCAAAGCCCTTTGCAATCCGCCCGACAAAGCGGGAATCCGGGGATTTCCAACAACAAATCTTCCCGAACATCCGCGGAAACATCCAGCATGGCCGAATGCTCCGCCCATTCGTAGGTGTGCAAGAATGACGAAACTCGCACCGTTGTCGAGAAAAATTTATCGCAGCGCGAGCAATGAAACCCCAGCGAGGCCTCCGCCTCCCCGCGCACAATCAGCTTGTCCCCGGCGGGCTCCACCGTCAAATCGTAGCGAATGGGGCCGGCCTCGCTCACGACGGGATCGCCATCCAGTCCCAGCAAGTTCGCCGGCTCCTCGCCGACCACCCGGCGGCCTTCATCCGTCAATTGGGCAATATCTATCAGAATCACAATCGAAAAACTTCCTGCCGACGGCACCGCCGGCATCAGCGGCTCAGGAATGAGCCAGCTTCTTCTTCAAGGCAGCGGCCACCACCGGCGGCACAAACTGCCGCGCATCGCCGCCCAGCGCGGCAATTTCCTTCACCATGCTGCTGCTGACATAACTAAAGTCCTCGTTCGGCATCAAAAACAGCGTTTCAATGTCCGGCGCCAACTTGCGATTCGTCAGCGCCATCTGAAATTCATATTCAAAATCGGAAAACGCGCGCAACCCCCGCACCAACACATGGCTGCCATGCGCGCGCACCCACTCCACCAGCAAGCCGGAAAAAGGCACAACCTCCACATTTTTGAATTCCGCCAGGCACGCGCGCGCCAGTTCAACACGCTCCTCCGTGGAGAACAGCACTTTTTTGCCCGGGTCTTCCGCCACGGCCAGCGTCAGGTGCGAAAACACCTGCGCGGCACGAGTGGCCACATCCAGATGGCCGTAGGTCATCGGATCAAACGTTCCCGCATACACCGCGCGCGTCATGACTCATCTCCCTCGCCATCCGTCTGGGAAGCAGGCTCCAGCTCCTCCAGCGGCGGCAATTTGGTTAAAAAACGACGGAAGAAAAACGGCGAAATAAACGCAAACCAAATCCCGTAGGCAAACATCAGCAACGCGGAAATCGGCGCCACAGACGGAATAAAAAGCATGATAATCAAAATCATGAACGGCAACAGAATCCGGGGATTCTTCGTGGGCTTGGAATAGCGCACGTGCGAAACCTGCAACACCAGCATCGCCAAAACCGCCGCCCAGAAACCAACCGCCAACGGCCCCGCCCGCAAGGACAACAGGGGAATCTCCGCCGCCGCCGGACTCTCCAGCGCAATGATAAACGCCGCCACTATCCCCGCCGCCGTCGTAATCGGCAGCCCCAAAAAGCCTCGCTGGCCGCGATAAGGGTCCACCACCCGGAACCGCGCCAGCCGCGCCGTCCCCGACATCACATACACCACCGCCAGCAGCACCCCCCACACAGGCACCGCCTGCAAGCCGCCGTTGGGATAAAAATACAGCAGCACCGCCGGGGCGATTCCAAAGCTCGTCACATCCACAAATGTATCCAGCTCCGCCCCAAAGCTCGACTGCCCCCGCAGCAGCCGCGCCAGCGTGCCATCCAGCCCGTCCAGAATCAGCGACACCAAAATCAGTTGCCCGCCCAACAGCCAGTTGCCGCTCCCCACCGCCAAGATGCTCCCCACCCCCGCGCCCAACGCCAGAAACGAGCAGGCACAAGGGATAATTTTGCGCCAGATATTCACTTTACGCCTCGCCCTTTTTCAGGCGGGCCACCACCGTCAGCCCCGCCAACACGTTATCGCCGTGCTTCACGGTCGCCTCCACCTCCGCCGCCGGAAAATACAAATCCATGCGCGACCCGAACTTCATCATCCCCAGCCGCTCCCCCTTGGCCACCGTTTGCCCCGGCTCCAGCCAGTACACCACGCGCCGGACAACCGGCCCCACAATCTGCCGCGCCAGACAACGCGTCCGCTCCCCTTGAATCAAAATAGAACTATGCTCATTCACCTCGGACGACCGCGCATCCAGCGTCAGCAAATGCCGCCCCGGCGTGTACCCCGCCTCCTTCACCACCCCATCCAGCGGCACCCGATTCACATGCACATTAAACGGACTGAGAAACACGCTAATCCGCACCGTCGGACACTTCAAAAAGCGCGTTTCATCAATCATTTCCACCGACCGCACCACCCCATCCGCCCCCGAAACGAACTCATCCGCCCCGCAGGCGGGCGTCCGTTCCGGATCCCGGAAAAAGTACAGCATGAACAAAAAGTCAACCAACCCCATCCCCCACAAGGTATACGCCACCCACATCGCCGCCGGAGCAAACCGCGTCACGACAAGGGCCGCCACCGCGCACACCACGGGAACGCCGAAAATCAGGCCATAGCCATCCTTGACAATTTTCATAACAATCGGCGAAACCCTACCCCCCCCGCCCGCCTTTTTCAACCATCAATCTCATCCCCCGCCCCAAACACGGGGCGCGCAAGGGCGGTCAGTCGCGCATGCGCAGTTGCAAAACACCGGCCGGATAGTTGGTCGGCAGTGGAACGGTAATGGTCGTTACCGGAGCGACGGGGAGCCATTGGCCCAGCAAATAGGCGTTTGCCGGCTCTCGCAGGTCAGGCAGCAGGTACAGCGCATGGATATGCTCCGCCAGCCCGGTAAATTGCACCTGACCCGCGGCCCAGCCGATTTCTGGCGCGGCTGGCCACGCGGAAACCGTCAGATGCGCGAACAACGGCGGAATCCATTTTTCCAGCGTCACGACATGGGAGACATCATGGAAGGTAAAGCGATGCCGTCCGTTCAGGGAGCCTTCGACCGAGAAATTGGGCGCATAATTGGTGTATCCCTGCGCCAGAATGGGCACGGGGCATGCACTGGCGGAACCGCTCCCCCAGTTGGAAGCGGCATTCCAGGAACCAGCCGTCACTTTGAATGCCACGTTGCTGGCGTGGACAAAGTTGGTCTCCAAACGCCAGAGATGCGCGCGGGCCTTGCTCATGGGCGAAGCGGTCAGACTCCAATCGTTGAAGGTCCCGGCCAGCGTGATTTGCGGATAGTTCATCTCCGGGGGCGTCCCCGGCGAGGCCGGGTCGGTGGGATCGGAGAGGGCCAAATACTCGGCAATGTTGCAAAAACCGTCCCCATCAGGGTCATCGGCGGCGCTGCCGCCAAGCCCCGGAGCGCCAAAGAAATCGGTTTCCCAGTCGTCGGGCAAATCGTTGCTGTTGGCGTCGGCATCGCGCGCAAAACAGGCATAAGCGCCGGAACGCTCATGAAACAAAACGCGAACGGACCCGCTGGCGGGGAGAAACATCCGGATATTGCCGGCATTTCGCGTGGCAACGGCGCGAAACGGCATGGTGTGCACCAAGCCGGAGGAATCGCCCCAGTTGATTCCCCACGAACCATCCGCCGCGAATTTGAATTCATTGGTTCCGGCCTTGCGGAAAAAGGTGCCGCACCAGATGTGATCGGCCGCACAGGCGAGCGCATCCTCCGTGAGAGACCACTGGTTGTCTGAACCGGGGATGCTGATGATGCGATAATCGGAAATGCCGTCGGGAACCAGCGGGGAGGTGTGATTCAGATATTCCTGCGCATTGGGAGCGGCATCGCCATCCGGATTGCCATAGGGATGGGCGGCCGTGGGATGGCCGTAATAATAGGTTTCCCATTCGTCGGCCAAGCCGTCGCCATCTTGATCATTCAGGCCCAGAAAACGAACCGCGTAAGCGCCGCTATCGCCGTCCAGCTCCACCCGAAAGGTTCCATGGAGCGGGCCGCGCAGCGTGAGGGGGAATGCCCCATCCGGAACAAGAAAACCGGAACACGGAACGGAGCTGGTCTGGGACTGTGCGGCGCCAAACGTGGTTTGCGAATCCATGAAATGAAAATCGGCATGGGTTGCGGAAACCAACAAAGGCTCCGCGAAAAAGCGCCGATGACGGAAGCACGCGGGCTGATGCGTCATGCTCACCCATCGGCCCAGCGCCTCATCGCAGATGACATACGCATAGGGGGGCGCGCCCGGCGCGTCCGCCACGTGCGGGTTCGTGCCTACGTAAAATTCTTCCAAATTGGCGTAGAAATCGCCATCGGGGTCCAGAACCGCATCCGCCGCATCGGTGGGATCAAGCCCATGAAGCGCCTCCCATGCATCGTCCATGCCATCCAAATCACCATCCGGCCCCGGCTCTTCGAGGGTGAACGAAACATTGTCCCAATATGTCGGCCCGGCGCCATCGTGCAAAAACATGAATCCGCAAAACACGTTCGTATTCGTCACAAACGGCAGGTTTGTCGCCACATCAACGTCATTCAACCGCAAGCGCCAAAGCTGATTGGAATAATCCAGTCCGGCGGTCACACGCCCCCACACGCCCGTCGCCAGCGGGGGGTGTTCCAGCGCGCGCCAAGCGCCGTCGGGACCATCCGGCGCCCGCAGGCGCCCGTCGGCATCCAGCCAAAACGCGGCCGGCACATGCGGCGGCAGGCGGCCAAAGCCGTTGGTCGCATCCGAAGCGCTCCGCCGGAGATAGCCATCCACCCATACCACAGCATTCGTCACTCGCTGCCCATTCAGGAATGTCATGGCCGACGCGCCAGACAAGGCCAATGCCGCGTGACCGTTGCGCACGTCTTGGGTTTGGCAGATTCCCGTGCCGGAACAAACCACCCACCCGGCGCGACCAGTTAACTCCATATCTTCCGGCAAGATTTCAAACGGTTCACGTACCGGCAGGTTGCGGATGCGCTGAATCGCGGCATCGTACTCATCCCGCAAGGCATAAAATTGCCGCCGCTTGTTATAAACCGGGGTGCCAATGACGTATGGCTTCATCTGCGTGATGGCTATCGCCAATTCTGCCCGGGCGCTGCGAATATCCCCCATGGCCGCAAGCAACATCGAACGAACCCCATGCGGATGCCAATGATTGGTGGCACACGCCAGCGAATCGCTTGTGCAGTCATAGGCCGCGAACCACTCCCCTGCGCGCCGATGCAATTCCGCCCGCTCCGAAAGCGCCCGAGCGTTGGTTGGACACGCCCAGATGGCCGCCTCGTATAACGCGGCGGATTCCTCTCGCGCGTTGGGCGTAGCCAACTCCAGTGCCCGCTCCATCGCCGCCCACGAAAAATCCCAGGCCGCATCGCCCGCTGGCGGCTCCCCCAGCGACTGACGGGCCGCCGCATCGCCAAAAATGCGCACAAGGATGACTTCAGCCGAGCGCGCCGCGCTCGAAGCCATCGCATAAAGACGCAACACATCCATGGCATGACGCACGGCCGTGTCGTACAACCCGTTGGTCCAGGCGGCCCCGGCTGCCGCGGCATGAGCTTGTGCGTGTTCTTCAAATTGCTCCGGCACCGCCGCCGCGCCGGTCGCCACCCAATCCGCTTCCAGCCACGTCAACGCGGCCACGATGGAAGTTGTCGGCCCAATATCATGGCCGCCATCCCAATGAAAATTTTCCGTCCGCACCCCGCTTGGATGATAAAACAAGTCATCCTGAGCTTCCCGGTCTATTTTACTTTGATCCTGAATGCCATTCACCCGCGCCACGGCCAAACGCCCCGGCCAGCGCGCATACACATCGTAGTCGCCAATCCAGCAGCCAAACAATAACAACCCGGCCACTTCATCCCAGTAGCCGCGGGCCAATGTATTCGCCCGCCAGGAACCGCCGGAAAGCCCGGAAAGATAAAACCGCTCATGCGGATGCGGCACCCGCGCGCGAACATCATCCAACAGCTCCCGCGCCATCTGCCACTGATTGGAAGGGCCGCTGTTGCTCAAGTATTTGGCGCAAGCCAACGACCAGCCCATCTGTTCGAACGCGGGCTGCAACAGGCCCATGGCGCGGCCGTAGTCACCGCCGGGATCAAAATAAACCGCCAGCGGCGGCGGGGATTCCGGTTGAAATGAAGTCGGCAGATAAAGCAGATAGCCCGCACCCGTGGCCCCGACTCCATCCACGTGATTCGTCGTACCCGGCGTCCATTCCGCCGCGCCGCAAACCGTGGCCGTCGCGAGGAATGCCAGACACATCCTCATCCAAGCCATCCGTTGTTTTTTCATCCCTGCTGCCATACTCCCGGCCCGCTACATCCACCGTCAACGTCCTCCAGCGCGGCCCGCGTCAGCACCATACACAATCGCAGCAGGAAAAGACCAGCGCCATTCGACAAATTGCGAGCCTCCCCCCCCCATTGTCACGGCATGTTCATTTCTTTCCTTTTCGACTGATCTTTTGTACCGAGCAGTTGATTGGAGCATTTTTTCGCGCGCTATCAACGAATCCAAGAGTCGTTTGTCGTCGAAAAAAAACGGCAAAAAAAACGGCGCAACCGTTTTGGACTGTTCAGGCGCGCCGGGGTTTGCTTCAATCATCCCCTGACAATGAGCGCGAAACCCACAACTCCCATGATGGCCCAATATCGGCGCATCAAGGCGGAAATCGCCCCGGACACCATCCTCTTTTTCCGTCTGGGCGATTTTTACGAGATGTTCTTCGAGGACGCCATTGTGGCCTCCGAAATCCTCGGGATTGCCCTCACCAAGCGCCAGAACATGCCCATGTGCGGCGTGCCGTTTCATGCGGCGGATACGTATCTGGCCAAGCTGCTCCGCGCCGGCAAAAAGGTGGCCATTTGCGACCAGATGGAAGACCCGGCCACCGCCAAGGGCATTGTCAAACGCGAAATCACCGGCATTGTCACCCCCGGCACGGTTCTGACCGATTCCATGCTGGATGCCACCCGCCCCAACTATCTGGCGAGCCTCTATCGCCAAGGTGAACGTTATGGCTTGGCCATGCTGGACCTGTCCACCGGCGACTTCTGGATGGAAGACACCACCGATCCCGACGTGCTCCTCGACGACCTCGCGCGCCACTCACCCCCGGAGGTCATTCTGCCCGAATCCCTCCATGAGGACGAAGCCTTTCTCGCCAACCTGCGCGCCACGGGCGCATTCATTCTCACCGCGCGCGAAGACTGGATTTTCGACCCGGCCACCGCCGAGGATGGCCTCTGCCGACATTTAGGCGTGCAATCGCTGGATGGCTTCGGCGGCACCGGCCACCCGGCCGCCACGGCTGCCGCCGGTGCCCTCCTGTACTACGTCACGCGTGACCTGCGCCGTCCGGCCAGCCACATCCGCAGCATCCGCCTGCGAACCGCCGCGGATGCCATGATGCTCGACGAATCCACGCTCGCCAATTTGGAGCTGATTGCCTCCCGCGGCACACCGCGCACGGACGCCCCCACCACCCTGCTGAAAGCCCTCGACACCACGCGCACCGCGATGGGCTCGCGCCTCCTGCGCGATTGGCTGGTCCGCCCCTTGCAAAATCTCGCGGCCATCGTCGCGCGCCATGACGCAGTCGCCGCGCTTCTGGAAAAGCGCCACGAACTTGAAGAGTTTCGTAAAATCCTCGGCAACATCAAAGACTTGGAGCGTCTCTTGGCGCGTCTGGCCAGCGGCTCAGGCAACGGACGCGACGTCCGCGCGCTCGCGCTTTCTCTCGCCAAACTGCCCGCCCTGCAAGCCGCGCTGGCCCCGCACACCACCGGCCGCCTCGCGGAATTGAATCGCGCCATCGTTCCGCAAGATGACCTCGTCGCGCTCATTCAACGAGCCTTGGTGGATGAGCCACCCATCTCCATCAAGGAAGGCGGCCTCATCCGCAAGGGCTATCATGAACAGTTGGATGAGCTTCGCGCCGCCGCCCACGACGGCAAACAATGGATTGCGGCCCTTCAGGCGCAGGAAATCGAGCGCACCGGCATCAGCTCCCTGAAAATTCGCTTCAACAAAGTGTTCGGCTACTTCATCGAAGTCACCAAGGCCAATCTCTCGCGCGTGCCGTCCGATTACATCCGCAAGCAAACGATGGTCAATGGCGAGCGCTTCATCACCCCGGAGCTGAAGGAAGTCGAAAGCAAAATCGTCGGCGCGGAAGAAAAATCGGTGGCCCTCGAATACGAGTTGTTCCTCGAACTGCGCGAGCAGGTGGTGGCCGCCACCCCTGAAATTCAGCAAACCGCCGCCGCCATCGCCGAACTGGATGTGCTCGCCACCTTTGCCGAGCGCGCGCTAACCTGTCGTTATGTCCGCCCGAAAATGACCGAGGATGGCCCGCTGGTGATTCGCGACGGCCGTCACCCGGTCATCGAACTGCTCCCGGAGTCCGACCGCTTTGTGCCCAACGACACCCAGCTTGACAATCACACCCATCAGCTCCTGATTATCACCGGCCCGAACATGGCCGGAAAATCCACCTATATCCGCCAAGTGGCCCTCATCGTCATCATGGCGCAAATGGGCTCGTTCATTCCCGCCTCTTCCGCCGAAATCAGCGTGGTGGACCGCGTCTTCACGCGCGTCGGAGCGGGCGACGATTTGGCGCGCGGCCGCTCCACATTCATGGTGGAAATGCAGGAAACCGCCAACATCCTCAACAATGCCACGCCGCGCTCGCTGATTGTGCTCGACGAAATCGGCCGCGGCACCTCCACCTTCGACGGCATTTCCATCGCCTGGTCCGTGGCGGAATACCTGCACAACAATCCCCGCGTCAAAGCCAAAACCCTGTTCGCCACCCACTATCACGAATTGACCGACATCGCCCTCACCCTCCCCGGCGTCAAAAACTACAACGTCCTCGTCAGCGAAAAAGACGAGCGCATTGTTTTCCTGCGCAAAATCGTGGCCGGCGCCGCCGACAAATCCTACGGCATTCATGTCGCCCGTCTCGCCGGTCTGCCGTCCGAGGTCATCGGGCGCGCCAGGGAAATTCTCGCCAATCTGGAAGACGAGGAACTGAGCGAAGCCGGCCACCCCAAACTGGCCCAGCCCCGCGCCCACAAGCCCAAGGCGCACGACGCCGCGCAACTCGAGCTGTTTTAGGCTTTAGCTTCCCCCTGAATCAATCGCCTTACGGATGCGGCAAAACGTGCCACAAAATCGCGAAATAATGGCACGCGCTGCCGGCCAGAACCAGCAGGTGCCACACCGCATGGTGATAGCGAACCCGCTTGAATAAATACACCCCCGCGCCCAGCGTGTAGCACAACCCGCCCGCCACCAGCCACCGGACGCCCGCCACGGACATGCGATCCAGCAACGGCTTCAGCGCCACAACAATAATCCACCCCATCAGCACATATAAAAGCGTCGTGGCTTTTTTGAAGCGCCCCGTAAAAAAGCCCTGAAACACCATGCCGACAACCGCAAGCCCCCACACAATGCCAAACAACGTCCAGCCCAGCGCGCCCCGCAGCGTAATCAGCACAAACGGCGTATAACTGCCCGCAATCATCAGGAAAATCATTTCGTGATCCAGAATCCGGAACACGCGCTTCACCCGCGGCCACGGGAAACTGTGATAAAGCGTGGACATGGTGAACATGAGAATCATCGCCGCGCCGTAAACGGCGCACGGCGCCACCTGCCAGGCGCCGCTGCCGCGCGTGGCCGCGGCCACCATCAACACGGCCAGCCCCGCGATGGCCAGCCCCGCGCCCACCCCATGCGTGATGGCATGCGCAATCTCTTCTCCCAACGAATACTTGGACGGCTGAACAGTCATGCCCGGCACTCTACACTGTTTGGGCGCCTTGTGGGTAATTATTCTTCCGCCGTCGGGGATTGCCAACGCTGGGTGGCAATGGTACTTCTACGTTGCACGCATGAAAAAGCCGACGCAAGTTGCCGAAACGCGCTATGTGATTTCACTCTCACGCATCAAGGACCTGCCGGATCACCGCCGCCCCCGCGAACTGGCCCTCGAAGCCGGCGTTCAGAACGTGCCCGATGACGTTCTGGTGGCCATCCTCCTGCGCGCGGGCATCCGCGGCCAAAGCGTGATTGATTTGGCCCGCCAGCTTCTCGACCGCCACCAAGGCTCCCTCGCCCGCCTCGCCGACGCCTCGCACGAAGAATTGCGCGCCATCAAAGGCATTGGCACGGTCAAGGCGCTGGAGCTGCAGGCCGCGATGGAATTGGGCCGCCGGGCCATGAGCGCCACCGAAACCACCCTCCCGCTCATCCGCGAACCCCTCCATGTGCTGGAACTCCTCAAAAAAGACACCTTGCGGCTGGAACAGGAAGTGTTCTGGGTGTTGATGCTGGACCAAAAATATCGCCTGCGTCGCGCGCCGGAGCCCATTCACAAGGGCACGCTGAACGCCAGCCTCGCCCACCCGCGCGATGTGTTCCGCGAGGCCATACGCATGTCGGCCGCCGCCATCATTGTCGCCCACAACCACCCCTCCGGCGACCCCACGCCCTCCTCCGATGACATCCAAACCACCCGCCAACTGGTGGAAACCGGCCGCGTGGTGGGCATTGAACTCCTCGATCACATCATTATTGGCGGCCACCGCCCCCACCCCGCCCCATACGTCAGTCTGCGCGAAGCGGGACTGGTGAACTTCTCATGCGACTGACAAAGATTCTTTTTCCCCCGCATTGACAAACCGCCGGGGGTGCGCTTCCATATTGCCGGATAAACCGTTTAGACGGAGGGATTCTTTTGAAAGTGATGCGAAATCTATGGTTGGCTTTGTTGATTCCGGTGGCGGCGGCGCGGTCGGCGGCGGCGCAGGATATCCAGGTGTTTGCCGATCAGGTTTTCCTGCAACCCCTGCAGGAAATTGCGCAAACGTTCACCGAACAAACCAGTTTTGAAATTCAACTAAACGTGGGGCTGTCGGCAGTCATGGCGGAAAGCATTCGACTGGGTCTGCCCGCGGACGTCTTTTTCCCCGCCGCCGAAGAACCCATGCGCTCCATGATTGAAAAAGGCATGGTGGATGTCGCGCTCAAACGCAACGTCGTTATCCTGTCGCCGGACGAAGGCGCGGGCGGTGACGAAAGCGCCGACGTGCAATATGCGGCGGCGGCTGTCTTGGTGAATGCCCCCAATCGCTTGGGCGCAATGGCCTTCCTGGAATATCTGGGCTCCGACGAATCCCGCGCCGTATTTGCGCGCCACGGGTATTCCCTGCCATAAAAAGCAGTCGCTACGGCGGCGTTTGAATTTCCTTGAGACGCTCCCGCGCTTGCGCCGCCTCATCCGGCCGCCCCAGTTGCTCCAGACACAACGCCAGATTGCTCCAGCCGCTCGCCTTGTCAGGACGAATCTTCACCGCGTGCCGCCATAACCGTTCCGCTTCCGCCCAGTTGCCGGCGCGCGCTTCCTCCGCCCCCCAGTTAATCCACGCTTCCACGGCATACGGATTGGCTTTCGTGGCCGCCTGATAAAATTCGCGCGCGCCCTCGGCATCGCCGGCCTCATCCCGCAACAGCCCCAGCCAGGTCGCGGCAGTGGCGCTTTGCGAATTTTGGAAATAGGCCGCCGTCCACAAGCGCTCGCCGGACGCCCACTGGCCCAGCCGCACGGAAATCAACAGCGCATAAATAGCCAGCAGCCCCGCCAGCCCCACCGCGCGCGCGGCACGGGTTTGCTGGGCCAGCAGCCAGGCCACGGCAATCGCGAAACCGGGCACGATGGGATAAAAGTAGCGGTCCGCCACCGGATGCAGCAAAGGAAACAGGTTCGCCACCGGAAGAAAGAAAATCAACGCCCACAGCAACCCCAGCGCCAGCGCCGGTGCCGCCCGATACGCGCGGCGAATACCCCACAAGCAAAAAACGAGCCACCCCACCCCCACCCAAAAGCGCAACGACGCAAGCGACGTCACCGGCGTAAAAGCCGGCGTCACATTCAACGGCCAAGGCACCAGCAAAAGGCGCAACGTGCGCGTCCATAAAGCAGGCGCCGAAAAGATGGTTTCTGGAAAGCGCAGCGACTCCCCATTCCAGAAATGACCCGCCGCCTGCAAAGCCACCGGCGACGCCACCCAAAGCACAAAAAACACGCCGGCCAACACAAACGTGACCGCAAGCCATTTGAAAATGCGACCGCTCGGCGCGCCACTCTTCGCCGGAAATAAAAAGACCAGCGCGGCAAACAACAGCGGAGCCGCTACAGCCGTTTCTTTCGCCAGCAACGCCAAGGCCAGCAACCCGCAACTCGCCGTCCGCCGCCAAGTTGCGCGCGTCCCCTCCGCCCAAAACAGATGCGCGCCCGCTAAAATAAAAAACAAACACAAAACATCCGCGCGAAACCCCGGCGCGTGAACCGGCTCCGTCACCAGCGGATGCAAGGCAAACAACAGGCCGCTCGCCGCCGCCATGAATGAATGGCCCGTCAAGCGCCGCACCAGCCAGGCCAGCAAGCCGGCATTCGCCAGATGCAGCAACAGATTCGTCACGCGCCAGCCGGCCGGTCGCAACCCGTGGCATTCGCGATCCAGAAAGTATGTCGCCAGCACCGCCGGACGACGCCCATTAATCACCTGCGGCTGCGTCAACGTCCAGCCCGACAGCACCTTGACGATATGACCCGGCTCCTCCAAAAAAGAGTTTTCGGCAATCATGCCGATGTCGTCATACAGAAAAGGATACGACAGCCCTCGGAGCCAGGGCGTCACCGCCACAACCGCCAACAGCAGCCATTTCCAGATGCGTTTCATACGCGCATTGAATGGTCTCGCGCCCCAGTTGTCAACGTCGCCTTTTTTGCTTTCGCATCTCCGCGTTTTCGCATAAATTATAGGAATGAGCCGAATACATGCATCTAAATGGGTGACGGCGCTTCTCGCCGTCCTGTTCTTGAGCTGGGGCACAACGAGCGCGTCCGCCGCAAAAAAATGGCGGGACTACCTCAACTGCCGTCTTATTCCCCACGCCGCCAATGACGGCGACAGTTTTCACGTCAAGCCCGGCAACATCAAAACCAGAACCTACCTGTTCCGTCTGTATTTCGTGGACACACCCGAAGCCGACAGTTCCCTGCCGGAGCGATTGCAGGAACAAGCGGATTATTTTGGAATCGCCAACATCGCCGATGTCATCAAAGTCGGCAAGGAAGCCGCCAAGTTCACCGAGCAGTTTCTAAAAGAAAACTTCACCGTTCACTCCCGCTTGTCCGACGCCCTCGGCCGCTCGGCAAAAGACCGCGACTACGCCATGGTGCTGAACGCCGCGGGTGAAGACCTCGGCTTCGAGCTGGTTCGCAACGGCCTCGCGCGCGTCCACGGCATGGGCACGGACCTCGGCGATTTGAAAGCCTATAACGGCCGCAGCGCCGATGCCTGGTGGCGGCGGTTGCGCCAAGCCGAGCTGGCAGCCAAGCAGGCCAAGCGCGGCGCATGGGCCTACGCCGGCGCGCCCGTTTCCCGCCTCGACGCCTTGATGGCGCCGCGCCAGGTGGATGAGCAGGATGTCGTCACAACTCGCCCCATTTACTTGTACCCGATGGACCCGGCCAACACCCGCCCGCTGGGCACCCTGAACGCTGGCGTAACCGTTCGTGTGTTGAAAGGCGCAACCCCCGACAAGGCGCACATTCGCTTCACAACCTCATCTGGGCAAACCTACGAAGGCCTCGTCCGCTTCATAGACCTGGGCATCTGACAGCCCCTCAACCACCACGCACACACACAACAGCAACCAACGAAACACCATGAGCATGGACCTCAACGCCTATCTGACCAGCGGCGCACGCTGGATTGAAGCCGAACTGGACCGGCGCGTGCCACCGGCGGACACCCGCCCCGCCACCCTCCACGCCGCCATGCGCCACAGCTTGTTCGCCGGCGGCAAACGCCTGCGCCCCATCCTCTGTGCCGCCGCCGCCACAGCCTGCGGCGCGCCGCGCGAGGCCGCCCTCCTGCCCGCCGCCGCCATCGAATGCCTCCACACCTACACCCTCATTCACGACGACTTGCCCTGCATGGACGACGACGACCTGCGCCGCGGCGTCCCCACCTGCCATAAAGTCTATGGCGAAGCCATCGCCCTCCTCGCCGGCGACGCCCTTCAAGCGCTCGCCTTTCAACTCGCCGCCCAAACGCCAGTCGCCGCTCTGGAAATTGTGCGCGAACTCGCCGCCGCCGCCGGCTCACAAGCCGTGGTTGGCGGCCAAGTCGAAGACATGCTCAGCGAAGGCCAGCCCCCCGACGCCGAACGACTGCGCTACATTCAACAGCACAAAACCGGCGACTTGCTGGCCTGCGCCGTCCGCATGGGCGTCCTCGCCGCCGCTGGAACACCCGCGGCATTAGCCGCCGCAACCACCTACGGCCAGGCCATCGGCGAAGCCTTTCAAATTGCCGACGACATTCTGGACGCCACCGCCACCACCGCCCAGCTTGGCAAAACCGCAGGCTCCGATGCCGCGCGAGAAAAAAATACCGCCGTTTCCGTGTACGGACTCGATGGCGCCCGCGCCCTCCTGCAAGAACGCGTGGAACAAGCCCTTGCCGCTCTCGCCGACTTCCCCGGCGACACCGCCCCCCTCGCCGCCCTCGCCCGCCACATCGCCACCCGCAAAAACTAACCCCCGCCCAACTTTTCCACGCTATGGAAACTTAATTTCGGAATTTTCCACGCTATGGAAAAAAGTTTTCCACGGTGTGGAAAAATTGGGGCGGGATGGGGCGCGGGGGCGAATTTTTTCCATGGTGTGGAAAAAAGTTTTCCACGGTGTGGAAAACTTTTTTGGGGCGCCGGGTTGTTGTGTTTAGATGCCGCTGGAAAGGGCGGCGCGGACGACTTCGCGGTCATCGAAGTGTATCAGCCGCCCGGCGACTTCCTGATAAGGCTCGTGGCCTTTGCCGGCAATGAGGATGGTGTCACCGGGGGCGGCTTCACGCAGGGCGGCATGAATCGCGCGGGTGCGGTCAGGTTCCACGCGGTGCGGCTTCGTCACATCCATGCCCGCGACAATTTGCGCGATAATGGCGTCGGGGTCTTCGTTGCGCGGGTTGTCGCTGGTGACGATGACGCGATGGGCAATGGCAGATGCGGCCGCACCCATGAGGGGGCGTTTGTGGGCATCGCGATTGCCCCCGCAACCAAACACACAAATGAGCTGGCCGGGCGCGGTTTCGCGCAGGGCGGTCAGGACATTTCGCAGGGCGTCTTCGGTGTGGGCATAGTCCACAAAAATGTGGCGGCCTTTGGCGTCGGGGATGCGCTCCAGCCGGCCGGGCACGGGTTCCATGTTTGCCAGCGCGGAAACCATGGCGGGCAATGGAATGCCGCGCGAGCCCCCCACGGCGATAGCGGCCAGCGCATTCATTACGTTGAAGCGTCCGGTCACATTCAGGGTCAGATGCGCGCTCCCCCACGGCGTGATGGCTTGAAAACTGGAGGCGGTTTCGCTCAGTTGAATGTCTTCAGCGCGAACATCGGCGGACGGATGCGTGCCCAGAGTGATGAGGCGTTCTTGCAGCGCGGGGTCGGCGGCAAGTCGCTGGCCGTAAGGGTCGTCCGTGTTGATGATGGCGCGGGATGTTTCGGTGCGGGCGAATTCATCCGTAAAAAGTCTTTGCTTGGTGGCGAAGTAGGCTTCCATGATTTGATGGAAGTCGAGGTGGTCTTCGCTGAGGTTGGTGAAAACAGTGGCGGCAAAGCGCGTGCCGCGCAGTCGTTCGGCGGCAAGCCCCTGAGAGGACACCTCCATGGCCAGCGCGCGGCAGTCGGCTTGTCGGGCGGCGGCAAGCATGCGCTGAAGGTCAAGCGATTCCGGCGTTGTGCGACGGGCAACAATGTGGCGCGAGCCGATTTCGTAGCGGATGGTGCCGATGATTCCGCAGGTTTGATTCGCGGCTTGGAGAATGTCGCGAACCATGAAGGCGGTGGTGGTTTTCCCGTTGGTGCCGGTGATGCCGATGACATCCAGCGCGTCGGAGGGATGCCCGTAAAAGGTCGCGGCAATATCGGCCATGGCCGTGCGGGCGCAGGGGGCGCTGATGCCGGCGATGCCCGGCGGCAGACGCAGGCCGGGCTCGTGGACAACGGCCACGGCGCCTTTGCGCACGGCTTCGTCAATATATCGGCTCCCATCCGTTCGCGTGCCGGGCAGCGCGAAAAAAAGTCCGCCGGGCGCGACTTGGCGGGAGTCGTAGGCCAGCGAGGAAATCTCCGTCGTCGCGTTGCCGGTGAGACTGGCGCCTGCCACACGTTGTGCGAGTCGGCTGAGTTTCATGGGGCTTCCGCCGGAGTGGGTTCGTAGTACACCCAGTCTTCAGCATCCATGGAGGGAATGTCCATGTAGCGGGCGATGGGCGCGGCAATTTCCGCGAAAACCGGACCGGCGGTGACTCCGCCCGTGCGCAGAGGGTGTGGGTTGTCGAGGACAACGATAATTCCGATTTCCGGCTTGTCGGCGGGAAACATGCCGACAAAGGAAGACACGTTTTCTGTTTTGGAATAGCGGCCGTCCACAATTTTTTCCGCCGTGCCGGTTTTGCCGGCGACCAGATAGCCGGGAATGGCCGCACGCGTGCCGGTGCCGCCGGTCAGCGTGACTTCGGTCAACATCTTGCGCATGAGAATCGCGGTGCGCTCGCTGACCGGACGGGCCACGGCGCGCGGCTTGTTTTCCTGCAGGGTCACGCCGTTTTTATCCACGACTTTGCTGACGAGATAGGGCTGCATGAGAAAGCCGTCATTGCCCAGACAGCACAGAACATTCAGCATCTGCATGGCCGTGACAGCCACCTCGTGGCCCATGGCGATTCGGGTGATGCTGAGATTGCTCCACCGCCTGACCGGGTGCAATAGACCGGGTTCTTCGCCGGGCACTTCGAGGCCGGTGGGCGTGCCCAGACCAAAGTTTTTCAGGTAGCGGTACAGACGCTCTTCGCCCAGCAGAATGGCAATCTTCGCCGCGCCGATGTTGCTGGATTTTCGCAGGATGCCGGTGACATCCAAAATGCCGTAGGGATGAAAATCGCGAAGCGGACGCCCGGCGTAATACCACATGCCATTTTCACAATCGAACAGTTGATTGGTGGCAATCAAACCTTCATTGAGGGCCGCGGCCACCACGCCCACCTTGAACACCGAACCCGGCTCATAGTTGATTCCCACGGCGCGATTCAAACGGGTGTCGGCAGTGGTTTTATTAAATTGATTCAAGTCATAGGCGGGCCGTGAAGCCATGGCCAGAATTTCACCCGTTCGCACGGATTCAACAATGGCCCAGGCCGCGCTGGGGTTGAAGTTGGTCATCGCGGCATCCAGCGCCTTTTCCGTGAAGAACTGGATGTTTTCGTCGAGGGTGAGATAGATGTCTGCGCCTTCCTGCGGGGCAATTTCGATGGAGCGGCGAGTCATGATTTCGCGCTTGGTGCCGTCCCGTTCGCTTTGCCGATAGCCCGGACGCCCGCGCAGCAGGGAGTCCCATCGCTGCTCGATGCCGGCGCTTCCCTGCCCCTCGTGATTGGAATATCCGAGGACATGGCACCCCAGTTGGTCGTGGGGATAAAATCGCGTTGTGAGGCCCGAAACATGCACACCGGGAATGCGCAGGCGCATCACGTCGGCGGCAACTTCCTCGCGCGCGCGGCGGGCAATCGGCTCATAGCGGCGGCCGGGGCGATTGATTCGGTCATACACTTGCGCCTTAGGCAGTTTCAAAATGCGCGCGAGATGCTCGCTGGCGGCGCGCGCGTGACCATTGCTGAGAATGACAACGGGGTCCACCCAAATGTCCTTCACGGGCAAATCAAGCGCCATCAACCGCTCGTTGCGGTCAAAAATTCGCCCGCGTCCGACCAGAATTTGCTCTTCATACAGGTGCATGCGGCGCACGCGCTCCTGCTGGTCGTTATCGGGCGACAAATGCAAATGGGCCAAATGCAAGCCGAGGCCGCTCCAGGCGGCCAGCAGCAGCAGGGCCACAAGCGCGGCCCTCCACATGTAGCTTCGGTCAATCACGAAGTCCGCTGCCGGCGGATTGATACGCCAACTGGGTAGGCTCGTCGAGTTCGACAGCCTTCAGGCGAATGATATTTCGCTCGGCAGGCCAGGACATGGCGATGCCATGCAGAGCCATCAGGCGCTCCATATTCCGGGTGGAACGGGCATTGGCCCAATGGTGCTCTTCATTGACCACCTGTTTGTGCAATTCATCGCGCTGGCGTTCCAGCGCCTTAATCTGGCGGCCCAATTCTTCGCAATTATTCGTCAAGCGCAAGTAGGCCAGGCCCACGAAAGCGAGGAGCACAACCAATACCGCGCCCCCGGAAACCCACCGGGAACCCATGTGATTCTTTTTTCTGTTTTTACGTGCCATCTCACACCAACCTTTCCAATACCCGCAGCTTTGCCGAGCGCGCGCGCGGGTTTCGCGCGACTTCTTCCGGCGTGGGCACGATGGCCTTGCGAACCACTCGCCGCCCGCGCGGCAAGTGGCCGCTCCATCGTGAACCGCCTTGGGCCAATGCCTCATCCCGGCCTTCGTGCGCGGCCATGAATTGCTTGACCATTCNNGCGGCCAATTCGCCGTTGACGGCAATCCGCAACGCCTGAAACGTCTGCGTGGCCGGATGGGTCCGCCCGCGCCGCCCGCCTTTGGCCTCAGCCACCAGCTCGGCCAGTTCCGCCGTCGTGGTCGGCAACTGGCCCTGCTCCACCGCCGCGTGAATCGCCTTGGCCACGCGCCGCGCCATGAGCTCTTCGCCATAGCGCCGCAACACATCGGTCAACTCATCCAGCGTCAACTGCTCCAGCAACCGGGCGGCCGTCAGTTCCTGACGCGTATCCATGCGCATGTCCAGCGGCCCCGCGCCGAGAAAACTAAAGCCGCGCTCCGGCTGGTTCAATTGCATGGAGGACACGCCCAAGTCCAAAAGGACTCCCTGCACATTCCGAACACCATGTTGCGCGGCCACCGTGCCCAGTTCCGCAAAATTAGCCTGCGCCGTGATGACCCGCTCGCCAAAAGGCGCCAGCGCCGCGCGCGCCAGCGACAGGGCTTCCGCGTCGCGGTCCAGAGCTAGCAAGCGCGCATCCAATCCCGCCGCGGCCAACAGCGCCACCGAATGTCCCCCTGCCCCGACCGTGCCATCCACAAACCAGCCCCCCGGTGCCGTCACCAATCGGGAGACGGTCTCCTCGAGAAGAACCGGAACATGGACCATGCTTCACCTCATGCCGATCACACAAACCAGACCCGGCCACGCTGCGTGCGCAACTCGCGCGCGCTGATGCGAAGGCCATCCGCACCCTCGGTTACGCCCGGGCTGCCTTCAAACAACTGATAGCGCGGCAAGAGGGCGCGCTGGGGAACGGAAAACCAACGCGCGGCCTCCTTGCCGCTGGAAATGGATTGGCTCATCATCAAATGCCGAGCCACGCTGCCGCGAGCCGCCTGAGCGGTCTTGGTCACTGCGGAAACGCGCACCACGGGAGCCGCACGAGTCGTGGCCACCACGCGAGCCGTCGTGCGGGACTTGGATTGCACCGAAACAATCGTGCGCGGCGCGGCCGGAGCGGCGACTGGCGGCACGGGTGCCGAAACGGGAGGCGGCGGAGTTTCCAGCGGCTTGAATACCGCCTGACCGGCGATATCGAACAGCTCCGCCTGCTGCCCCAGCGTCATTTGGATGCCCGTGTCGTGGGGAGAATCGTAGTCCTCGCGCTCCCACCATTTGTCGCTTTCCTTCGCCCGGGCCGCAGGCCCGATGCCGAACAAAACCGCGCCGAGGAAGCTTAGAATCCGATGTATTGCGCTGCTTCCGCGAACGTTGACTGATCCAGTTGCGAACTCTGCTCTTTCCATGACTCCGGACTCCATAATTCAAACCGACTACCCACGCCCACAAGCACCATCTGATTCGTAATGCCGGCCAGCTCCAGCAACTCATCCTTCACGCGAATGCGCCCCTGCGCGTCCAACGTCACGCGATCCGAGCGCGAGAAAAAATCACGCAAGAAGATTTGGGCCTGAACATTGGCGACGGACGCCGCGCGCACTTTTTCCAAACGCTGGGCCATTTCGCGCGCCGTAACCACGTAGAGACACTTCACATTCACGCCCGGCAAAATAAAGAGGGTCGGATTGCCGGCGGCCTCGCGCCAATCGGACGGAATGGTCACGCGCCTTTTGCTGTCGAGCGAATGTGTGTAGGAACCGACGAAGGCGCCTGCATTCAGCAGCTCGTCAATTTCAGTTGTGACACGTCGCTCCATTTTGCCGTCCTTCTGATGCACTTTATCCCACTTTGCCCCACCTTTCGTCAACAGAAAAATGCCCGTTTTTTAACTTATTTTTATCCCATTCTGGCGCAACGACTTAAAATGCAAGATTTTTTGCGGTTTTTCCCGATTTTGCACAAGTTATTGACAGCCCTTTTTGCCCTCTTGACAAGACGGGCCTTTTCGGGCCACCAATGTCATTTGGTGAATCCCCGCAAACCGTGATAGAATGGACCAACATGCACGAATTGAGCTTGATGAATAACCTCCTGACGGACGCCATCGCCGCGGCAAATGGCGCGCCCCTCCGTGCGCTCAAGGTGCGGGTCGGCCCGCTTTCCGGCGTGGTGATTGAATCCCTGCAATTCGCGTTCGACGCCTTGACCCCCGGCACCCCGGCGGAGGGTGCGCGGCTGGACATCGAAGAAACCGCCCCCCTTTTTCATTGCCCCCACTGCCAAACCTCCTATACAACGCCCGTGGGCAATTACCAATGTCCCGCCTGCCTCGCCACCGATGGCGAATTGCGCGGCGGCTGCGAACTAGACCTAATCTCCATTGAGGTACCCGACCATGTGTGACCATTGCGGCTGCGGCCATCCCCACGATCATTCCCACGAACACAACCACAACCATGACCACAGCCATGAGCACAGCCACAACCACGGAGATGGGCACGACCATGCTCACGCCCACGCCCCAAGCGAACCGATGCGCACGATTGACGTGCGCAAATCAGCGATGGCGCAGAATCAGCGTCACGCCGATCAAAACCGGGGCTGGTTCCGGGCCAAAGGCTTGACCGCATTCAACCTCCTCTCCTCCCCCGGCGCGGGAAAAACCGCGCTCCTGGAAGCCACCCTCAAGCATCTATTGCCGCACGCCGCCGCCATTGTGGGCGATTTGCAAACCGAAAATGACGCGATACGCCTGCGCGCCTCCGGCGCCCAAGCCGTTCAAATCACGACGGGCGCCACCTGCCATCTCGACGCACATATGGTCTTGCACGCCTTGGAAAAAATCACGACCGATGGCCTGAAATTTTTATTCATCGAAAATGTCGGCAATCTGGTCTGCCCGGCATCCTACGATTTGGGCGAACACCGGCGCGTCGTGCTTCTATCCGTGACGGAAGGCGAAGACAAGCCGCTAAAATATCCGGTGATTTTTCACCATGCCGATCTCGTCTTGATTACCAAATGCGACTTGGCGGAAGCGGTGGGATTTCAGCGGGAAGACGCGCTGAAAAATATCCGCCAAGTGGCGCCGCGCGCAAAAATTCTGGAGCTATCCGTAAAAACGGGCGCGGGAATGGACGCCTGGTTCGCCTGGCTGGCGGGTTGATTTACCCGCCGTCCGTCGGCGCAAACCGAACAATCACCGGCGTGCCCCACAGACGGGTCAGGCCCAGCAAACGGCAAATCGCTTCGAGACCAGCGGATACCGCGCCGAGTTTCAGCATGCGATGGATGACCATCGGAATAAAAAACTGCTTGCGAATTTCCGCCGGCACAAATCCGTTGCGCGCGAATTCGTCCAATACCTGCCGATGGCGGAAAAGGGTCCACGTGCGCGTGTTTTTTTCAAATTTCTTTTTGGCACCGAACAGCGCCGGCGCAATAGCGTTGAGACTCTGGCTGGTGGGATAATCCACAATCACCCCCTGCCGGGCCACGCGGCACAACTCGCGCACCAATTCCGGCCAGCGCTCGCAATGCGTGAGTAGCCGGAAGCAAAGCGCCATGTCAAAGCAGTTGTCGGGAAATGGCAATTCAATCAGATTGCCAACGACAAACTTGCAGTGTCCGGAATCTATGATGGACTGAATGCGCGTCCGGCATGAATCGTCACTGCCGATAACCGTCAAGCGCCAGCCGTCGCGAACAAGCGGAATCGCCAGTTGGCCATGACCGCCGCCAACATCCAAAATAGACGCATCGGGAAACCCGCGCATCATGCGCAAGACAATGCGCTCCTGCACCTGTAGCATCCAAGCGCCGGAAGAGCCGGCAAAACGACCGGCATATTCCTCGGAGGATGTGTGAATGTCAGCCGTTTCAGGAAAAGGACAATGGGGATCCGTTATGCTCATACTTTCAGCCTATCTTTATGCGCGCGCACTTGCAAGGCCAAGCCAAACAAGATGGCCAAAACCGCGAAACCAGCCGAAGCCACGCCAAAAACGGCCCGAAAGTTGACCATCGCAACCGCCCCGCCCACCAACGGAGATATCGCCCAGCCGATGGAACGCGTGGTGCTCGCCAAACCAAACGCCACGCCCTGCCGGGACTCCGGCACATGCTTGGCCAACCAGGCGTTGAGCGCCGGCTCCAGTGCGCCGCCAAAAAATACCGTGCCAAAGCGCACGGGAAACAGCGTCACAAACGAACCAACCACCACCTGCCAGCCGCTGAAAAATGCCGCCGCCAGCGACGCCAGAATCACCAAACGCAAGGGGCTGAGCCGATCCGACAGCCAGCCGGTCGTCAAACCGGCCAGCAAGCCGGCCACACTTCCGCAAGCGTTCAGGGCGCCGCTCCAGAGAGATACCCGATCCAGCGTGCCGTGAATTTCCTGCACCAACAGCGGCAGAAACGCCATGTCAAATTGCCGCACAAAAGCAACAGCGCTAATGGCAGCCAAGACTCCCCAAAGAGGGCGCGGCAAATCGCGCCAGCGCACCTGGGCCGCTTGCGACTCCCCTCGACCATCCGATGAGGATGCCCTGCGCGGACGAACCGTTTCTCTGGTGCCCAGCAACACCAACATCCCGGCAATCAACAGCAGGATGCCAGAACAATAAAAGGCCATGCGGTAGCCCAGCGCCTGTGCGACAAAACCGCCGATAAACGCGCCCGCCATGCTGCCGGAAAAGACCGCCGCACTCAGGCCGCCGATGGCCAGCCCGCGATGTTCACGCGGAATTTCTCCCGATAGAAAAGCCTGCGCCGCCGTCATGGTGCCCGTCAACGCGCCCTGAATCAGACGCAAGATAATCAGCGTGACGGGGCTGTGTACTCCGCCCATCAACGACATCACGATGCAGCCCGCAAAATTGGCGCGGATGAGCATGATTCGCTTGCCATATCGGTCCGCCAACAGTCCCCACAACGGAGCCGCAATCCCCATGGTGAGGGCCGTCGCCGCGGAAAAGAGCGCAACCCACATCTGCAACTCGGCGTGGCGGGTAATGCCCAAGTCCTGTTGGAGAAAATACGGCGCAAATGGCAAGGCAAAGGAAAACCCCATGATAGATAAAAATTGCGATGCCCAAATCATCGCCATTTGTTTTTTCCACGGAGTAGTCATAGCCCGGTGACTATGCCTGACTCCCCCCAATTTGGCAGGATTTATTTTTGAAATGGAAATTGGACCAATATCTTTGGCCCGGGAAACCCATGCCCTCCGGCGCCTTGCACGCTTACTCCTGACTTGCCTCGGCGGTTTTGTCACCCTAGGATAAAGTCAAATATGGTTTCTTCAGTGACCCATTCAACCGCCAAACCTGAATCGGCCGGGCCTAACACCGCGAGCGCGAATCATATTCCGCCGCGCGAACCGATGCGTGCGCCCCGGCGGCGAACTTTGCCGCCCCGGCCTTCCGCGCGTACATACACCATCCGCATGATAATGGGAGTCGGCCTTGCGCTGCTCGCCATGCTGGCCCTGCTGATGCTGGCAGTCAAATATGCCACCCACGATTGGGACCAGAAAAATCAGCGCGCCAAGCGCGTCAGCGCACCGGCAACGACCAAGAAACCCCAAACGGCGGAACAGGCATCAAATGCCTGGCGCTACGAACTTCCTCGCGCGGCAACCGTCCGCGAAATGAAACGGCTGACCCAGGACCCTTTCATTTCCAATCATTGGCTGATTCTGGGCCGTAGCCTCACCGATAAAACATCCTTCCAAATCATTCTGTCGTCCTATTGGCTCGCGCTGGCCGTGGACGGAGAAAGCGCCGCCATCCGCAACGATTTAGGCGCCGCCTATCTGCGCCAAGGCCGCATCAATGCCGCTCAGACCCAATTTTATTTCGCGCAAAAAATCGAGCCGGGGTTTGTCCCCGCCCTCTTTAATCTGGCATTGTGCGCCATTGCCGAACGCAATCCGCCCAAGGCCAGCGCTCTCTTGAATCAGTATCTGGCGCGCCGCCCTCAGGACTTGGCGGCCTTGCGATTACAGGCGTCTCTCCTGTCTCAAAGCGGGCAAACCGGCGCGGCCCTGCGCATGCTGGAACGAGTGCTCAAATCCGAATCGTCCTCACATCCGCTGTTTCTGGAAGCCGCGCTTTACGCCGCGCAACTGGGCCAACAAGGCAAAGCCATCCGCTATCTGGAAACATCCATGAACGGCAATCCGATTCAATCCGTGATTCGCGTTTTTCAGTCGCCGCCTTTTCGCGATATTCGCCTTTCCGCGGAAGGGAGTGCGCTGTCATCGCGCCTCGCCAGCCGCGCCCGCATCCAATACGGCACGCCAATGACCATGGAAGAAATCCCCCCGCTGCGTTCCGCGCCCGAAGCCATCGTGCGCTGATCCGATGGATTACCGCCGCGTCGTCATTCGGTAGCCGGTGGCGGGCCAACGGGCAGGTGCATTCGCGAATTCCACCGTCACCGTTCCCTGCTGATCCGTTCGCCACACCGATATTCCCTTGGCCGCCAATCGCTCCAGCACTTCCGAATCGGGATGTCGCCCCTCCGAGTGCGGCCCCGCGCTGATAATCGCATCCCGTGGGCGAACCGCATCGAGCCAATCCAACGTGGTCGCGCTACGATCCCCATGCCGCCCCACCAACAATAGCGACGCCGCCAATGAATCGCCGGACGCCATCATCCGCCGTTCCTGCTCTTCACCAAGATCACTGGCAAGCATCATCGCTGCGCCATAACGGGCCACCCGCATCACTAGCGACGCATCATCCCCGCAAGACATTTTCATCTCCGCTGGGGGCCACAACACCTCCCATGCCATATTGCCCGGCCACTGGCCGCGCTCCCCCGCTTGCAGATGACGAATGGGAATGTCCCGCGCCGTAGCCTCCGCCAGCATCGCCGACCACAACGGCGAAGGCCACACCAGACTGGGCACCCACAATTCATTCACCGGAATTTGCTGAAGCACTTCCACCGCCGCGCCCATGTGTTGAGCGTCCGCGTGAGTCACCACCAACGCCGCAAGCCGATTCACACCCTCGCGGCGCAAAGCGCGCGAGGTGTCGTCCCATCGGTAGAGCGGACCCGTATCCACCAGAAAATGCTTCGTCCGCGCCTGAACATACACCGCGTTGCCCGCACCCACCCCGAAAACGGCGACTCGACAACGCTGGGCATGCCAAATGCCCCACCCCACCGCCAAAATCGCGAGCACACTCACGCCCGTCAACAAAGCCCCGCGAATACGCCGCGCAACCACGGTCGCGACAACCAAAATGGCGTACCAAATCAAGAGTAATATCGGCGGAGGCGTAGGCACAAACCAATGGCCGCCGGGAATTCGCGCCGCCCACCCAATGCTGCCCGCCAAAAAGCTCGCCAGAACCCGCGCGGCGTGATTGAAGATTTCCGAACCCAGCTCGCCTAACGGCGACACCAGCAAACTCATCACGCCGGTCAATAGAATGAGAAACGCGGAAGGGATGACCAACAAATTCATCGCCAGCGCCACCGGCGAAAACAGATTAAAAAAGAAAGCCGTCAGCGGCGACGTGCCAATCCACGCCGAGACAGAAACAGAGGCAAACCGGGAAAAACCCAGACTATTCTCCCGAAGCCATCGGCCGGGTGCCAACTCTTCCGTTGCCATCTGCCACTCATCACGCCGAAACCACTGCACCAGCGTTGCATCAAAAACAGGTTGAATGGCCAGCAGACCCGCCACCGCCGTAAAAGACAGCAAAAAACCCAAATCCCCCATTTGTCGCGGCGAAACCAAAAGAATTAAGGTCGCGGCAATCGCCAGCGCGGAAATACTATCGGATGGACGCTTGAAAAATGGCGCGGCCAAAAACAATAGCGCCATGATGCAGGCGCGAATGGCGCTGGTCGCCGCGCCCGTCATGATCGTATAAATCACCAGCACCGGTGCCATATAAACAAACCAACGCGTCAACGGAATACCCAATGCCCGCAAAAAAGCGGTGAAGATGAGTGTCATCATGCCCACATGCGCGCCGGAAATGGCAAAAATATGCACGGTGCCGGTGGCGGCAAAATCCTGACGCAACGCCGACGGCAAATCTTCGCGGTAGCCCAGCAACAAGGCTTGTAAAATACCGCGCTCCTCCGGGAAATCGTCCAGACCGCGACTCAAAATTTTTCGACAAGCCCTGCGCCGCTCCATGCACCAGGACTTGATGGGATTGCCGTGCCCGGCCGCCAGAAATTGCGCGCGATCCGAATCAATCACCGCTTCGTTTTCTGGAAGAGTGAACAACCCTTTCCGACGCGGGATGCCGGTGCGGACCATGCCATGAAAGCGCCATCGTTCCCCGTAAAGCGGCTGTCGCTCGTCGGCTGGGTATCCGCGCAACACCACTCGAATATCATCTTCCACCCGCACCCAGCGCCCGGCGCGATTCAAACTTTCCACCCGCGCGGGGAAAACCGTATCCTCCGGACTGCCCGGCCGCGATGGACGCGGCACGGCATCATCCTGAACCACGGCCGTGAACTGCACATATTCCATTGGGCGCTTCATCACCCGCCGCAACGCCGCATCGAAACGCCCTTCCACGGCGAGCCGCGCATGGGCGGCAACCAACAACACGCCAGCCACAAAAAGAGGAACGACAGACCACGGGCGGCGAATCCATAAAAACAACGGCAGAATCAGAATGGACCCGAGCCCCCAGAACCACATCGCTGAAATCGGCGCAAGGATGCCCAGCGTCGTCCCCAGAATCACCAACAGAGAGATCCCCACCATCGGCCGACGCCGAGGCGAACGCGGCGGCTCAAGCATCTCCGCCAGTTCTTCGTCTATCCAACTATCCACACCAACCCGTTCCATGCGGCCGCCCGCAATAGCCGGTTGTCCAATTCCGCTTACAGCGGGAAATCAGCACCGTAGGGCAGCGGCACATTATGACGAATGGATAAATCGCGAATTTCGCGCAGGATATCCCCGCGGCGATTTTCGATGTGGTCATTCATTAATTTATAAATCTTTTGGGCGACCCATTCCCGGCGAATGCCCTCGCCCCCATCACGCGCGGCGGTCAAGTCCAGCCCAAAAACCATATCATGTTTTTGCGCGCCGGAATCGCCGATAATTTGCAACACGGCATTTGTCTGATTGGCCGGACAGCGTCCCACGAGCCGCAACGGACGGTCCAAATACAAATGCGTCAACGTGCCCGGATAAACTTCCGCGGCGGAATCCCCTGAAAATCGGAAATCCAGATTGGCCAGCACGGGCCTGGACAATTCCCGTGCGGCCCGCTTGACTGCCGCCGGAATTTGTTCGCGCAACGCCATGAGCCACGACCCGCCGCGATTATTATGCCCCAACAAATCCAAAAGGAACGTATTGACTCGGTCGCCGGCCCCAATCGTGAACATGGAAATCTGCCCCGCATTGGCGCGGCTGAAACGCGCGATAATGTCCGAGCTGTCCACGGTGCCGACGGTCGGCCGCCCGTCGGTCATCAGCACGGCGATCATGGGGCGATCCTTCTGGCGCGGAATTTTCAGCACTTGCTGCAAGGGCGCGAACAAATCGGTCTGGCCGCGCGCGCGCAACCCCGCGGTGAACTGAACGGCTTGCGCCAAAGAATCAGTTGTGACCGGCTCCCATGTGTCAAAGCACAGCGTCGGCGTATCGCTGTAGCGCATTAAATTGATGCGATCCGCCGTGGTCAGCGTGCGCAAATAGTCAACAATGCCTTCTTTGAAATAATCCAGTTTCGTACGGGTGATGCTTTCGGAACAATCCTGAATCAACAAGACATCCTTGGGCAACACCGGCAGCGATTCCACGCCCGAGCGGGTGATGGCCACTTCAAAATACAGGGCATCCTCGTCGGTGGCGCGGTAGGCGGATACATCCACCGCCAGCATTTGCTCAATCGGCGCGACATCCGTCACATCCGCACGGACTTCATCCAGCATTTGAGCTTGCTCCTGAAGCCGTTCGACGGGCGTCCAGTCACTCTGACTGGCGGCATCCATCATTTCCTCGGCCGGAGGAGCGGCAGCCGCCAACACCGAAAGTGGCCGTGGCGCAAACGTGCCGCGCCCCGCAACGGCCGCCGCCGCCTGCTCAATGGCCTCGGCAGTCGCCGGCAAGGTGATATCCGGCGCGCCGGCTATCCGCGTCACGGCGGGAACCACCTGACGGGGCAGTGCCGCCAACTCGGTCACGGCGGAACGTTGCTCTATTTGCAGAATCTCCTGACGGAAATCCATCTCGGCAAAATTTTCCGCCGGGGCGGGTGCCGGTGGCGCCGCCTCAGCCGGTGGTGGCGCGACAAACTCCGCCGCCTCGGCCTCCGTTCGCATATCCTCCAGCAATGTTTTCTGGAGAGCATCCACTTTGGCAAAAGCTTCGGGATTTTCGGGCCGGAACTTGGCCGGCTGAACGCTCCGGGGCGGGGGCGCTTCCGGACGCACGGATTGCATGACCAGCGGCTGCGGCTGGAAGCGACGCAATTCCGTGGGCCGCCCCACCGGCAAGTCCGGGAACTCCAGCAACACAACCCCGTGCAACGCCAGCGATATGATCAGTGCCACGCCAAACAGCGACGCGCGCATCCAGGGAAGGCGCGCCTCGCGTCCGGTCGGAACCTGATAGCCAATCGCCGCGTGCATGTCTCTTGCTTATCCTTGCAGAGTCATCAAAAATTCCAAGTTTGTTTTGGTCTTCTTGAGTCGGCCAATCAGCAATTCCATCGCCTCCACCGCCGGCACGCCGTTGAGCGCCTTGCGCAAGATCCACACACGGCTCAGCTCGTCCGGATGCATCAGCAACTCTTCCTTGCGAGTGCCCGACTTTTCGATATTGATGGCCGGGAAAATGCGTTTGTCCACTAAAAAGCGATCCAACGCGAGCTCCATGTTCCCGGTGCCTTTGAATTCTTCAAAGATAACTTCATCCATGCGGCTGCCCGTATCCACCAGCGCGGTGGCGATAATCGTCAAGCTGCCGCCGCCTTCGATATTGCGCGCGGCGCCGAAGAAACGCTTGGGCTTGTGCAGCGCGTTCGCATCCACACCGCCCGATAGAATCTTGCCGCTGTGCGGCTGCACCGTGTTGTAGGCGCGCGCCAGACGCGTAATCGAGTCGAGCAAAATGACCACATGCTTGCCGGCTTCCACCTGCCGCTTGGCCATCTCAATGACAATTTCCGAAATCTGCACGTGCCGCTCCGGCGGCTCATCGAAGGTCGAGGCAATCACCTCGGCCTGAGTATTGCGCTCCATGTCGGTCACTTCTTCGGGGCGCTCATCAATCAGCAGGATAATCAGCTTCACTTCCGGATTATTTTCAGAAATGCTGTTGGCAATCATCTGCATCAATACCGTTTTGCCGGTGCGCGGCGGAGCCACGATTAACCCGCGCTGCCCCTTGCCGATAGGCGTCAGAATATCCATCACGCGCATGTTGATATTGTTCTTGCTCTTGGTCTCCAACACCAGACGCTCATTGGGGAACAACGGTGTCAGGTTTTCAAAAGGAATCTTGCCGCGCTGTCCTTCTGGAGGACCGCCATTGATGCTAATGACTTTCTGCAGCGCAAAGAAACGCTCCTTGTCCTTGGGCGAACGGATTTCGCCCTCCACCAAGTCTCCCGTGCGCAGTGCAAACCGCCGCACCTGGGAGGGCGACACATAAATGTCGTCCGGACACGGCAGATAATCATTGTTAGGCGAGCGCAGGAAGCCATAGTTATCCGACAGAATTTCCAGCACGCCACAGGCAAACATCGTGCCATTGCAGCGCGCATTCGCCTTGAGGATTTCAAAAATGAGCTCATGCTTTTTCATCGCGCCCAAATCCACGAGCTGGTAGCTGTCGGCCAGCTCCTTGAGCTGTGGAACCGTAAGCAATTGCAATTCGTTCAGCTTGAGCACGCGCGCCATCTTCGCGCGCTCGGCGGCGGCAGCTTCCGCCGCGGCACGTTGCGCCGCAATTTGCGCCTCGCGCGCTGCCTGCTCTTCGGGCGTCAACGGACGCGAAGGCTGCCGATTATGCTGGAATCCCTGCCCGCCATGTCGGCGATTACGGTCAAAGAAACGCTCTTGGCGACCGCCCTGCGGTTTGAACGGCGGACGACTCGGCTGTTGTCCGGGTTGGTCTTTTTTTTGCTCTTTGGGCTCCGCCTCTGGTGCGGCCGCCGGAGCGGCTGGCGCCGACGCGGTCTCCACCTCGTTCGGGTTGGGGGCGGGCGCGGCCGCCGGAGCGGCAACATTGCCAACATCATTGCCATTCGTCGAAGCCGCCTCACCATTGGCCTGCTGACCGGGACGGAACTCTTCGCCATCCGTAATCGTCGTATCCATCAAAGACGCTGGAAGGGTAACTTCCGGCGATTTCTCCTTTTCTTTCGCCGCTGTTTTACGCGGCCGTCCACGACCTGTTCCTTTTGCTGTCGTTTTGCGGGGTTTGCGGGGTTCTTTGGGGGATGTTGTCATTTAGTATCTCCTTCTTCAAATAAATCATTCCAAACGGTTCGGCAAGCCGTTTCCAGCTCTGCCAAACTTCCATTATTTTCGATGACGCGATCCGATCGCGCCGCTTTTTCACTCACCGGCCATTGACTGGCAATTCGCGCTTGCGCCTCGGCGGGTGTCAAGCCGCGCTGGGCCAAGCGCGCCAGCACCGCAGCCTCGCTCGACGTCACGCAGACAATCGCGTCCCAGCCGTCTTTTTCCAAGCCGACCTCAAACAGCAAGGGCACCACGCCTACACCGCACAGCCCGTCACGGCGCACCTCCTCCACCCAGGCGCGCATCCGGCGAATCACCTCCGGGTGCAACAGCGCTTCAAGCCGCTGCCGCGCCGCCGCGTCGGCAAATACCACCGCCGCCAGCTTGGCGCGATCCACACCACCATCCGCCGCCTGCATCTGCGCGCCAAACTCTTTGAGCACGGCATCCACGCATGCGCCATGGGGCGCGATCAGCTCATGAGCCAGAACATCCGCATCCGCCACCTGAGCGCCCCAGCGCTGCCAAAAGGCAGCCACGGTACTTTTGCCGCAGGCAATTCCGCCCGTCAATGCGATGCAAACACCTTTCTTCATTTCTCCTGCCAGGGCTGCGCCGGCGCCCAGGCCGGCATATCCGCCCAATCGTTCAAATCATCTTCCGCGTGGACGCCGGCCTCCAGCAATGCACTCGCATGGCGCACGACATCCTGCGCGGTCTCATTTTCCGCATCCAAACGCAACGCATGGGCCGCCCGGTTGGCCGCTTGATGCAGCGCGCCATTTTCGAGCGCTACTTGCGCCTGCCCGGCCAAATGATTGGCCATGCGCGCCGCCACCGTGCTGTTCTTCAGCCGGAACACGCGGTATTTCCGGTTGGCGAACTGCGCCTGAAAATGCTGCAACTCTTCCGGACGCTGCTCAAACAGCCGCGCCGCGGCATTCGTTGCCGGCTCCAACGCATTCACCATGTAGCGCATTTGCAACCCCGGTTGAATGGTCGCAAACTCGCCCATCGAGTGGACGTACACCGTCGCGCCCTGCGCCTCCATCCAGCCGCGGAATTCATCTTCATCGCCCAGAAACAGCGCTTCACCGTACTCCTGAACCTTGCGACGAATCTCCGGCGTCTCGAACTTCGGATGAAGCACCACCGGACAACCGCCATACGTGGCAATCGCCGCGCTGATGCCGAAATTGGCCAGCACCGGCTCCGGTGCCACGAACCTGCGCAAATGCTCCATCAGCGCGTCGGTTTCCTCCGCATACACGTTGGGGCGCCCCCAAAACAGAGGCCCATCCCAGCGTGGCGCATCCGGCGCAGTTTCCTTGGCGGGTGCCCACAGGCGATACAAGGGACCCATCCACGGCTGCCACGCCTCCAGCGCCCAGCCGCCGGCCAGCAGCGCAATCGCCGCCGAGCGTTTCCAGCCGGGTTGGGTTCGCGAGTCCAACTGTCCGACCCACAAGCCCACCATGGCGCACGCAAAAATCACCAGCCATACATGAAACCGGAAAAACAGCACAAACGCACCAAACGATGCGACAACAAGCACCAGCAAAAAGGGAAAAGAATCGGGAATAATCCGACCACGTATGACTCTTTTCATCAAAGACCAAATCGCCAGTCCCGTCAACACCAAAAGCGCCGGGAACCATTCCCACAGCAAACCCCACGAAGTTGAATTCAATGCCGGCGCCCACAAAATGCGCTGAGTGAACGTCAAGCATGCGGGGTCCGTCGGACGGATGTTCAAGTACCGCAACTTCGCCCACAACAACGACGAAAAATGGCTGTACGCCGGAAAATATCGCCCGATGAGCGCCCAGCCCGCCAACCACGGCAACAGCGCCAGCACCAGTCGCGTCACCCAGCTTTGACGCTGTGCAATCGGCGCACCCGCCAGCAACACGCCCCACCCCAGCCACATCACCGGCGACACGCCAAAACCGTGCGTTGCCAAATATGGATTCCGCACCGCCGCCGCCAGCAATCCCGCCATCATCGGCACATAGCGATACCACAAATCTTCACGCGCCAATTTGCCGCGCAGCGCCTCCGCCAACCCCCACAGCATAAACAACCCCAGATAAAACTGCACCAAATCCCACCAGCACAAAGCCAGCACCGCCAGCCCCGCCGCGCCCCACCCCGCCAACGCCCGCGTCAGCGGACGCCCCGCCCGCTGGCGCGCCCAGGCATCCAGCGCCAAATGCCACAGCAACAGCGGCAGAGCATTATTTTCGTGCGACAGTTCTTGCCCTGTCGAGCGCGCCACCGCGCTAATCGCCACCGCATAAAAGGCCGTCGCCCAAAAGCCACCGCGCGCGCCTCCCCCCATCCAGCGCACCCAAAAATACATGCCCGGAATCGCCAGACAAAACCAGCCCAACTGCAACCAGCGGATTTTTTCATCCAGCCGCAACATCCCCGGCCATTTTTTCGCCGCCCACGCATACACGCGTTCCGTTCCGAGCGTATCCGTCTCCCGCGCCACCACGCCGCCCGGATATTGAATGCCCCGGTCCACACGCGGCAAGTCGCCATCGCGATACACCATCTGAATCCGACGAAACGCCAGCGCGCTTTCCAACGTGAAAGGAATCGAGCCATCCTTGGTCAACTGCCGCTGCGCATTCAGCACATGCCGGCGCGTGCCCGCCGCCAATATCACCAACGCCAGCAAAATGAAAAGCTGCACGCCTATCCGCAACGGCCTGGACGTCAACCAACTCATGCGCCCCCCATCCCATTCCCCACTCGGTCGCCGCAAGTTTTCCACGCGGTGGAAAAAACAGTTTGATTTTTCCACACCATGAAAAAGTTTTCTCGCCAAAGGAAACCGGTGCGCATGGGACTAAAACAGACTCATTTGACCGTCATCGGCCGGTTTAGGGGCGGGCTTGGGCGGACGCGGCGACCGCGACACAGACGACGCTTGCTGTTCCTCAACCAACTCGGCGGCGAACTGACGAAGCTCATAGGTTTCAAAAAATGACTTCATTTTATCAAGGTCCGGCATCGGTGCGGGAATCTCCTCCCACTCCGGCACGCCGGGCACCGCGCGGTCCAATTCCATGAGCTCCACGTTCAATTCCGCCGTGGCGCGTCCCGCTTGGATTTTTTCGCGCAAGCCGGCCGGTTCAATTTCGTCGCTGCGCGCGAGACATTCCTCCAGTGACCCGAATTGCTGAAGGAGCTTGGCGGCGCTTTTCGGGCCGACGCCCATAATGCCGGGAATGTTGTCCGAAGTATCGCCAATCAGCGCCAGCCAATCCACAATTTGTTCCGGCTTCACGCCGGTTTTGGCGACCACGCCATCAACATCCAATTCGTCCTGCGTCTTGCTCGGCGGCACAATTCGGATGCGTTCGCTCACCAGTTGCATCAAATCCTTATCGCTGGTGACAAGGCGAACATCCGCGCCAGCATCGGCCGCGCGTGTCGCCAGCGTCGCCATGACATCATCCGCCTCCTGCCCCTTGAGCAACACCATCGGAATGCCGACGGCGGCCAGATATTCATTCATCCACGGCAACTGCCTGCGCAAATCGTCCGGCATGGGCGCGCGCTGTGCCTTGTATTCCGGGCATTTTTCCAGCCGATGCGCCGGCGAGCCGCCGTCAAAAGTCACAATCACTCGTTCGGGTCGCCAATGCTTGGTCAACTGGCGAATCATTCGAATGAAGCCAAAGAGCGCATTGACAGGACGGCCATCGCGAGTGGACAAGTCGCGCAGGGCATAGAACGCGCGATAGGCAAGCGCAGTGCCGTCAATAATTAATACTGAATGACTCATGAAATAGATTCTTCAGGATGCCGATAACAGCCACCACAACCGCCGGAACCTTATATCTCCAGCGGGGAGCATTTGAATGGGTTCTCCGGCGCAATCCCATTGCGCCGGAGATGATTCCAAAGAAAGCTGTCTTATGGCGTGGCCGGCGCAGCCTCAATGGCGCCGCCGGGCATGGCCATCGCGGACGCACTATGAATAGGGCGACCAGCAGGATCCACCAGACGAGCAGTCACGAAAATCAGCAGATTCTTCTTGCGGCTGTACGAGCCTTCCGAGCGGAAGAGCCAGCCCAACAGCGGGATGTCGCCCAAGATCGGAACCTTATCCTTGATGGTCGTCAATTCTTCACGAATCAGGCCGCCCATCACCACGGTTTGACCGTCCCAAATCACAATCGAAGTCGTGACATTGCGGCTGGTGAAAATCGGCTGCGGCATGTTGTAGGTCCAAATTTGCAGACCGAACTCGCTCGGGATTTCGATGGCGGAACCATACTGAATCCAGTCCACCAGCTCGGCGACTTCGGGCGCCATGACCAAGTCAATTGTATAGCCATCCGGGCCTACGGTCGGCGTGACATTCAGAATCACACCGGTTCCACGCGTCTGGAACGTGCCGGGCTCGGAAATCGGGCCCATGGTGACCAACCCTTCGCTGTTCACGGACGGCTGGGTCACGGAGAATTCCGTCGGATAAATGATTTCCTTGACGACCTGAATCTGGGCATTCACACCGCTTCGCGTGGTGACCCGCGGAGCGGACAACAGGTCGGTTCCGCCATGTTGTGACAGGGCTTGCAGCACAACCGTCACTTCGGGATTCGTCAGCACACTGGATATGCTCAAAATGCCACCCAGCGGCGTCTGCGTGGCGGCCCGCGCCACGGCGGAAGCCGGCTCGATGTTCATGTTGCGGGTATTCAAGTTGAAAAAGCGATTGCCCTGAGTGAAACCATACCGATTGGCGTTGGCCTGCAAACGCTGTCCCGAACCATCATTCTTGGTGGCGAACTCATAGTTGTCATTCAGAATCCATTGCAGACCGAGTTCTTCGAGGTCAGTTTGATCCACTTCAATGAAACGGGCCTCAATTTCAACCTGGTTGGGAATGACATTGATGCGCTGCAGAATGGCCTCAAACGTTTCCAGATTGTCGGCGGTGTTGGCAACAATCAACTGGCTGATCGCCGAGTTGTACGTGATGGACGCGCCCGTCGGGAACTGAACACCGGTCTTTTCAAAGAAGGTCTTCACATCGGACTTGGTCACATTGACACGTCCACTCATGGAGACAAATTCCTGCGAGCCTTCACGTCCGCTGGAATCGTCGCGCTCAACGATGACATCCATGAACGACGGCTGGACGGGATACATGCGGGTAATGATCTGTCCAACAGGGGCATCTACCGGCGTAATCATAACGGCGGAATCTTCAATGCGGAATTTTAGATTGGCCACCTCGGTAATGTATTTGATGGCATCCAGCAAACTGATGCGCCGCAGATTGAGCGTAATATCCCGAACACCGGACGAGCCTCCGCCGCCAGCCGACATCGTCGGCGAGTCAAAATCATCCATCCCAAAATCGCCCCAATCATCGGTGGCCGCCGCCACAGGCGCGGGCGCCGGCGCGCCGCCCCCACCGCCGCCGGATGCGCCAAGGTTGAGAATGATGTTCACGCCGCGTTTTTCCGGGTCCGCAGCTTGGCTGGCATCCACGAGGAAATTGACGACATCCGTAATGTTGGCCTGACGGAACTCAACGGCCGGAATAATAAGTTCACGCATCTTTTGTTGGAGCAATTCGGACGCCGGCTTGCTGTCCAGACCACCGGGGCCCTGCAAATCTTCCGGCTTGTCCACATCCGTTCGCGCGGGAGGGCTCCAGCTCTGGCGCACTTCGGTCATCATGCCCTGCACACGAGCGGCGCGCTCATATGTGGCCAGCTTGAATTTTTCCTCTTCAATTTTACGCAGATAGCGCATGGAACTCTTGTGGTAGGGATCGCGTTTCAAAATAATTTCGAACAACTCCACCGCACGATTGTAATCCTTCAGCATGTACCACTGGCGCGCTTCGCTATACAGTTGCGCAATGGACTTTTGCTTTTCGAGGGTTGCGGGCTGATCCGCCGGCGCCTTGGGAATCAGGGCCGCCGCTTCAAGTTTTTCAAGCCGTTTGCTCAACGCCTGAGCGCCCCGGTGATCCGGGGCATTGCGCAAGGCGGAATCCACCAGCTTGCGGGCATCCGCCAAACTGCCTTGCTTCTTGATAATATCCCGGGCTTGAAGATATTGGGCTTCCGCCAATCCCCAGGCAATCTGAGCGCGCAACGCATCGTTTTGCGGGCGATCGGGCAGGGTATTCAGCGCGCTGGAAAGGGAGGTTTGCGCCTCTACGAGGGCGCCTTCACTCAACGCCTTGAATCCGGCCTCCGCCGACTTCATAGCCTTGGCTTCCGCGTCCTGACGGCGGACTTCTTCTTGCTGAGCGGCTTCTTTCGCCAGTTTTTTCACTTCTCTGGGAGAAAGCTCTTCCTTCTTGGCCTTCGCGGCTGGAGCAGCCATGGAACCAAAGTCGGCCGTTTCAAAACTATCATCTTCAAACGTCGCCTCCGCGTCGTCTTCCGCCAGCCCCATATCCTCAAAGCCTGCCGAGTCCTCGACATCAACGGCGGGCGCTTCCACTTCTTCCGCGCCAAACAAATCGCTCATGAAATCGGGTTCCGCAGCTGCCACAGCGGGCGCTTCTTCGACAGGCTCCTCTGCCAATAAGTCACCCAAAATATCCGTATCGGCCTCTGCGGCGGCAAAATCATCCTCGGCTTCCGGTGCGGCAACTTCCGCAAATGCGTCTTCCGCGCCTGCGGCAAACGGATCATCCGCCATGTCTGCGGCAAAAGGATCGTCCGGCATGCCTGCGGCGGCATCTGCGGTTGCATCGGCCTCCGCAAACGCATCGGCGTCAAAATCGTCGGCAACCACTTCTGGTTCGGAGGCGAAAGGATCCGCCTCCGCACTCGCTTCTTCCACGGCCGGCTCAGCGGCAAAGGCATCCATCGAGTCATCAAATGCCTCCGCGACTTCCGCTTCTTGAGATGCGGGTGAAGCAGAGCCCGCATCGGCGGCGACATCCACGCCCACATCGCCCAACAGGGCATCCAGATCAAAGTCGTCTCCCTGAGCAAATGCCATGCCACTGAAAATGAAAAGGAGAGACACCGCAATCGCCGCAACCATGCACCATTTCATCTGGACTTCCTCCTTGGAACTGAATCGGAGACGAGGCACCGGCCTCGTCTTACCCAACCATCGCTTGTTAATAAATTTGTCATTTAAAAATCACCTGAAAACACCGAGCTGCCTGTGCCAGCCGGCGCATTCGTAGCCGCCGCCGCGGCGGGATTGCGCTCTGTTGCGCTAAGCATGGGTACGGTGATATGGGCGCCATTTTTAACGCCTTGAATTACCACGTTTTCACGCTGGATGTCAACGACCTTGTACGTCTCATCTTTAAAAGTAAATTCGCTGTTCAACTGTTGAACCGGCAACCGGGTCCTGTCGAGCAGGGACACAAAGAGAATCTTCAGCTCGTGTTCGGTATACGGGCGCCCCTTGACGAGGGTAACCGAGCGTTTATCAGACATGCGAACCATTTTGACCGTTTCGCCACCGGCGCCTTGGGCGTCATGGGCATCCAGCCGATATCCCAAAATGACATCGTCCTTTTTGGCAAAATATGTGCGCTCTTTGGTCTGCATATTCAACTGTATGCGGACGGAGCCGTCCGGCATGAGTTGGGTGCCGACAAAACGCAGATAAAATGGAATGGGGCGAATCGCGGCCACCCGAAGTTTTACAATCGGATCGGGATAACTTTCCGGGTCCTGGGGATCGGTTCCAGCCAGAAATTCTTCCAAATTGGTGAAGCCATCGCCATCCAGATCGCCTTCTGCGTCGGTTGGGTTTTGCGGGTCAAGACCCCACTCCAACTCCATGCTGTCCGGAATTCCGTCGCCATCCGTGTCCAGTGTCTTGATGTCCACGATTTCCGGCTGCGGTTCGAGACAGAAGGGACAAGTGTCTGCGTCATACGCAATGGGCTTGCCGCACTTGACGCAGGACACGCGCAATTCGCTAACCGTGGCATTGCCCTCAAATCTCAACGCATTGGTGGTGGAGGCTCGCGCCGCCGCAAGCTCATTGTCGAACCGCAACGTGTCCTCAATCTCCACGGGTTTGCCGGTCAAATCGAGACGTTGCAAAATGGGGTTCACCGCATCGTGGTCCACCTGAATCTGCTGGGCCAGCCAGACGCCGGAGAACATCAAGGCGATGATGGCGCACCAAAGGATGATTTTTTCGTAGTTGTCCTTGAACCAATCTTTTCTGTTGCGGGGTGCCTGGCTCATGGTTGCCCCTCCTCTTCTACGGCGGTTTCGGCCAGCCGATACACATCTACCTCCAAGCGAATATTGGGCAACTCCTGACCGGCCACCACGCGCAGTTCGCGCGGCAGAATGGCGGGGGGCTCTTTAGCGNNTTTGCCAGCCTCCGCCGGTGGCAACCGGCTCCGGAGCAGCCGCTCTATCCTCGACCACTTGGGGGACCACCACCGCGGGTTTGGAGGAGTTGACCACTTCCATCTTGGTAACCACCGTGAATGGCAACCCCTGCGCCAGCCGGTCCAGCACCTTCCGATTGGCGTCGTCTTGGGCGCGATATGCCAGCACGTAATGTTCGCGGGTATACAGCCCATCGGGGTCCCTATACAAATCGGTGCTGGCCTCTTCTTTGACCTCCGCTTCACGCTCGCGCAAGAAATGCCCGCCGAAAACATCCTCCTCCCGCACCGGTTGGGCGTCCCGTTCAAACACCGTGCGTTCCACCGAGGTCAATTCCGCCACGCCCGCTTCGTACAAAATCGAGCAAAGCGCATGGATCGTGCGGAGCTGATCCACCAGCCGCGTCATTTCTTCGTCCTGCGGCAGGGTGCCTTCGGCATAGCGCTGGAACCCGAAAGCAAAATTGGGGGGGAGAACGATATTTTTGGCGCGCGCGCCGGCGCCCAGTTGGCGCAAGACATTTTCAATCGTGGCACGAAAGCTATCCCGAGTGACGGCTTGCGTGGACTGTCGGCCCGCCTTGAGCGCCTTCAAAATGCCGTTGTAATAGTCCTGATAAACATCCAGTTGCTTCTCCATGGCTTGAACATTGCTCACGGAGGGAAATACCTTTCGGTTGTTCAAACGCATGAACTGGTTCTGGACCTGCCCCAGTTCATCTTGTTCCGTGAGATAATTTCCGCGCACGTTGAGAATAAAAAAGAAGAGAAGGCCCGCCAGCAGCAGAGCGACCACTCCGCCAATAATCAAAGGCATGTATTTGCGGTTCATAGTTCCTGCGGCTCCTTCAAAACGGCAAAAATCTTGAATTCCATGGTGCCGGCATCCGCCCGGGGCACCGGCTGCCAGGTAATTTCAGTCTTGGGCGAAAACCAATTCGATTCACGCAGTTGGTCGCGATAGGCCCCGATGGCTTCGCTCTTAATGCGGTCGGTATAGCCGATCCCCTCAAGTTCGAGACCCACGATCCGGTTCGCGCTTGTCGCCTTCGCAGCGGAACCGGAGGCCGGAGTGTCGGCCATGCCGGGCAAGGACGACAGAGGGCGAATCCGTGTCAACCACATGCCTTCCGGCAACGGCGCGCTAACCTCATCCAGCAAACTGCGCCAAACGCCACGCTTCGTTTGCAACTGAACCAGCTTGTTGATGAGCCCTTCCACCTGATCAACGTCGCCTTCCACTTTTTGCAACTGCTGCTCAACCCTTCGCAAGTCGCTGACGCGGTCGCTGATTCTGGTGCGATTCGCGCTGGCCACGCTGCCCATCCGCGCGTAGAACATAATCCACACCACCAGCGTCAGAAGAACCGCCGCCGCCGCCATCGCAAACAGCGGCTGCTTGCGCTTGAACTTCTTGGCCTCCTCCGCCTTCGGCGGGAGCAGATTGACTTCGATCGGGCAGGTGTGCAACTGCCGCAGAGCCAAGCCAATCAGCGGCCCCATTTCGCAGGCATGCGCGCCGATCTGCTCGGCGGGAATCTGCTCGGCCACCGCCACGTTGTTGAATGGATTAAAATAATCCGTCTCAATGCGCAGCTTCTCGCGCAAGAACGTGTCGGTATAAGGAATCACCGAGCTGCCACCCGTCAACAGCAATAACGACGGCTGCTGGCCACCCTGCTGGCTCCGGTAGAAATTAATGGAGCGATTCAGTTCCTGATGCAGGCGCGTCATCATACTGCGCACACACTTGGAAACCTTGTCCACCGTCTCGCTTTGCGGACCTTCGTATGCCCCGCCAAAAGCGACATAGGCATGCGCCTTCTTCAGCGCCTCGGCGTCGTCATACGAAACCGCGAACTCGCTCATGATCAACTGAGTGATCTGATTGCCGGCAACAGGCACGTTGCGGCTGAAAATCCGACCGGCCTCAATGAAAATTAAATCCGTGGAACGCGCGCCGATATCCACGACCAGTGTGCACTCGGGCAGGTTGTCGTAGTTGTAGCGCACGGCGTTGTACAACGCCATGGGCGCCACATCCACCAGGTTCGGAATCAGCCCCGTGAAACTCACGCAATCCATGATCTCCATGAGCACATCGGTCTTGATCGCCGCGAGCATGACATCCACATCGCCCGAAGCACCGCGAATGAGCTGGTAATCCCACACGACTTCGTTCATCGGGAAAGGAATATTCTGCTGTGCTTCGTACTGGATGATTTGGAAAACTTTTTCCGGCTCCACCGGCGGCAACTTCACGAACTTGGGGAAAACGGTATGGCCCGAAATGGCCAACTGCACCGGCCCCGGCTTGCAACCCGACTCACGAATCAAATCGTGAATGGTTGTAATGATATACTGCGAGCGCTCCGCGTCACTTTGCGGGTCCATCCCCAAATCACTGACCGCATAGCGGGTCATTTCCAACCCGCCCTTCACATCCATGAATTCGGCCAGCTTGAGACTGTGCGAGCCGATGTCCAGCGTTAGAATTGGCGGCTTAGCCATGGGCGTTTTCTCCAGTTGCCGAATTAACGGCTCGGGGCGGCAGATCGAATGTATTCATACGCGTCATAGTCAATCACGGCGAACGGCGTCTGATCGCGACTCATCAACACGCCATCCACCGGCGGGAAACGGTCCCACCAGTTCGGCTGTTGAGCGGAGGACTCCATGGCCACCACCGCGCCCTTCACTTTAACAACGACCGCGATTTGTTTCACCAACCCCCGGCGCACAACCGTGCTGGGATGCAGGAACATGTCGCTCATGTGCCGCCCCTTGGCCACATTCATGTATGTCACCGTTCCGCGATACATCACCGGCAAGCCCTTGTTGCTCTGGTCCTCGAGATAAGCGTAATAGGTGAATTCCAATTCATCAATCCAGTCCGGGCTCGTTTCAAATTCCACCACCACGCGCCACCATTCCGGCGCGCGGCCCGCAGCCTGACCTGCAACAGAAGTTTTGTAGAGCGGCGTCCGCTCCTTCACCGGGGTCATCTTGCGGATTTTGATGATGTTGGCGGCAGCAGGATTGCCCATGGCGCCCGCCATCTGTGCGCTGGCCGACAGCACAAGCGATCCCCCCAGAAGCAATGCGATGGTCACCCAAACAATTTTGATACGAGCTGGACGTTTCATCATTCTGCCTCCTACATAGACCGGTTTCATCCGTGAGCGCCCGCAAAACCTGCGTGCACTATTTTTGGGAGTATAAGCAGTCCGCGCGTTTCTCGTCAACCGCATTTCCTCGTACGAAAAATTTTGGGCGCCCCCAAGCCGCTCATTTGAGCGCGACATGTCGCGGATGAAAAGCCGCCTCAAACGCATATGCGACATATTCTGAACACGACCACTCGCCTCAACGCAACACGCGTAATATCTGCGCGCCCGCCCCACTCCCCTGCTCCCATGAGGAGCCGCGCCAGAGACTTGGGCTGCCAACAAAAATCCGGACACAAAAAAGGCCGGTTTGCACAAACAAACCGGCCCGAAAAAAATCCTGGCAACGTGCTACTCTCCCGCCCCCGAATGAGGCAGTACCATCGCCGCAGCGAGTCTTGACTTCTGTGTTCGGAATGGGAACAGGTATGACCCTCGCGCCATGGTCACCAGGAAAAAAGGGTTGCATAGGATACATGAAATCGAACCATTCTCATGAAAGGGCACGGGTTCCGCCCCGCCGAAACGGGGCGGAACCGTGCACAAAGAATTGGTCAAGCCTCACGGCTGATTAGTAGCGGTTAGCTGAACGCATCGCTGCGCTTACACACCCGCCCTATCAAGGTCGTAGTCTTCAACCTGCCTACAGTCCAGGCGAACCTGGAAGGGAGATACAATCTTGGAGTCGGCTTGGCTCTTAGATGCATTCAGAGCTTATCCATTCCGCACATAGCTACTCGGCGATGCCGCTGGCGCGACAACCGAAACACCAGAGGTGCGTCATTCCCGGTCCTCTCGTACTAAGGAATGTTCTCCTCAAATCTCCTACGCCCACAGTGGATATGGACCAAACTGTCTCACGACGTTTTGAACCCAGCTCGCGTACCACTTTAA
>DBPO01000023.1:0-4925 GCA_002304915.1 Verrucomicrobia bacterium UBA1418
CCCGACATGCTGACGGACTTTTCCGCCTTCACCAACGTGCCCGCCGCCCCCCCGTCATGACCTCCCCGCCCCTCCCGCCCGACCACTTCTTCTTCGGCATCCGCAAACAATAAAAAACGCCCGGACTCTGCGGACAGAGGCCGGGCATGAACAGACCGACGAATCGGCTACTGAACAAACGACTTAATCAAAGACGGCTTGGCAATCAACTTGCGAATCCGCGGATGATCCATCTGCAAAACCTTCTCCTCGGGCACGCCCAAGGCGACCAAACGCCGGCGGTGCTCCAGCAAACGACGGTTCTTGGCCGCTCCACTCTTGCGCGGGCGGGTCGTGTCATTATTGCGAACATTACGAGACATGATTCTCTCCTTCATTCCTTCAAAATTTTTGGCGACCCCAACGGGAATCGAACCCGTGTTGCCAGGATGAAAACCTGGAGTCCTAGGCCTCTAGACGATGGGGTCCCGGAACTTTCACTTTTCGTAAAAGTCGGCACACCCTACCCTACCGCCCCCCTTCATGCAACCAGAATCTTCCCCGATGTCGGTCTTTTGTCAAATACCTGCATCGTTTGATTTGAGGATTGAGTTTTGCGGCTCGCGCCACCATGCTGAAGCCATGAAAACCAAAATCATGTTTTCGGCTCTGCTCCTGCTGTCAACGCTGATGTTCCTGGCTCCGCCAACGGCTCCCGCCGTGGAACCCGCAACCACAACGGCCCCGGTGTACATCATCCCCATTCACGGCCAAATTGAAGGCGCGCTCCTCTACGTCATCCGTCGGGGAATAGCCGAAGCCGAACGCCAAAACGCGGCGGCCATCATTCTGCCCATGGATACGCCGGGCGGAACCCTGAACGCGGCCAGCGACATCGTGCGCGCCATTCAGGCATCCAAGTTGCCGGTCTATACGTTTGTCGAAAAGGACGCCTTCTCCGCCGGAGCGATTATCGCGCTGGCCACTCGCGGCATCTATATGGCGCCAGGCTCCGTCATCGGCGACGCCCTGCCCATCATGATGACGCCCTTTGGCGGCGTGCAGGAAATGCCGGAGGCCATGGAGGAGAAAGCCGTCTCCGCCGTATCCGCGCTCGTCCGTTCCGCCGCGCAGGAAGCAGGCCACAACCCCGAACTGGCCGAAAGCATGGTGCGCCGCGAAACCGAATTCAAGGTCGGCGATGACGTCATTTGTCCGGCGGGTCGGCTGCTGACGCTGACGGCGGAAGAAGCATCGCGGCCGGGCCCCGATGAAAAACCGTTGCTCGCCGCCGGCACGCCCAAAACTTTGGATGACCTCCTCGAACTGCTCGACCTGAAAAATCATCCGCAAGTGACGATGCAAATTACCTCGGCTGAAAAAGTGGCTCGGTGGATTGCCGCCGCCGCGCCGATTCTACTGATGCTCGGTCTGCTCGGCATCTGGGTTGAAATCAAAACGCCCGGCTTTGGCCTGCCGGGGTTGTTGGGAATCGCCTGTCTGGCCCTCTTCTTCTGGGGCCACCATATTGCCGGACTGGCCGGCATGGAAGACCTGATCATCCTCATGATCGGCGTAATTCTGTTGCTGATTGAAATCTTTTTAATCCCGGGCTTTGGCATCACCGGCGTGGCGGGGGTGGTGCTCATTTTATTTGCTTTGGTCGGCGCAATGGTGCGCGTGGTTCCCGGCGGCGTGGGAGGCTTTGGACTCCCCTCTTGGCCGGACCTGCAGGCCGCCATTTTCAAAACCGGCCTGGCTCTGGTCGGCACGGGCATCGGGGCGATAATCTTGGGCAAATTTCTCCCGCGCAGCCATTTATTTGGCCGCCTGACCCTGCAAACCGAACAAACCGCCGCAACCGGCTATACCACCGCGCCCGACACCGCCGATTTAATCGGCCAAACCGGCGTCGCGCTCACCCCGTTGCGCCCCGGTGGCGTCGCCCGCATTCAAGACCAGCGCCGGGACGTCATCACCTCCGGTGAATTTTTGGATTCCGGCACGCCGTTGGAAGTCATCGAAGCCCAGGGCAACCGCATTCTCGTCCGGCAAGCCGCCCCCTCCAATTCCCCTCCCTCGGAACACGCAAAAAACTGAGTTGCGTTCGAGGGGCGCAAAAGAGTATGGTGTCGGACAAGTTGTAAGTTGCGGCGAAAGCCGCGAGGCAATACTGAAGGAGTAGCCATGATGAGTCTGCGTAAGCTGGTGTGGGTGGCCGTGACCTTGGTTGTGACGGCGGGCGTGGTTTCAGCCGATCCAATGCGAACGGTTTTCACCAAGGAAAACAAATTCCCGGGCGTTTGGGGCACCGAAGTTTCTATCGGCAGCGGTGGCACCTATTACGACGACGACGACAACAGTTTCAACGATGTTGACACCTTTCAGATTACGCCAGCCGTGCGTTTTGGCGTGACCGAGCGCTTGGCTCTGAGCGCAAGAGTTCCCTATGTGGGATATTCTTCCGGCAACATTGAAGATGAGGGCCTCGGCGATATCGCCCTTGGCTTGGACTTCCTCTTCTTTGAAGACATCTTCGAATATGCCTGGATCATCCCCCACGCTGAAGTGGCGTTCGCCACCGGCGATGAAGACAAGTTTTTGGGCAACGGCAAAACACGGACAACCGCCGGTGTTTCCGTCGGCACCACTGTGAACGATGTCGTCCATTTTGCCGCTGATGTCCGCTTCACCTCCAATGGCGCGCGGACCGTGTCGCTGGCTTCCGATGAATATGATGACGTCGTCGCCGGCGCGCTTTCCATCGTCTGGGACTTGGATGAACGCGCCAGCCTCCTCGGCGAAGTGCAAGTCTCCGACTTCACCACGGACCCGGACAAGAGCGCGTCCTTCCGTGGACACCTCGGCTTGGCCTACAAGGTCAACAAATACATCAGCCTCATGGGCTATGGCGGCAGCTCTTCCGGCCTGAACGAAGACTTCTACGGCATGGGCCGCGCTGTTCTCTCGTTCTAACGCCAAAGATAATTCTATTTGCAGAACCGGCTGGGCAACCAGCCGGTTCTTTTGCAATTCGGAAGCAAACCAGCTACATTGACCCCGTCATGATGGAATCTCAACTTTCCAATATCAGTCACTGCTTCCCCGCCAACTGGGATGCCAGCCAAAAGGCTCGTGCACAAACCATCTTCTTTCAGAAGCTGGCGCTGGAAGCCCATCGCTTCTACGCCGGCAAAATCCAAATCATCCCGCGAGCCCCCCTCCCCGACCAGTCGTGGCTCAACGTGTGGTACACCCCCGGAGTTTCATCCGTTTCCACCGGCATCCGCGACCGCCAGGAACTGTCCTACGATTTATCCTGGCGCGGCAACGTCGTGGCCGTAGCCACAGACTCCACGCGCGTGCTCGGCGATGGCAACGTCACGCCGCCGGGCGGCCTCGGCGTCATGGAAGGCAAAGCCTACCTCATGAAAATCCTCGGCGGCGTGGATGCCGTGCCCATCTGCCTCGACAGTCGAAATGCCGCCGGCGAACATGACCCGGATATTCTGGTGGACGCCCTCCGACGCCTCGCGCCCTCATTCGGCGCCATCAATTTGGAAGATATTAGCCAGCCCAACTGCTACCACGTGCTCGACAGCTTGCGCGCCGATTGCGCCATCCCCGTTTGGCACGACGATGCCCAGGGAACCGGCTGCGTCACCTTGGCGGCGGTTTTCAACGCCCTGAAAATGGTTGGCAAAGAACTGCCCGCCTGCCGCATCGTTCTCAACGGGGCCGGCGCCTCGAATACCACCATCGCGCGCCTGCTGATGCTGGCGGGCGCGGACCCGGCACGAATGGTTTTATTGGATTCCCGTGGCGGCCTGCATACGGGCCGTGACGACATCGCCGCTGACTCGCGCCATGCGCGCAAATGGGAACTCTGCCAAACCACAAATCCCAACCGCATCCGCGATCTCCCCGGCGCACTGTCTCACGCAGACCTCTTGATTTCTCTCTCACGCCCCGGCCCTGGAATGATTCAACCCGAATGGATCCGCGCCATGGCCCCGCAACCCATCGTCTTTGCCTGCGCCAATCCCACCCCGGAAATCTACCCGCACGAAGCGCATCAGGCCGGCGCCTCAATCGTTGCCACCGGACGCGGAGACTTCCCCAATCAGGTCAACAACTCGCTGGGATTCCCCGGCATTCTCAAGGGAACCCTCCTGGTGCGCGCGCGCCAAATTACCGACACCATGGCGCTCGCGGCCGCCCGCGCCATTGCCGCGTTTGCCGAACGTCAGGGCTTGTCCCCCGAGCGCATCATGCCGACCATGGACGATCAGGACGTCTTCGCGGAAACCGCCGCCGCCGTTGCCGCGCAAGCCGTGGCGGATGGCGTGGCGCAACGCCCGCTCACCCCCGATGTGGTGTTGCAAATGGCGCGCAAAGATATTGCCGAGGCCCAACGCACGCTTCAGTTGCTCATGACTTCCGGCCTGATCCCGCCCCCCCCGGACACCATGATTCAGGCATGTCTGGATGCCACGATTGCGGCCGTCGAGTCGTGATGCCCGCCGCCGCCCGCCCGCTCAACGAGGCAGCATCGCAACCGCCAGCGTATAAGCGCCATCCAAAATGGTGCGCGCCCAGATTCGCGCGCCTGTAGTCGGCTCCAGTTGATACGCCACCGGCTCCAAAGCCGTTCGACGCTGAATCTTCCCATCGGCCCAGCCGCACCCCAACGCCTTCATCAAGGCTTCCTTTTGGCTCCATAACATAAAAAAGGTGCGCCGCCCGCCTTCCGCCACGCATGCCTGCTCGCTGGCCGAAAAAACACGCTGCGCCAGCCGCTCGCAATCGGCCGGGCGCCGGGTGCTCTCCAAATCCACGCCCACATCCGCATCGCGCGCCAGAACCGCCACCGCATATTGCCCCGCATGAGACAAATTGAATCCCCACTCCGCCGCGCCACCGGCCAGAATCGGCTTGCCATTGCT
>DBPO01000023.1:4934-5658 GCA_002304915.1 Verrucomicrobia bacterium UBA1418
CCATTCAGAAGCCCCCGCCCGCGCCTGCGCCATCGGGTCCGCAAAACGCACCAATCGCTCGCACGCCGCCACCGGCAGATAATCCGGCCAGTGGATTTCCCCAACCTCTACGGCCACCAACCGAAACGGCTCGCCCGGCTGCGCCCATTCTTGAACAACGATATCCGACATTCCGACCTCTCCCCCATCCTGCCAAATTTCGCCCTCCGGATAAATCTATTTGTCATTCCACGGATTGTGCGGCATGGTAGTATCCGTTGCTGATATGCGCAGTAAGCTGGTCATCCTTACGGTTGCCTTGGTTGTTGCCCTTTTGCTGGGCGCCTGCACGTTGCTATTCCACGATTTTGAGCCACAGGACGGCATCATCCGCGGGCGCTATGTCACCATCGAAACCACCGCCTACTGCTCCTGCGGCATCTGCTGCGACTGGAAATACAATTTGCTGCGCCAACCCGTTCACTCCAAAGGACGCCATGCCGGCAAGCCCAAAGCCGTCGGCATCACGGCCAGCGGCACAAAAGCCAAACCGGGCACCCTGGCCGCCGACACCCGTTATTATCCTTTCGGCACGGTATTTTATATCCCCGGCTACGGCTACGGCGTTGTTGAAGACCGCGGCGGCGACATCAAAGGGCGTCACCGGCTCGACTTGTACCACAACACCCATCAGGAAGCCCGCCGGTGGGGCCGCAAAAAAGTGCAAGCCGTCGTCTTCCCGCCC